>JANMXL010000151.1:0-21581 GCA_031380885.1 Burkholderiales bacterium | reverse complement strand
CCGGCCTTGACCATCGCGGCGACCATCACGTTGACCGAGTCGTAGACGTAGGGCGCATAGAGTTGCACGGCGACGTTGAACTTCTTCTTGAAGGCGACGCGGAAGTCGTCCATCGCCCTCTTCTGCTCGCCGACGACACCGCCGGCCTCGGCACACACCACCTGGCCGTCGGCCATCGCGCCGGCCGACAGGCTGGGCAAGGCGGCGGTGCACAGGCCGTCGCCGCCCATGAAGGTCGCGGCGATGCCCAGCTGCTTCATCTGGCGCAGCATCGGCCCGGCCACCGAGTCCATGCCGCCGTAGAACACCACATCGGGTTTGCCGGCCTTGATGGCGGTCAGGATCGAGGTGAAGTCGGTCGCCTTGCTGGTGGTGAACTGGCGGCCAGTGACCTTGCCACCGCTGCCGGCCACGCCCTTCTCGAACTCCTGGGCCACACCCTGACCGTAGGCGGTGCGGTCATCGATGACGGCGATCGATTTGCCCTTCAGGGTTTGCGACGCATAGCGGCCCAGCGTGCCGCCCAGGTGCACATCGTCGGCAACCACGCGGAAGGTCGTTTTGTAGCCCTGGCGGGTGAGTTTCGGGTTGGTCGACGACGGTGAGATCTGCGGGATGCCGGCATCGCTGTAGATCTTCGACGCGGGGATCGAAGTGCCCGAATTCAAATGGCCGATGACGCCGTTGACGTTGGAATCGACCAGCTTCTGCGCGACCGCTGTGCCCTGCTTGGGGTCGGACGCATCGTCTTCGGCCAGCAGTTGGAACTTCGCCTTCTTGCCGCCGATGACGACACCCTTGGCGTTCAGCTCGTCGATGGCCATCTTGGCGCCGAGTTCGTTGTCCTGGCCCAGGTGCGCATCGGGGCCGCTGGTCGGCCCGACGTGGCCAATTTTGACGATCAGCTGCTGCGCGCTGACCGATCCCGCGGACGCTGCCGTCAAGGCCACCACCATCGCGAGCATCCGGGTGTTCAGTTGGGTTCGCATGTCATCCATCCCCGAGAAAAAAGTGAAGGCTCAGCGCTGCCGATTCGGCATCAAGCCGAATCGTCGCGCGGCGCCTCGGCCCGCAGCCGGATCATTTCCCGCGACACCGCGAGTGCCACCATGTCACGCAAGGCCGATGCCAATTCGTCTCGCGCTTGCAGCGCCAGCGTGTCGGCCAGGCGGTTCAGCAGCGGCTGCATCGCCGCGCGCAGCTGCTGGTCGAGCATTGCATCGACCTGCTGCTGCAGGCCAGCAAGGATGCGCTGGGTCAGCGCCGCTTCGTCGATCGGTGGCGCGGGCGGCAGGTCGGGCACCGGCTTCTCGACCACGACCAGCTGCATCGGCGGCCAGTCGACCACTTCGGTCAGCGTGGGCACCCGCATCGGCGGCAGCGTGGGCAGGCTCAAGCGGCCACCTCGTGCTTGAGCGGTGCGCAGCCGCGGGCCAGGTAGTCGCGCCAGCGCTGGCGACCGGCGACGCGGTCGTCATCGTCAGCGGAAACGATCTCGATGACGCGCGGATAGGCCTCGAAGCTCGCCGTCACCGGCGCGCCAAGGTTCACCAGCACCGGCATCGCGGTGCCATGAATGGCATCTTCGACCAGCCACACCGGCGCGCGCTGCTGCGCTGCCGTGAGGGTGACGTCGTGCACGCTCACATGCGGCAGGAATTCATCGGCCTCGAACACCCACAGCGCGCGGTCCAGCTCAGCCAGCGTCGCGGCCGGGCCAGTCACCGCCAGCCTCACGCCCTTGCGCAGGGCCTTGCGCAGCAGCCGACACGCGTAGTGCACGCTGTCGGGCACGTTGACGTGGAACTGCACTTCGGTCATCGGATCGTGTACAGCCGGCAGGCGATCACTTGATCTGGGCCAGCACGAAGTGGGTCAGCAAGCCCACCGGGCGCCCGGTGCTGCCCTTGGCCGCGCCGGACTTCCAGGCGGTGCCCGCAATGTCGAGGTGCGCCCAACGGTATTTGGCGGTGTAGCGCTTGAGGAACATCGCAGCAGTGATCGCGCCACCGGCGCGCCCGCCGACGTTGCCCATGTCGGCGAAGTTGCTCTTCAGGCCCTCGTCGTACTCGTCGTCGAGCGGCATGCGCCAGCACGGGTCGAGCGCCGCATCGCCTGCGTTCAGCAACTCGGCGGCCAGTGCGTCGTCGGCGGTGAACAGGCCCGAACGGTGGTGGCCCAGCGCGATCACGCAGGCGCCGGTCAGCGTGGCGATGTCGACCACCACCGCCGGCTTGAAGCGCTCGGCGTAGGTCAGTGCGTCGCACAGAATCAGCCGGCCTTCGGCGTCGGTGTTCAATATCTCGATGGTCTGGCCAGACAGGCTGGTCACCACATCACCCGGCTTGACCGCCTTGCCGCTGGGCATGTTGTCGCAGCTCGGGACGATGCCGATCACATTGAGCTTCGGCTTGATCTCGGCGATTGCGCGCAGCGTGCCGAGCACGCTCGCGGCGCCGCCCATGTCGTACTTCATCTCGTCCATCTCGGCGGATGGTTTGATCGAGATGCCACCCGTGTCGAAGGTGATGCCTTTGCCGACGAGCACCACCGGCGCCTGCGATTTCGCAGCCCCTTCGTAGCGCGCCACGATGAAGCGCAGCGGTTCGGCCGAGCCCTGCGCCACGGCCAGAAACGCGCCCATGCCGAGCTTCTCGACCGCCTTGCGATCGAGCACCTCGACCTTCAGCCCGTGTTCTTTGCCGAGCCGCTTGGCCTGCTCGCCCAGATACGTCGGCGTGCAGTGGTTGCCCGGGCGGTTTGCACATTCACGCGCCAGCGTGACGCCGGCGGCGATCGCCGCGCCGCGTTGCAGGCCGACCGCGACATCGACGGCCTGGGCCTTGCCGCAGACCAGCGTGAAGCGCGACATGGCGGGCGCTTTCGCTGCACTCGGCTTGGTGTGGCGATAAAGATAGGTCGCATCGGCGGCGGCGGTGGCCAATGCCTCAGCGTACAGCGCGGTCAGCGGGTTGGCATCGGCCACCGCCACTGCAATGTGCTTCGCGCCGCTGCCCTTCAATTGGCCCAGCCCGGCCGCCACGGCCGCCTTGAACGACTTCACGCTCGCAGCCGCCGCAGCGACCACCAGCAGCCGTGCCGCTTTCACGCCCGCAGGTCGGTGCAGGTACAGGCTGCGACCGGCTTTCAGCTGCAGATCACCAGCCTCGACCGCATCGCCGATCAGCGCCGAGATCGCAGGCGCCAGCGCGCCATCGACCACGCTGCCATGCACGACAAGCAGCAGCGCATCAGCGCTGATTTCGGACAAGGACGCAGGGGTCGCAACGAGGTGTCTGAAGTCCATAATGTCGGCTGATGAATTGGGCTGCCGATGTTATTCGATTCGACCTTGCGTCGTGACCTGGCGCGCACCTTTGGCGCCACGGTGGTCGTCATTCTGACCATCGTGCTGACGATGATGTTGATCCGCACCCTGGGCATGGCCGCCGGTGGCAAGGCGGCGCCCCAAGACGTGGTGCTGCTGCTGGGCTACACCGCGCTGGCGCACCTGCCAACCATGCTGGCGCTGTCGATGTTCATCGCCATCATGGGCACACTCGGCCGGATGTACCGCGACAGCGAGATGGCGGTTTGGTTTGCCAGCGGCGTGAGCCTGTCGCGCTTCATTCGGCCGGTGCTGCGCACCACCTGGCCGGTGCTGCTGGTGGTGCTGCTGCTGTCGCTGCTGGTGTGGCCCTGGGTCAACGAACGCTCCGCCGAACTGAAGGACCAGTTCGAGCGCCGCTCCAACCTGTCGCGCGTGACGCCGGGCCAGTTCGAGGCGTCTGCCGACGGCAGCCGGGTGTTCTTCATCGAGCGCAATTCGCCGGACGGCACCGACGGGCGCAATGTGTTCATCTACGGTCGCCTCAAGGACAGCGAATCGGTCACCACCTCGCGCACCGGTCGCGTCGAGGTCGAGGACCAGAATCGCTACCTGCGCTTGGGCGACGGTCAGCGCAACGAGGTCAACCGCAAGTCCACCGAAAAGACGCTGTCGCGCTTCGATCGCTACGACGTGACCATTGGCGACAAGCTCGCGTCACCCACCGACGACTTGCCACCGAAAGCGCGCTCCACGGTGGCGCTGTTGAGCAAGCCGACGCCGGAGCACCTGGGCGAGCTGACCTGGCGCCTGGGCCTGATACTGGCCGCTGCCAACATGGTGTTGCTGGCGATCGGGCTGGCGGCAATCAACCCGCGGCGGGCCAGCAACTGGAATCTGATTTTTGCGTTGTTGACCTTTGTTGTCTATTACAACCTGATCAGCCTGTCGCGGGCCTGGGTGTCCAATGGAAAGATGGGAATCGGTTATGCCTTGCTGCTGACGCACGGTGCCGCGCTGCTGCTCGCCGTGTACCTGATGTGGCGGCAGGACGCGGCGAAGCGCGCGCCGCGTCGCATTGCCGACGTCAACGGCAACGTCGCCACCTGAAGCGCCTGGCCCCGATGAAGACAGTGCGCCGCCTGTTCTATGTCGACATCACGGTGTCGGTGATGTTCGTGTCGCTGGCGTTCTTGTCGCTGTTTCTGTTCATCGATCTGGTCGATGCGCTGTCGAACATGGCCAAGGCGGGCGGCTCGATCGGCCTCGCCGCACTGGCCAGCGTGCTGGATGTGCCCGGCCACTTCTATGAACTGGCACCGATCATGGTGCTGATTGGCACCATCTACACCTTGTCGAGGATGGCGCAATCGTCGGAGTTCACTATTCTGCGCACCAGCGGCCTCGGCCCGTGGCGCGCCTTGCGCCTGCTGGCCAGCCTGGGCCTGGCGTTCGCGGCGCTGACCTTCTTCGTCGGCGACTACCTGGCGCCGTACTCGGAGAACAAGGGCGTCGACGTGCGGGCCGTGATGCGTGGCAGCCTGAGCCACGGCCGCGCGGGCGTGTGGATCAAGGATCGGCAAAGCACGCCCGACGGCGAGCGCTCGTACTCGATCAACATCGGGCGCAGCGGCTCGGCGGGCGAGATGCTGGCCGTGAACATCTTCGAGTTCGATGACGACGGCAGGCTGGTGCGGCAGATCACCGCCGCCTCGGGGCGCATCGACGAACAGGGCCACTGGGCCTTGTCGAACGTGCGCACCACCCGCTGGATCACCGGCGACGCAGACCAACTGCCCCACGTGTCCACCGAGGCGCTCGACACATGGCAATGGGCTGCGGGGCCATCGGCCGATGTGGTCGCCTCGGCGCTGTTGCCAGTCTCCACGATGTCGACGGTGGAGCTGTGGCGCTACATCGGCCACCTCGACGACAACGAACAGGCGATACAAGCCTATGAAATCCAGTTCTGGAAGCGCGCGCTGTATCCGTTCGCCTGCCTGGTGATGGTGTGCCTGGCACTGCCTTTCGCCTACCTGCATGCACGCGCTGGCGGCATCAGCCTGAAAGTGTTCAGCGGGATCATGTTGGGCATCACCTTTGTGCTGCTCAACAGCCTCGCCGGGCACCTGGGGCTGCTGCGCAACTGGACGCCCTGGATCGCCGCTGCCGCGCCAAGCGCGGTATTCCTGCTGATGTCGATGGGTGCGTTCGCCTGGCTGGTGCGTTACCGATGAGGCGTTACCAATGAGCGCTGCAAAGACAGGCCTGCTGCTGTTCGCCCATGGCGCACGCGATCCGAACTGGGCACTGCCCTTTGAGGCGGTGCTGCGCCGCGTGCGCGAGCAGGCGCCGGGCATCGAGGTGGCCTTGAGTTTTCTCGAATTCATGACGCCGACGCTGATCGATGCCGGCGGCGCGCTCGCCGCTACCGGCTGCACCCGCGTGGCCATCGTGCCGCTGTTCCTCGGCACCGGAGGCCATGTGCGCAAGGATTTGCCGCTGTTGATCGACGCGCTGCGCAGCGCTCACCCCGACGTCGCCTGGACGCTGCAAGCCTCGATCGGCGAAGCCCCCGGCGTGATTGAGGCGATGGCCACCACCGCCCTGCAGAGCACAGCTTCTGCGCCCACCCCATGAACCTGCATCAATTCCGATTCGTCCAGGAAGCGGTCCGCCAGAACCTCAATCTGACGGAAACCGCCAAAGCGCTGTTCACCTCGCAGCCGGGGGTGTCGAAGGCGATCCTCGAACTCGAAGGCGAGTTGGGTGTCGACATCTTTGCACGCCACGGCAAGCGCCTGCGCCGTGTCACCGAGCCGGGCGCCGAGGTGCTCAAGGCGATCGAGATCATCATGCGCGAGGTCAACAACTTGAAGCGCATCGGCGACGAGTTCTCCAACCAGGATGCCGGCACGCTGTCGATCGCGACCACCCACACGCAGGCCCGCTATGTGCTGCCCGAGCCGGTGGCGCGGCTGCGCAAGCGTTTCCCGAAAGTGAACGTCAGCCTGCACCAAGGCAACCCGCAACAGGTCGCACGGATGGTCATCGAGGAAGTGGCCGAGGTCGGGCTGGCCACCGAATCGCTGGACCGTTACGACGAGCTGGTCACCCTGCCCTGCTACGAATGGCAGCATGTGATCGTGATGCCGGCCGGGCACCCGCTGGCGCAGGTTGAGCGGCTGACGATCGAGCAGCTCGCGCTCGAACCTTTGATCTCATACCACCCGACCTTCACCGGCCGCACCCGCATCGACCAGGCTTTCGAGGCGCGGCGCCTGAAACCCAACGTGGCGCTTGAAGCGATCGACTCCGACGTCATCAAGACCTATGTGCGGCTGGGTCTGGGCATCGGCATCGTGGCCGAGATGGCGGTGCGCGACGACCCGCCAGGCGGCGACCTGGTGTGGCGCCCGGCCGGCCAGCTGTTCGGCCAGAACGTGGCGCGCATCGCCTTCAAGCGCGGGGCCTATTTGCGCAACTTCGTCTACGTGTTCGCCGAGATGATTTCCGAACGGCTGAGCCGGGCGCTGATCACCCGCAGCCTCGGCGGATCGGCGGCGTCTGGCGAATGAAATCGGCGGGCCACACCCCGGCACTGACCAGCCGCCTGCCCCAGGTGGGCCTGACGATCTTCAGCGTGATGTCGGCGCTGGCGCAGCAGCACGGCGCGGTGAACCTCGGGCAGGGCTTTCCGGATTTCGGTTGCGACGCGCGGCTGCTCGACGCGGTGAACCAGGCCATGCGCAGCGGCCACAACCAGTACGCGCCGATGGCCGGCGTGATGGCCTTGCGCGAGGGCATCGCCGAGAAGATCGCGATGCTGTACGGCCGCCACTACGACCCGGAGCACGAGATCACCGTCACCGCCGGGGCCACGCAAGCCATCCTGACCGCGGTGCTGGCCGTGGTGCAGCCGGGCGACGAGGTGATTCTGCTCGACCCCTGCTTCGACAGCTATGCGCCGAACGTGGCGCTGGCCGGTGGTGTCGCGGTGCATGTGCCGCTGAGCCCCGGCACCTTCGCACCCGACTTCGATCGCATCGCTCAGGCGCTGTCGCCGCGCACGCGGCTGATCATCGTCAACACGCCGCACAACCCCAGCGGCACCGTGTGGAGCGCTGCCGACATGCAGCGCCTGACCGAGCTGCTGCGACCCACCGAGGTGCTGGTGATCGGCGATGAGGTCTATGAGCACATGGTCTACGACGGCGTGCCGCACCAGGGCATCGCGCGCTGGCCGGAACTGGCCGCGCGCAGCTTCGTGGTGTCGAGCTTCGGCAAGACTTACCACGTGACCGGCTGGAAGGTGGGTTACGTGGCCGCGCCGACGGCATTGACGGCCGAGTTCCGCAAGGTGCACCAGTTCAATGTGTTCGCGGTCAACACGCCGGTGCAGCACGGCCTGGCCGCCTACCTGCGCGACCCGCAGCCGCACCTCCAACTGGCCGCGTTCTACCAGCGCAAGCGCGACCTGTTCGCCGAGGGTGTGCGTGGCACGCGGCTGCGACCGCTGGCCAGCGCCGGCACCTATTTCCAATGCGCCGATTACTCAGGCGTCAGTGACGAAGCGGACACCGCGTTTTGCGAGCGGCTGACGCGTGAGATCGGCGTCGCCGCGATCCCGATGTCGGCGTTCTATGAGAAGCCGGTTCAGCAAGGGCTGATCCGGTTCTGCTTCGCGAAAGAAGAGGCGACCTTGACGCTGGCGCTGGAGCGGCTGCGCCTACTTTGACGACCCCGGCGGCTCGGGCGCCAGGAAGTCCAGCTCCAGATCGACCGCGGTGCCCACCGGCCTCGCAGTCGCGGCCGGTGACAGCGGCAGCAGCACATCGACCGGTTCGGCAGGCGGTGCGTCGATCTCGCTGTGATCGCGCGCCAGCAAATACAGGAACTGCAGCTCGCCGAGGCAATGCAGATCGAAAGCCTCTGCGGGCGTGCCGCCATGGACCAGCAAGGATTCGACCAAGCGCATCGCCGCCGCAGGATCGCTCCACACCGACTCGATGCGCCGCATTTCTTCAGCGTGGTCGGCAATCGACGTGGCCGCGGCAGGCTGGCCCTCCCATGCGGGTGATGCACGTTTGAAGCGCTTCTCGTGGCGCTCGCGCACTGCCGCATGGGCCACCGAATCACCGCGTCGGCGATGGATGGCGAGCAGCATCAGATAGGGAAACGGACAGGCGCCACCGGCGCCGCGCGAGAAGCCGTCGAGCAGGTCGACCGCGGTGTCCTCCTGGCCCAGGGCAACGAAGAATTCGGCCTGCTGTTCCAGGTCGATCAACGCATCAGCGGTCACGGGCAAGGCCGACCGCACCGGGTCGGCCCGCGTTCGGGTGCTGGACAACACCGCGGTTTCGGTGAACGGCGATTCGACGACCGACGACGGCGACGGCACGGCGGCAGGCGCGGCCACCCACGGCGTCGCGGCACGGTTGAACGACAGCGGGCCGGTGCGCATCAACGCGTCGCGCGGATCGTCGCCGACCCACTGCGCCGTGGCGCGCGCGGGCGACAACGACGACGCAGGCGCGTCATTCAGGCTGCTCGGGGCGGGCCGTGTCTGCCCGCGCTCGCCGGCCCAGGTCGGCCTTCGGGGCCGGCGTGCCAGGCGCCGCCGGTCCAGCAGCACACCGATGCCGAACAGCAGCACCGCCACCGACACGGTCAGCGCCACCAGCCACGGCAGCGAATACGGTGGGGCCTCGGCCGCCTGCAATCGGGCCTGCAGCTTCGCGGCAGCTGCGATTGACACTTCGGTGTCGAGCTTCGATTGCTCAAGCCGCCGTTGCAGTTCGGCGATCTGCTCGCGCTGCGCCTCGCTGGCACGCTCGGCTTCGGATGCCGACGAGGCCGCGGCGGCGACCATCGCCGCAGCAGACACCGCCAGATCGGCGGCCACTGGCGCCGACGCCGCCATCGCCGAGGCAACCGCCTGGGTGGTCCCGCGCTCGAGCTGCAGCCGCGAAGCCGAGGAACGCGCGCGCGCAGGTGCCGAGGCGACCCGGCGCGATTTGCGTTTCGGAGTGCGTGCGGCCTGGGCCTCGGTCGCAGTGCGGCCCACCGCTGAAGGGCGCGCCTGACGGCGCTGCGCTCGCGATGTGGCCGACCGTGGCGGCGCCCCTGCCGCGTCGGCGTGGGCCGGACCGCCGCGGCCGGCGGCTACCGCCAAGGTCGCGGTGCCACCTTTGAGCGCAGCTGCAGAGGCGGCCGCGCCGGCAGGCTCGACGGCTGTGGGCACGCTGGTTTCGTAGGCAGACAGCGGTGGATCGACGAACACCACGAACTGGCGACTGACGCGCGAGGCACATCCAGCAGACACCGTGACATTGACCACGGGCTCAACGACGCGCACGCTGCTGTGGATGCGCAGCCACTGCACACTGCTGTCGGGCGACGGGTCGAGCCGCAGTTGCAGCACCGGGGCTGGCAACACACTGTCGCCGACCATCACCTCGGCGGTGACGCAGTCGGCGGTGATCTGCTCCATCGGATCGGCGCTCATAGGCACCGTGATGTCCAGCGGCTGACCCAGCGTGGTGGCATTGACCACCCGGCCGAACCCTACGGCCATCGACGGCTGCGCTGCCAAGGCAAGCAGTGCACAGGCGGCGAGCGCCGAATAGGTGATGCGCATGCTCAGGGACTCAGGTCCAAAAAACGTAACAAAAAGTCACTCTAGCATGCGGCCTCGAGCCGGATCGCCGGATCAACGGCCGGAAAGACATCGGTCTAGCGGGGAGCGCGGGTCGGGTCATCCAGTGCACTGGGGGCGAACCAGGAGCTGCTCGCCGTGGGTGCCCAATCGCCGCCACCGGGAGGCATTTGCCCGGTCAGTTGCAGGGCAGACTGCACGGCAGCATCAAACACCGCGAGACATTGCGACAGCGACTGCGGCTGCGGCTCGGCCAGTTGCAGCCGCAAGTACACCTTGCCGCGCATCACCATCAACACGAACGGATCATCGCCGGCCAACAGGTCCTGGGTGGACTTGACGAGTTGCTCACCCAGCGGTCCGTTGATCCAGGCCATCCCCAGCACGGTATTGACACCAAGCACGCCGTAACGCGCCTGCAGCACCTTGTCGAACGACAGGTCGATCTTCGGGAACATCGCCAGCCAGCGCATTTCTTCCGGGTGCGACATGTCGATGAGGGTCTGCGCCTCCTGCGTGTAGCGCTCGAAAGTTTCCTGCTCCAGCCGTTCCATCAACGGGCGCGTCATCGCGAGCAATTGCAACGCGCCGGGCAGGTTCAAATCGAGGCGGATGCGCAACTCGTCACCGGCGATGTAGCTGCGCTGCGACGGCCCCCATTCCATGCGCAGCGTTTGCCCTGCGGAAGGCGCTTCAATGACGAAACGCTGCCCGTCCTGGTCGCGGCGACAGCGCAGACCCGCCTGCGCGGCCCAGGTTTCTATCGCATCGAGACCGACACCGGCATGGCCACCGCGGCGGGCCCACCAACGCTTCAAGGACGCCAGCATGCAAGCACAGCGCACCAGCCCCGCACGAAGCGGATGGACAGGATGAAGACGAGTGAGTCGTACATGACCCGACCAGTGTATTCGTGGGGCGCGGCGGACAGGAATCGAACCTGTAACCCCCAGCTTAGAAGGCTGGTGCTCTATCCGGTTGAGCTACCGCCACTGTTGACCGTGACCGCTGCATCGAATCCGTAGGAGCCGATTCGCCGAAGCGGGAATGCCTCACCGGAGAGGGCTCAGTGCGTGGCACTGAACTTGGGAAATTGGTCGGGGCGGTGGGATTCGAACTCACGACCACCTGGTCCCAAACCAGGTGCGCTACCAGGCTGCGCTACGCCCCGAGCCTTGCATTGTATGTCGAACACGAGGCACTGAGCACATCGTTCATTGCGTCATCTGCGTCCATGCCTTTTCCAACCGCTTGACGCTGACCGGCTGCGGCGTGCGCAGCTCCTGTGCGAAGAGGCTGATGCGCAGCTCTTCGAGCAGCCAGCGGAACTCCACCAGCCGCGCGTCGCGCACCCCCTTGCGTTCGGCCACGGCACGCAGAAAGCGTTGCTCGATCGGCCGCAGCTCGGCCAGCCGTGCGGCGTCTCGCACCGGGTCGGCACGCCACTTGTCGAGCCGCATCACGACGCCTTTCAGGTAGCGCGGGAGGTGGGCCAATTGCGCCCACGGTGTGGTCGTCAAAAAGCGCTTGGACACCAGCCGGGCGAGTTGCGCCTCGATGTCGTCCGACACCTCTTTCGGCGCGCGCGAGTCCTTCAGCTTGCGCACTGCCGCGGCGTGATCGACCAGCACCGCATGCGCTGCGCGCGCGATCTCGTTGGCAATCAGCGTCAGGCGCCCTCGCCCTTCATCGATGCGACGCCGAAAGGCAGCCGCATCGGTGGGCAGTGGGTCGATCAAGAATGCGCGGTCGATGGCCAGTCCAATCACCTGCTCGCGCAGCTCATCGGCCGAGCCCAGCGCCAGGTACAGCACCGACATCTTCTGCAGGTCGGGGATGTTTTTCTCCAGGTACTTCAACGCCTCGCGGATCTGCAGCGCCACCAGACGGCGCAGGCCTTCGCGGTGGCGCGAGGCGGCGATCGCGGGCTCGTCGAACACCTCGATCGCCACCGCGCTGCCGCGGTCGATCAGCGCCGGGAAGCCGACCATGCTCTGTGCGCCACGGCGCACTTCCAGCAACTCGGGCAGCTCGCCGAAAGTCCAGTCGGTGTACAGCGTTTCCGCGCTGGCGGGCGCTGCGGCAGTTCGGGTCTCGGCCGGCGCCGTGGATGCAGCGGAGCGCTGTGCGGCAGCTTGCGTGCCGGTGGCCACGGAACCGCTCGCCACAGCGGCGGCAGGCACCTTCAACTGCGCCAGCGCCTGGAATGCTGAGCGTGCCTGACTGCCCAGTTCAGCCTTCAGCATCGCCAGGTTGCGGCCCATGCCCAGCTGGCGGCCGTTCTCGTCGACGACGCGGAAGTTCATGGACAGGTGTGGCGGCACCTGCTCGGGCTTGAAGTCAGCGCGCTTCACGTCGACCTGCGTTCGGTCACGCACATGCTTCAGCAAAGCATCGATCAGGCTGCCGCTGCCGAAGCCGTTCTCAAGGCCCACATCGGCGACGAAGGCCGCGGCGTAATCCGGCAACGGCACCAGCCGCGAGCGCGGCCGCTGGTGCAGGCTTTTGACCAGCGCCAGCACCTTGTCTTTCAGCATGCCCGGCACCAGCCATTCGCAGCGCTCGTCGCTGACCTGGTTCAGCGCGTAGATCGGCACCGTCACCGTCACGCCGTCCTTCGCATCGCCGGGCTCGTGCAGGTAGACCGCGGGGCAATCGACACCGCCCATCCGCAGCGTCTTCGGGAAGGCCGCCGTGGTGATGCCGGCCGCTTCGTGGCGCATCAGTTCTTCGCGCGTCAACAGCAGCAGCTGCGGCTGGCGTTTGACCTCATTGCGATACCAGCGCTCCAGCGTCGCACCGCTGCACACCTCGGCGGGCAACTGCTGGTCGTAGAAGGCGTGGATCAGTTCGTCGTCGACCAGCACATCCTGGCGGCGCGACTTGTGTTCGAGGTCTTCGACCTGCGCGATCAGCTTGCGGTTGGCCGCGAGGAACGGCAACCGGGTTTCCCATTCCCCGGCGACCAGCGCCTCGCGGATGAAGATCTCGCGCGCCTCGGCCAGGTTCACCAGCCCGAAGTTCACGCGGCGGTTGCTGTACACGACGATGCCGTACAGCGTCGCGCGTTCCAGTGCGATGACTTCGGCCGCCTTCTTTTCCCAGTGCGGTTCGAGCAGCTGGGTCTTGATGACGTGCGCGGCGATCTGAGGCAGCCATTGCGGCTCGATCGCTGCAATGCCACGGCCGTACAGCCGAGTCGTGTCGACCAGTTCCGCCGCGACGATCCAGCGGCCGGGCTTCTTCGACAGGTGGATGCCCGGATGGCGGTAGTAGCGAATGCCACGTGCGCCCAGGTACCACTCGTCTTCGTCGCTCTTCACGCCGATGTTGCCCAGCAACCCAGCCAGCAGCGACAGGTGCAACTGCTCGTAGGTGGCCGGTGACCCATTGAGCCGCCAGCCGTGCTCGGCGACGACGGTGAGCAACTGCGAATGGATGTCGCGCCATTCGCGCACGCGGCGCGGCGAGATGAAGTGCTCGCGCAGCAGCTGCTCCTGCTTGCGCACGCTGAGCTTGTGTTCGCGGTGTTGTTCACCGGCTGCGTCCGTCAGGCCCGCGCCGCGCGAGGCTTCGAGCCATTTCCACAGCTTCAGTGTGCCGAGGAATTCAGAGCGCTCGTCATCGAATTTCTTGTGCGCCTCGTCGGCCACCTGCTGCGCTTCGAGCGGGCGGTCGCGCACGTCCTGCACGCTCATCGCGCTGGCTACGATCAGCACCTCGGTGAGTGCCTGGCGGCTGCGCGCTTCCAGAATCATCCGGCCGACGCGCGGGTCAAGCGGCAATCGGGCCAGCTCCTGGCCCATCGGTGTCAGCTCGTTCTGCTCGTCGACCGCACCCAACTCGGCCAGCAACTGGTAGCCGTCGGCGATCGCACGGCGCGGCGGCGGCTCGATGAACGGGAAATCCTCGACCAGGCCGAGGCTCAGCGACTTCATCCGCAGGATCACGCCGGCCAGCGACGAGCGCATGATTTCCGGGTCGGTGAATTTTGGCCGCCCGGCGAAATCCTTCTCGTCGTACAACCGGATGCAGATGCCGTTGCTGACGCGGCCGCAGCGACCCGCGCGCTGGTTGGCTGCCGCCTGGCTGGTCGGCTCGATCTGCAGCTGCTCGACCTTGTTGCGGTAGCTGTAGCGCTTGACGCGCGCCGTGCCGGCATCGATCACGTACTGGATGCCGGGCACCGTCAGCGAGGTCTCGGCCACATTGGTGGCGAGCACGATGCGGCGCGCGAATTTTCGACTGTCCTGCGGCTCGAAGACCACGTCCTGTTCCTGCTGGCTGAGCCGCGCGAACAGCGGGACGACCTCGACGCCCGGCGGGTGGTGGCGGCGCAGGTGATCGGCGGCATCGCGGATCTCGCGCTCGCCGGGCAGGAACACCAGCACGTCGCCACCAGAGCCTGCTGCACCTGTTTGCCACAACTCATCGACGGCATCGGCAATCGCATGGTTCAGACCGTATTCGCGGCTGTCCTCGAACGGCCGCCAGCGCTGCTCGACCGGAAACAACCGGCCCGACACCTGGATCACCGGTGCGGGTCCTTGCGCGCTGGCGAAGTGCTGCGCGAAACGATCGGCGTCGATCGTGGCCGAGGTCACGATCACCTTCAGGTTCGGCCGCCGCGGCAGCAACTGACGCAGGTAGCCGAGCAGGAAGTCGATGTTCAGGCTGCGCTCATGCGCTTCGTCGATGATGAGGGTGTCGTAGGCACGCAGCAACGGATCGGTCTGCGTCTCGGCCAGCAGGATGCCGTCGGTCATCAGCTTGACGCTGGCGCCCGGCGTCAGCCGGTCCTGAAACCGCACCTTGAAGCCAACCACCTCGCCCAGCGGCGAGTTCAGCTCCTGCGCGATGCGCTTGGCCACGCTTGACGCGGCAATGCGCCGAGGTTGGGTGTGGCCGATTAGCCCACTTCCGCCGGCACCACGGCCACGGCCCAGCGTGAGCGCGATCTTCGGCAGTTGTGTGGTCTTGCCGGAACCAGTCTCGCCACAGACGATGACCACCTGATGGGCTTCGATGGCCTTCGCGATTTCGTCGCGGCGCGCCGACACCGGCAACGCATCGGCGAAGGTGATCGGCGGGATGGGGTTCGCGGGCGCCGCGTTCGGACGGGGCGCAGAGCGGAGCGGAGCACGGGCTCGCGGGGCAGACGTCATCGGGCCTTCATGCAAAATCGAGCATTATTTCAAAGCGCCACGATGAGCCTGGTCTTCCCGCACACGTTCGTTCCGTGGTTCCGCTCGGTCGCACCGTACATCCATGCGCACCGCAGCAAGACCTTCGTCGTTGCCATCGCCGGTGAGCTGATCGCGGCCGGCAAGCTCAACACCTTCGCACAGGACCTGGCGCTGATCCACGCCATGGGCATCAAGGTCGTGCTGGTGCACGGCTTTCGGCCGCAGGTCGAAGAGCAGCTCAAGGCCAAGGGGCATGTCTCGCAGTACAGCCACGGCATGCGCGTGACCGACGCGATCGCCCTCGACTGCGCGCAAGAGGCCGCCGGCCAGCTGCGCTACGAGATCGAAGCCGCGTTCTCGCAAGGGCTGCCGAACACGCCGATGGCGGGCAGCCAGATCCGCGTGGTGTCGGGCAACTTCATCACCGCCAAGCCGGTCGGCGTGATCGACGGCGTGGACTTCCAGCACACCGGGCTGGTGCGCAAGATCGACGCGGTCGGCATTCGCCGCGCCATCGATTTCGGCGCGCTGGTGATGTTGTCGCCGTTCGGTTTTTCGCCGACCGGTGAGGCCTTCAATCTCAGCATGGAAGATGTCGCCGCCAGCGCCGCAATTTCATTGCAGGCCGACAAGCTGATCTACGTCACCGAGGTCACGGGGATTCCGCTGGACATCAGCGATCCGAACAGCGCGATCGATCAAGAATTGGCGCTCGCCGACGCCGAGAAACTGCTTGCCGCCTTGCCCAATCCACAGCAGCCCACCGATACCGCGTTTTATTTACAGCATGCGGTGAAAGCCAGCCAGAACGGCGTCGTGCGCGTGCACATCATTCCGTTTTCTGTCGATGGCTCGGTGTTGATGGAATCATTCACCCACGATGGTGTGGGCACGATGATCGTCGACGAAAAACTGGAAAGTCTGCGCGAGGCCACAGCCGACGACATCGGCGGCGTGTTGCAGTTGATCGTGCCATTTGAAAACGACGGCACGCTGGTGAAAAGGGATCGCACTGAAATCGAACGCGATATCGATTTCTACACGGTCATTGAACACGACGGCGTGATATTCGGATGCGCGGCGCTATACCCCTATCCAGAGAAACACACGGGCGAGATGGCTGCGCTGACGGTGTCGCCCGAGGTACAAGGACAAGGTGACGGTGAGCGCATTCTCAAACGCATCGAGCAGCGTGCCCGCGCTATGGGGTTGACGAGCATCTTCGTGCTGACCACGCGAACGATGCACTGGTTCATCAAGCGCGGTTTCGAGCAGGTTTCACCCGAGTGGTTGCCCGAAGCGCGGCAACGCAAATACAACTGGGACCGCCGCTCGCAGGTGCTGGTGAAGACACTTACCTGAACTCACTGCGCCGCTCGGCGCGGCGAGCAGATCATTCAACGAATCAACCTTTATCGGAGACACCCCATGGCACGCACCGTCCATTGCATCCACCTGAAAAAAGAAGGCGAGGGCCTTGACTACTCGCCCTACCCCGGCGAATTGGGCAAGCGCATCTACAACGAGGTCAGCAAGGAAGCCTGGGCGCTGTGGATGAAACACCAGACGATGCTGGTCAATGAAAACCGTTTGAATCTGGCAGACCTGCGGGCGCGTCAATATTTGGCACGGCAGATGGAGAATTTCTTTTTTGGCGACGGCGCGGAAGAGGTGGCCGGTTACGTTCCCCCATCGGCATGAGTATTTTTTTGTGAAATCGATCTGCGCATAAAAATGACATGTTCGTCGTTGTTTTTGCGTTTTGATTCACATTGATCAATGGGTTTCCGGTTTGACGTTGCACGGAGTTTTGTATACTCAGCTTGCGTCTGGTTATACGATGCTCCATTAATCTACGTTCAAAGGAATGCTCATGTCGACACTGAAAGAATTGCTGAATCAAAAGGCTGCACTGGACAAGGCGATTGAGTCGACGCGCAAGGAAGAGCTTGCGAGCGCCATTGCACAAGTCAAAAGCCTGATGCATGAATACGGCCTGACCATCGCCGATATTTCGGTGAAGTCGTCCACGCGTGCGCCGAGCGCCGCCAAGGGTGGCAAGGTCGCGGCGAAATACCGCAACGCCGCCACCGGCGAATCGTGGAGCGGTCGCGGCTTGCAGCCGAAATGGCTGAAGGCCGCGCTGGTTTCCGGTCGCCAGCTGAGCGATTTCGCGGTCTGACGGCGGCGCAGCCACAGGGCTGCGTTTTTCCGGCCAGACCATGGAATGAATGGGTCGCCGGGCCAGCGGTGGGCTCCGGTCAGCGCACTGGCGCGCCGCTAAACTGAAGGCGTGATCGCGCCCTCGTTCCTTCAGGATCTGCTCTCTCGTGTCGACATCGCCGAGGTCGTCGGCCGCCACGTCACGCTGAAGAAGTCGGGCGCAAACCACATGGGTTTGTGCCCGTTCCACGGCGAGAAATCCCCCAGTTTCGCCGTCAGCCCGTCCCGCCAGACCTACCACTGCTTTGGTTGCGGCGTGCACGGCAACGCCATCGGGTTTCTGATGGAGCACTCCGGCATGGGCTTCATCGATGCGGTCAACGATTTGGCGCAGCAAGTCGGCATCACGGTGCCGCAAGACGATCGCTCGCCCGAAGAACGCGAGCGCGCCGTCAAGCTCAGGGAACGGCAAAGTACGCTGGCCGACGTGCTGGCGAAGGCGGCCAGCCACTACCGCCAGCAGCTCAAGGCCAGCCCGCGTGCCATCGATTACTTGAAGCAGCGCGGCCTCAGCGGCGAAGTTGCCGCCCGTTTCGCGATGGGCTATGCGCCCGACGGCTGGCGTGCGCTGGCCAGTGCCTTCCCGCGCTACGACGACCCGTTGCTGGAAGAAAGCGGTCTGGTCATCGCCCAGGAAGCCGACGACCCCGCCGCAGACGCGAAGCGCTACGACCGCTTCCGCGACCGCATCATGTTTCCGATCCGCTCGGTGCAAGGCGATGTGATCGGCTTCGGCGGGCGGGTGCTGGACCGCGGCGAACCGAAGTACCTGAATTCGCCCGAGACGCCGGTGTTCAGCAAGGGCCGCGAGCTGTACGGCCTGTTCGAGGCGCGCACTGCCGTCCGCCAGCACGGCTTCGTGCTGGTCGTCGAGGGCTACATGGACGTGGTGGCGCTGGCGCAGCTGGGCTTCCCGAACGCGGTCGCCACGCTCGGCACCGCGTGTACCGCCGAGCATGTGCAAAAGCTGTTCCGCTTCACCGATGCGGTGGTGTTCAGCTTCGACGGCGATGCCGCC
The DNA here is from genome assembly GCA_031380885.1 of Burkholderiales bacterium. Taxonomy (GTDB): domain Bacteria; phylum Pseudomonadota; class Gammaproteobacteria; order Burkholderiales; family Burkholderiaceae_C; genus PBB1. The sequence goes on along the minus strand of JANMXL010000151.1, from coordinate 3,168 downwards.
GGCCGGCGCGCGGCCAGTCGCGCGCTGGAAGCCGCACTGCCCCACGCGACCGATGTGCGCAGCATTCGCTTCCTGTTCCTGCCCACAGAGCACGACCCCGACTCCTATGTGCGCGAACACGGCACCGAGGGCTTCGCACGCTGCGTCGAGCAGGCCGTGCCGCTGTCTCGCCAGCTCGTTGCGGTGGCGCAAGAGGGCTGCGACATGTTGACGGCAGAAGGCCGCGCGCGCTTTCTCGCAATGGCCCGCCCGCTGTGGACCGCCCTGCCCGACGGCGCCCTGAAACGCCAGTTGCTCGGCGAGCTGGCAGGCGTCGCGACGCTCAATGCCGGCGAATTGACCGGCCTGTGGCAAATCGGCGCATCGAAAGCCCGCCCGGCCACCGCGGAGGCTGCAGCAATGCCGCCCCGCCGGCTCGTCAGGGCAGCGCGCCAGGCCACCGCCAACCAGTTGGATCGCGTCTTGTGGTTGCTGCTGCACCGCGCCGAGCTGTGGTGGGAGATCGACGGGGAAGCCCATGACCTGCTCTCCGGGCAGGCGACGCCCTACGCGGCCTTGTTCGCCAACGTGGAGCGCTGCCTGCACGACCATGGGCCGATGAGCCCGGGGGCGCTGCTGGAGGAGCTCATGCAGGCCGTCAGCGATGACGAGCATGCCCGGGCGACCCTCCATCGCATCGCCAGCTTCCACGATCCAGAGGCGCAAACCAACCTGAAGTTGCAGCTAGATCTGCTGCTCGATCAACTGCGCCTGCAGGAGGTCGATCACGAGCTCAAGCTGCTGTTCGAATCGGGGCTGATGTCACCGGACATCCAGGCGCGCAGCGCCTTGTTGATGCAAAGCCGCGCGCGCTTGAAGGCTGCGCTGACCCAGGCCACGCCGCAGCCGATCTGAGGCCCGCCCTGCCCGCAGGCAGGACTGAGGAGCACTTTGATGATGCTCATCAAACGGTATAATCCTCGGCTGCGCTGAAATTGCCGTCATTTCTCAGTGACAGCGGCAGCATCCACCCTGACGGCAAAGGTCATGGGCGTGATTGCCGAGGTGATTCGGCGACATGGTCGGTGGGTTCTGACTTCAATTCACTGAATGCCGAGCTTGTCGAACGCCGCGTTCGACTCCATCTACAAAGACCACGGCGGTGCAACCCCCGCCCCATTTAGGAATTGCATGACTGCGAAGAAAAGCGCGCCGACAGCGGCTGTCAAGCCGACCACTCCCGCGAAAGCTGCGACATCGAAGTCCGTCGACAAGAAGACGGCGGCGGTCAAGCAGCCTGCGGCCAGCAAGGCCGCATCGAAGGCAGCCCCCAAGTCTGCTGCCGCAGACGACAAGGCCAAGAAGGGCCGCAAGCCTGCGAAGGTCGACGAGAAGGCGAAGAAAGCTGAGCTGGTCGAAGAAGATTTCTCCGACATCGAAAGCGACCTCGAGGGCGAACCTGAAGTCGAGGTCACCGACGACGCGGAAAAAACCAAGGCCAAGCCGCTGCGCATGAAGGTGTCGCGCGCCAAAGAGCGCGCGCTGATGCGCGAGTTCGGCCTCGACGAGACCGCACTCACCGAAGAAGAAGTCGCCAAGCGCCGCCAGGAGCTGAAGACGCTCATCAAGATGGGCAAGACGCGCGGCTTCCTGACGCACCAGGAAATCAACGATCACCTGCCGGAAAAGCTGGTGAACGATGAAATCCTCGAAGCCATCGTCTCGATGCTCAACGACATGGGCATCGCCGTCTACGAGCAGGCGCCCGATGCAGCCACGTTGCTGATCGCAGGCGGTGGCACCACCACCGCGACCGAGGAAGAAGCCGAAGAAGCCGCCGAGGCGGCGCTGTCCACCGTCGACTCTGAATTCGGCCGCACGACCGACCCGGTGCGCATGTACATGCGCGAGATGGGCACCGTCGAGCTGCTGACGCGCGAAGGCGAGATCGAGATCGCCAAGCGCATCGAAGGCGGCCTGCAGGCGATGATGTACGCGATCAGCGCGTCGCCGACGACGATCGCCGAGATCCTGGCCTACGCCGACCGCATCGGTGCCGGCGAGATGACGATCTCCGAGGTGGTCGATGGTTTCGTCTCCGAAGGCGAAGCCGACGACTACGTGGCCGAGGAAGATGTCGACTTCTTCGACGAAGAAGACGACGACGACGGCAACGGCGGCAGCAAAGCGCTGACCAAGAAGCTCGAAGAGCTGAAGACCCAGGCGCTGGCCAAGTTCGCCAACCTGCGCATCAACTTCGACAAGATGCGCAAGGCGTTCGAGAAAGAGGGCTACCAGTCGCCGTCCTACAGCAAGGCGCAACAGGCCATCAGCGCCGAGCTGATGACGATCCGCTTTACCGTCAAGACGATCGAGAAGCTGTGCGCCATCCTGCGCTCGCAGGTGGACGATGTGCGCCGCTACGAGCGCGAACTGCGCAAGATCCTGGTCGACAAGTGCGGCATGCCGCAGGACCACTTCATCAAGCATTTCCCGCCGAACCTGCTGAACCTGAAGTGGGCGGAAAAAGAGATTGCCGCCAACAAACCGTACAGCGTCGTGCTGGCGCGCAACCTGCCGCCAGTGCAGGAGCTGCAGAAGAAGCTGACCGACCAGCAGGCCCGCGCCGTCGTGCCGCTCGATGACCTGAAGAAGATCAACAAGCGCATGAACGAGGGTGAAAAATCCTCGCGCGACGCGAAGAAGGAAATGATCGAGGCCAACCTGCGCCTCGTGATCTCCATCGCCAAGAAGTACACCAACCGCGGCCTGCAGTTCCTCGACCTGATCCAGGAAGGCAACATCGGCCTGATGAAGGCGGTCGACAAGTTCGAGTACCGCCGCGGCTACAAGTTCTCGACGTATGCCACGTGGTGGATCCGCCAGGCCATCACCCGCTCGATCGCCGACCAGGCGCGCACCATCCGCATCCCGGTGCACATGATCGAGACGATCAACAAGATGAACCGGCTGAGCCGTCAGCACCTGCAGGAGTTCGGCTTCGAGCCCGACGCGCCGACGCTGGCCGAGAAGATGGAGATCCCGGAAGACAAGATCCGCAAGATCATGAAGATCGCCAAGGAGCCGATCTCGATGGAAACCCCCATCGGCGACGACGACGACTCGCACCTGGGCGACTTCATCGAGGACACCAACAACACCGCGCCGATCGAGGCCGCGATGCAAGCC
>JANMXL010000063.1:0-27698 GCA_031380885.1 Burkholderiales bacterium | reverse complement strand
CTTCCCGATCAGCCGCAGGTGCTGCTGGTCGATGATGATGAGGTGAACCTGTTGCTCACGTCGATCGCGTTGCGCGAGCAAGGATTCACGGTCACCGAGGCCGCGAGTGGCGAACGGGCCCTCGAGCTGCTCGCCGGCTGGCTGCCCGATGTGGTCGTACTCGACGCGCTGATGCCCGGCCTGGACGGCTTCCAGACCTGCCGTGAACTGCGCCTGCTGCCGGGCCTGGAATCGCTGCCGGTGCTGATGCTCACCGGCCTGGACGACGATGCCTCGATCACCCGCGCCTACGAGGCCGGCGCCTCCGACTTCTTCGTCAAGTCGACGCAGTGGCGGCTGCTGTCGGGGCGGCTGCGCTACCTGCTGCGCGCGGCGCGCGTGCGGGCCGAACTCGAACACAGCAAGTCGCGCCTGGCGCGCGCGCAAGACCTGGCGCGCATGGGCAGTTTCGACTGGCGCCGCGGCCACGGCGGGCTGGTGTTCTCGATCGAGGGCCTGCGCGTCTTCGGTCTCGGCCCGAACGACGGGCTGGCGTTTCGGCCGCTGCTGCGCATGTTGTCGAAGGACGACCGCAGCGGCCTCGTCGCCGTGCTGCATGAGGTGATGAAGCACAGCACCGTGCTCGCCACCGACATTCCCGCCACCTTGCGCGACGGGCGCCAGCGCATTGTTCACGTCGAGGCCGAACCCGAGTTCAGCGAGCAGGGCGCGCTGATCGGCTACAGCGGCATCGTCCAGGACGTGACCGACCGCCGCATGGCCGAGGACAAGATCCGGCACCTCGCGAACTTCGATGTGCTGACCGGCCTGCCGAACCGGCGCCAGTTGATCTGGCGCGCCGAGCGGGCGCTGGAATATGGCCGCCGCCTGAACCACCAGGCGGCGCTGCTACTGATCGACCTGGATCGCTTCAAGGTCATCAACGACACGCTGGGCCACGGCGCCGGCGACGAGTTGCTGATGGAGGTAGCGCGGCGCTTGCGCTCCTGCGTGCGCCACGCCGACCAGGTGACCGACGCGTCGATCGAGTCGCTCGGTACGCGCTCGCACCGCTCGCTGGAAGCGGTCGGCCGCTACGGCGGCGACGAGTTCGTGGCACTGCTGCCCGAAGTGGCCGACGAGCGCGACGCCGAGCGCGTTGCGACCCGCATCCTCGACCTGATGCGCGAGCCGATCATCGTCGGCGGTCAGGAATGCTTCGTCACCGCCAGCGTGGGCATCGCGCTGTACCCGCGCGACGGCCTGAGCGTGGCCGACCTGCTGCGCAACGCCGATGTGGCGATGTATTCGGTCAAGTCGGCCGGGCGCAACTCGTCGTCGATGTACCGCCCGGCGCTGGCCGGCAAGGGGCGCGAGAAGCTCGAACTCGAAAGCGCGCTGCACAAGGCCATCGAACGCAACGAACTGGTGCTGCACTACCAGCCGAAGGTCGATGTGCGCGGCGCCAGGATGGTCGGCGCCGAGGCCTTGATGCGCTGGCGCCGCAACGGCGTGCTGGTGCCGCCAGGCGACTTCATTCCGCTCGCCGAAGAGACCGGCCTGATCGTGCCGATCAGCGAATGGGCGATCCGCGAAGCGGCGCGCCAGGCCCGCATCTGGCAGGACAGCTTCGGCTTCGCCGATTCGATCGCAGTCAATCTGCCTAACCGTCTGTTCGAGCGTACCGACCTGGTCGAGCACATCCACAACGCCGTCACCACCTACGGCGTGCCGCACCACGCGATCGAGCTCGAGATCACCGAGACCGGGCTGATGAAGGACTTGCAGAACGTCATCCCGGCGCTGCACCGGCTGAACGAGATCGGGGTCGAAATCTCGATCGACGACTTCGGCACCGGCTACTCGTCGCTGGCCTACCTGACCACCTTGCCGATCAGCGAATTGAAGATCGACCGCAGCTTCGTGCGCGACCTGGGCATGACGCCGCAAAGCTCGGCCGTCGTCACCGCCATCATTGCGCTGGCGCGCTCGCTCGGCCTGCGGGTGATTGCCGAGGGCGTCGAGAACCTGCGCCAGATGGAGGTGCTGCACCGGCTGGGCTGCGGCGTGATGCAGGGCTTTCTGTTCAGCAAGCCGCTGCCGCCGGAAGACATCGAGACCTGGCTGCGGCAGACCATCCTGCCGCGCAAGGCGCCGTGGATCGGCAAGGCGGGCGAGGCCGAGATCGCCGAGGTGCTGCGCGCCGCCGACACCCGCGACCCGCGCCTGAAGCCGCTCGGTTGACGCGGCGTTCGCCGATGGACGTAACCCGCCCCGCCGCGCTTTCCGCCAGCGTGATGGACCCCGCGCAGATCGCCAAGGCGGCGCTGCGCCGGCTGGCGCTCGAACAGCTCGAACCCACGCCCGACAACTATGCCCGCGCCTATGCGGCCGAGGCCGGTGAGGCGGCACCCGCCGACGGCGCTGCCATCGCCGCGCTGATCGAGCGCATCGTGCGCGGTCTGGAACGTGGCAGCCGAGGCTGGACCGCGGCGCGCAAGAAGGACAGCCTGCAGCGTGTGCTCGACGGCAGTCGCAGCGACCTGCGGCGGCTGCAGCGGCGCGTGACACAACTGGTGGTGAGCTGGGATGCTGAGCCTTCGGCGTCGGAGGGCGTTGAGGCCACGTCCGCGCCGGCCCGCGTCGAATTAGCGGCTGCGCTGCCAGGCGACGAAGCACCGGCCGTCGCCCCATCGGCGCCGGCCTGGACGGGTGTCGTCACGACCCTGGCCGCCACCGTGCAGCGCGCCTTGCCCGACCAGGGCGCGGCCCAACACGAGGTCGCGCAGGCGCTGGCGGTGCTGCTGCTGCAACTGCAGGAAGAAGGGCCGACGGCGGCGCTGATCGACACGCTCGAACGGCTCTGCCAGCGCGCCGCCACGGTACTGCAACACCGCCACCACCTGCTCGGCCAAATGAGCACGCTGTGCGGCGAACTGACCGCCAGCCTGACCGACCTGGCCGAGAACGACAGCTGGGCGCAAGGCCAGTGCGCGCGCATGCGCGTCACGCTCGACGAAGGCCTGAGCGCGCGCGGTGTGCGGGCGGTGAGCGAACTGCTGCGCGACACCCGCGAGCGCCAGGGCCGCTTGCGCGTCGAGCGCGAGACCGCGCGCGATTCGCTGAAAGGCCTGATCAACCGCATGCTCAGCGAGCTCAACGAACTCGGCTCGCAGACTGGCAGCTTCCACGACAGCGTGGGCCGCTACGCCGATGTGATCGAAAAAGCCGACTCGCTCGAAGGCCTGGCCGGGGTCGTGCGCGAGATGGTCGAAGAAAGCCGCACCGTGCAGGGCCTGGTCGACCAGACGCAACGCCGGCTGCACGACGAGCGCGTGCGTGCCACCGACCTGTCGCAGCGTGTCAGTGAACTCGAAGGCGAGCTGCGCCGGCTGTCGGACGAGGTGTCCACCGATCAATTGACGCAGATCGCCAACCGCCGCGGCTTGCAGCAGGCCTTCGACGTCGAATGTGCGCGGCTGCAGCGCAGCGTGGTCGATGACCCTGTGGATGCCGCCACGCCTGGCCTGGGTGGACTTGCGATCGGTCTGCTCGACATCGACAACTTCAAACGCCTGAACGACGACCTCGGCCATGCCGCGGGCGATGAAGCGCTGAGGGCGCTGGCGGCGATGGTGTCCAAGGCCCTGCGGCCGACCGACGTGGTGGCCCGCTACGGCGGCGAGGAATTCGTCGTGCTGTTGCCCGACACGCCGGTCGATGAAGGCCAGCAGATACTCACCCGGCTTCAACGTGCGCTGACCGGCGGGCTGTTCATGCACGAGAACAGGCAGGTGTTCGTGACCTTCTCGGCCGGTGTCACCGGCTTCCGTGTCGGCGAACGCATCGAGGATGCCCTGGAGCGCGCCGACGTCGCGCTGTACCAGGCCAAACGCGCCGGCAAGAACCGCACGCTGATCGGCTGACCCGCATCGACAGCCGAGGACTGATTTCCCCCGATGGACACCTTCATCCAGCAGCTCATCAACGGGCTGGTGCTCGGCAGCGTGTATGCGCTGGTCGCACTCGGCTACACGATGGTCTACGGGATCATCAACCTGATCAACTTCGCCCACGGTGAGGTGCTGATGGTGGGCGCCTTGACCAGTTGGACGGTGGTGACCGCGCTCGCAGACAGCGGCTTGCCCGGGTGGCTGATGATGCTGATCTCACTGATTGCCGCGATCGTGGTCTGCACGGTGCTGAACTTCGGCATCGAGAAGATCGCCTACCGGCCGCTGCGCAACGCGCCGCGCCTGGCGCCGCTGATCACCGCGATGGGCATGAGCCTGCTGTTGCAAACGCTGGCGCTGATCATCTGGAAGCCGAACCCAAAGCCGTACCCCATCCTGCTGCCGGCGGAGCCCTTTCACATCGGTGGCGCGGTGATCAACACCACGCAGATCCTGATCCTGGTTGTCACCGCGGTCACGTTGGCAGGCCTGATGTTCCTGGTCAACCGCACGAAGCTGGGCCGCGCGATGCGCGCCACCGCCGAAAACCCGCGGGTGGCCGGGCTGATGGGTGTAAAGCCTGACGTGATCATCTCGGTCACCTTCGTCATCGGTGCCGCGCTGGCCGCGCTGGCCGGCGTGATGTACGCCGCCAACTACGGCTCGGTGCAGCACAGCATGGGTTTTCTGCCCGGCCTGAAAGCGTTCACCGCCGCGGTGTTCGGTGGCATCGGCAACCTGGCCGGCGCGATGCTGGGTGGCGTGCTGCTCGGGCTGATCGAGGCACTGGGCGCGGGCTACATCGGTGCGCTGACCGGCGGCGTGCTGGGCAGCCAGTACCAAGACATCTTCGCCTTCATCGTGCTGATCGCGGTGCTGACGCTGCGCCCGCAAGGCCTGCTGGGCGAACGGGTGGCCGACCGTGCGTGAGGGCTCTGGCGTGTACGCGTCATCCGGCTCGGGGCGCAAGCTGGGAGTGTTGCTGCTGACCGCCGTTGCACTGCTGATCCTGCCGCTGATCGCACAGCAGTTCGGCAACGCCTGGGTGCGCATCATCGACACCGCGCTGCTTTACGTGCTGCTGGCGCTCGGTCTGAACATCGTGGTGGGCTACGCCGGCCTGCTGGACCTCGGCTATGTGGCGTTCTATGCGGTCGGTGCCTACCTGTTCGCGCTGGTCGCCAGCCCGCAGCTGACCGACAACTTTCCGGCCCTCGCGGCGATGTTCCCGAACGGCCTGCACGCGCCGATCTGGGTGGTGCTGCCGGTCGGTGCGGCATTGGCGGGGCTGACCGGGCTGCTGCTCGGCGCGCCGACGCTCAAGCTGCGCGGCGATTACCTCGCGATCGTCACCCTCGGCTTCGGCGAGATCATTCGCGTCTTCCTGGCGAACATGGAGCAGCCCTACAACATCACCAACGGCCCGCGCGGCATCGGTCAGATCGATTCGCTGTCGCTGTTCGGCTGGGACCTGGCGAAGAAGTGGGATCTGTTCGGGTTCAGCATCCCGTCGGTCACCAATTACTACTACCTGTTCCTGGCCCTGGTCGTCGTCGGTGTGCTGATTTGCTACCGGCTGGAGCGCAGCCGCATCGGCCGCGCCTGGATGGCGATCCGCGAGGACGAGATTGCGGCCAAGGCGATGGGCATCAACACCCGCAACCTGAAGCTGCTGGCGTTCGGCATGGGCGCCACCTTCGGCGGTGTGGCCGGTGTGCTGTTCGCCAGCTTCCAGGGCTTCGTGTCGCCCGAATCGTTCTCGCTACAGGAATCGGTGCTGATCGTCGCGATGGTGGTGCTCGGTGGCCTGGGCCACATCCCCGGCGTCGTCATCGGGGCGCTGTTGCTGGCCGCGCTGCCTGAGGTGCTGCGCTATGTGGCCGGCCCGCTGCAGGCGATGACCGGTGGCCGGCTCGACGCGGCCATCCTGCGCCAGCTGCTGATCGCGCTGGCGATGATCGGCATCATGCTCGCGCGCCCGCGCGGGCTGTGGCCGGCGCCGGAGCATGGTCGCTCGGCCGCACCGGAAGTGGTGACTTCGCGATGACCGACACCGTGTTGAACGTGGCCGGCGTCTCGAAGCGCTTTGGTGGCTTGCAGGCGCTGTCGGGTGTCGGCATCACGATCGAGCGCGGCATGGTCTACGGCCTGATCGGGCCGAATGGCGCGGGCAAGACGACGTTCTTCAACGTGATCACCGGGCTCTACGCGCCGGATTCAGGCCACTTCGAGCTCGGCGGCCAGCCGTACCGGCCGAGCTCGGTGCACCAGGTCGCGAAGGCCGGCATCGCGCGCACCTTCCAGAACATCCGCCTGTTCGCCGACATGACCGCACTGGAAAACGTGATGGTCGGCCGCCATGTGCGCACACGGTCGGGCTTGATCGGCGCGGTGTTTCGCACTGCGTCGTTCAAGGCCGAGGAAGCCGCCATCACGCAGCGTGCGCGGGAACTGCTGGATTACGTCGGCATCGGCGCCTACGCCGACTTCAAGGCGCGCACGCTGAGCTACGGCGACCAGCGGCGGCTGGAGATCGCACGCGCGCTGGCCACCGACCCCAAACTCATCGCACTCGACGAGCCCGCCGCCGGCATGAACGCGACCGAGAAAGTCGTGCTGCGCGAGCTGATCGACCGCATCAGAAATGACGGAAGAACCATCCTTTTGATCGAACACGATGTCAAGCTCGTGATGGGCCTGTGCGACCGCGTCACCGTGCTCGATTACGGCAAACCGATCGCAGTCGGCACGCCAGCCGAAGTGCAGCGTGATGCGAAAGTCATCGAAGCGTACCTGGGTGCAGCGCACCCGATTCAGGGTTGATGCGATGAGCCAGCCTCTGCTGAAAGTGACTGGATTGAAGGTGGCCTACGGCGGCATCCAGGCTGTCAAGGGCGTCAGCTTCGCGGTGCAGCCCGGTGAGCTGGTCAGCCTGATTGGCGCCAATGGCGCGGGCAAGACGACGACGCTGAAGGCGATCACCGGGCTGCAGCCAGTGGCCGCTGGCGACATCGAATTCAGGGGCGCGTCGATCAAGGGGCAGGGCCCGTGGGACCTGGTGCGCCAGGGTCTGGTGATGGTGCCCGAGGGCCGCGGCACCTTCACCCGGATGACGATCCACGAGAACCTGCTGATGGGCGCGCACATCCGCGACGACAAGGACATCGACGCCGACATAGACAAGGTGTTCGCCATCTTCCCGCGTCTGAAAGAACGCCGCAACCAGCTCGCCGGCACGATGAGCGGTGGCGAGCAGCAGATGCTGGCCATGGGCCGCGCGCTGATGGCCAAGCCGAAGCTGCTGCTGCTGGACGAGCCGTCGATGGGCCTGTCACCGATCATGGTCGACAAGATCTTCGAGGTGGTGGACGACATCCACCGCCAGGGCGTGACCGTGCTGCTGGTCGAACAGAACGCCAGCCGCGCCCTGCAACTGGCCAGCCGCGGCTACGTGATGGAGTCGGGCGAGGTCACGATGAGCGGCGACGCGAAGGTGCTGCTGAACGATCCGAAGGTGAGGGCGGCTTATCTGGGGGAGTGACTCGCGTTGAAGTCATCACCGTGCTGTGATGATTGCGCGATGACTCGGTGATCGGGTGTTTCTACGATGAGCTTTGCGGATTCGAGATGTCAAGTTCGATTCGCCACGCAACCCCTCTGGAGACTTTCATGACCCATCCCTCGATTTTTCGTTCGTCCCGCTTGGCGTGCGCCCTGGCAGCGTTCACGCTGTGCACCGCGGCCCACGCGGCCCCTGTGCAAGTCACTGTCACGATCAAAAACCTGGTTCCCGCCAACGGCGTCAGCTTCGCCCCGCTGCGTTTGGGTTTCAACAACGGGTCGTTCGATGCGTTCAACCTCGGTCAGGTCGCTACCGCCCCCATCGTCTCGGTGGCCGAAGGCGGCAGCGGCAGCGACTGGTTTCCTGCATTCGCTGCTGCCGATCCCACAGCCACGCTCGGCTCGATCGCCATGGCGCTGACGCCGGGCCAAACGCGCAGCAGCAGCTTCACCGTCGACAGCGCAGTCAACCGCTACTTCACTTTCGCGTCGATGGTGGTGCCGAGCAACGATTTGTTCATCGGCAACGACGATCCGATGGAGTACGAGCTGTTCGACACCGCAGGCAACTTGAACATCACCAGCATCGGCGTCAAGGCAGGCGAAATCTGGGACGCCGGCAGTGAAGCGTTCGACCCGTTGAATGCAGCCTTCTTGCCCACCGGAACCAACGCGTTGCGCACTCCGCAGAACTCGGTCGTCGGGTTCAATTTTGCCGAGCTGGCAGCGTTTAACGGGCTCACCACCGCGGCGGGCTACGTGGTCGACAGCCAGCTTCGAGCGAATTCCGATGTCTACAGCATCTCATTTTCGGTGGCTGCTGTGCCTGAACCCGACACCTACGCGCTGATGTTGGGCGGCTTGATGACGATCGGCTGGGTGGCGCGGCGGCGTCGCGTGCAGCGGGGCGTTTCGATTTGAGGTTTGCCGCGTCGCGGAGTCGACGCGGCTGACTCGGGCCGGCAGCTCTGTTCCAATCGGTCGCTGTTGCGACTCCAACGCGGCCTCGGCGGTAGGATGAACGAGAACTTGTTGCTGGTCGAAGACGACGACGCCATCGCCAGTGCGTTGCGTCTTCACCTCGAAGAAGCCGGCTACCGGCTGCACCGTGAGGCCTGCGGCCTGCAGGCGATGGCTGCGATCGACCGCCAGCACTGGGATCTGGTGCTGCTCGACTTGATGCTGCCAGGTGCCGACGGCTGGGACGTGTGTCGCCACCTGCGTGCGCGACATGCCGACGTGCCGGTCATCATGCTAAGCGCGCGCTCGGCTGAAGCGCACCGCGTGCTCGGCCTTGAGCTCGGCGCAGACGACTACCTGGCCAAGCCGTTCTCAATGCTCGAGTTGGTGGCGCGCGTGCGGGCGCTGCTGCGTCGGATGGAGCAGATGCGGGCACCGTCGACCGCGACCGCATCGATGCGCTTTGGCCCGTTCCGGCTGGATGCCGTCAGGCGTGAGCTGGTCAGGCAAAGTCAATTGCAAGACGAAACCTCGGGCGCAGGCGCACCTCAAGTGCTGCCGCTGACGCTGCGCGAATTCGATTTGCTAAGTTTTCTCGTGCGCCACCCTGGCCAAACTTTCAGCCGCAGCGAGCTGCTGCAGCGCGTCTGGGGTGCTGCCTTCGACGGCTACGAACACACCGTCAATTCGCACATCAACCGTCTGCGCACCAAGATCGAGGACGACCCGCGCGAGCCCAAACGCGTCGTTACCGTGTGGGGCGTGGGATATCGCTTCGAGGCAGGCGCCGGATGTTGATTCAACGCGGCCGCAGGCGGTCTTTCACGAGCCGCCTGACAGCGGCACTGGCTGGGCTGCTGTTGCTGTTCGGCGCGCTGATCGCCTTGCTGGGTCACCAGCTTGCCGGCGAGTACGAGCAAGAAACGTCTCAGCGCTTGTCACGCGGCCTGGCCCGGCACATCGTGGAGCACTGGCCGCACATCACGCTCACCGACGTCGACGCGGCCGATCGAGCCGCCCGCGCGTCGCTGCTGTCGATGTTGATGGTGGTCAACCCCGCGGTGCAGGTTTATGTGCTCGACGCCGACGGCCGCGTCGACGCCTACATTGGCGAGCCGGGCATGGTGCGTCAGCCGCACGTCGATCTGCAACCGGTGCGCCAGTTTCTCGCCGGTGCTGCATTGCCATTGCGCGGCACCGACCCGATGGGTGCCGCCGAGCGGCGAATCTTCAGCGCCGCGATGTTTGCACCGCGCGCGGGCGAGACGCGTCCACCGGGTTACTTGTATGTCGTGCTTGACGGTCACGCTCGCGAGCTAGTGGCAGGGCAGCTCAGCCCTCGCCGCCTGTGGCAGGGGGCAGGTTTCGTGGTGATGATCGGATTGACGCTCACCTTGGCCATCGGTGCGTTCACCTTCGGCCGCATCACCCGACCGCTGCATCGGCTGGCCGCGCGCATGCGGGCGTACAGCACCGCGCCTGCTTCCCCCAAGTCGGGCGACGACCCAACCGAGCCGACGCCGATCGGCGACGAAGTGAGCGCGATCGGCGCAGCGTTCGACGACATGACCCGACGCATCGAGGCGCAAGCGGCGCAGGAGGCACGCACGGCGAATGCTCACCGTGAAACACTGGCCGGCGTCGCGCACGACCTGCGTACACCGCTGACAGCGCTGCATGGGCACCTCGAAGCGCTGGTGCTCGACAGCGCGTCGGCAGCGTCGGGTCAGCGCGAGCGCTTGCTCGCCGCTGCGCTAGCCCAGAGCGACAAAGTGCGTTGGCTGTCGCAGCAGTTGTTCGAGCTGGCCGCGCTGCAGTCCACCGACCAGGTGATGCACCGGGAGCGGTTTCGCCTCGATGACCTGGTGACCGATGTGGTGCAGAAGTTCGATCTGACCGGAAGATCGCCGATGGTCACGCTGGACGGTACGCCGCCCGGTCCGATCGAGTTCGACGGGGACCTGCAACTCGTCGAGCGCGCACTGACCAACCTGATCGACAACGCGTTGCAGCATGCGCCCGGCGTGCCGCCGGTGCGCGTCAGCCTGCGCCGTGCGGGCAGGCATGCGCACATTCTCGTCGCAGACGCTGGGCCTGGCTTGCCGCCCGAGTTGCTCAGCCGACTCGAGCAGGGGCAGTCGCTGCGCGACCCACCGATTCGACGCAACCGGGGCGGAATCGGTGGTTTGGGTCTGGCCATCGCGCAACGAGTGGCCGTGCTGCACGGCGGCACATTGCACCCGCTGCCGTCGCCCGATGGCGGCACGCGGCTCTGCCTGGCGCTGCCGATCGCGTAGCACAAACCGCAGCACGGGCTGCCATGTGCCCGCGTCTGGCGGCGAGCAGCAGATGCTGGTCGAGCAAAACGCGAGCCGCGCCCTGCAATTGGCCCGCCGTGGTTACGTGATGGAGTCGGGCGAGGTCACGATGAGTGGTGACGCCCAGGTGCTGCTGCAAGATCCAAAGGTGAGGGCGGCTTGTCTGGGTGAGTCGCCGGCAAGCGTCGCACCCGAGTGACGCCTTCCATCCGGAGAACTCTGAGTTTGCGCCGGTCAAACAGACACCATGACCTGCCAACGCTCACTGGCTGTCGTCGAAGCCCGTTGGCGAGTCGGTGCTGACCTGGGTGTTGCCCATGCCCAGCAGTTCGCGGGCTTGGTAGAGCGTCTTCATGTCCTGCCCGCCCTGGTTCGACTCAACCAGGTGGCGTTCGATGTCCCACACCAGGTTGATCAGCTCGCGCGTCGTCTGCGCGCGGCGCACCCGCACCAGCGTGACCGCGGCAAACAGCGGCGCGTCGATGCGCAGGGTGTCGATCAACAGCTCGCGCACCGCCTGGTGCAGGTCGTCCAGCTCGGCTTTGGCCAGCGCGCGGCGCTGCGCATAGGCCACGGCCTCGCCGCCCTCGGGCCGCTTCAACGGCATGCGCGAGGAGTCTTCGGTGGTGAACTTCGGCGTGCGCGCCGGTGCGTCGAGATCGACCGCGAGCACGCCCGACAGCGTGCTGCCGCCGCTGTCGCCGGCGTCCACCGGAGCCGGTGCGACAGCCAGAGCATCAGGGTCGAGGGCGACATCGACCATGCCCAGGTGCACCAGATCGGCAAAGTGCGTCGTGCGAGCGCCGGCTTGCAGTCCGAGCGCCAGCACCTCGCTGAGCGGACGCTGCCCATCGACAAGGAACAGCATCGTCCGGTGGCGCTGGTTCAGGCCGTGTGTGCGGGTGCGCCACTCGTCGATTCCGAGCTGCGTCTTGACCGGCGGGCGAGGCATGGGCATCGGGCAGAAGGCACCAACAAATGCAATCGGTCATTGTGGCGCTGGGCCCCGGCGACCGCGAGAGGCACACGTATCAGGGTGTGTCTGCACCGGCCGGTGCCTGTGCGGTTTTGGGCAGTCCAGGCCCGTTTTTGTGACTGATTTGGCGCGCGACTGTCGTCAGGCCGTCCACCGCAGTGGCGCTGCCAGGTGCGGCGTGATCTGCGCCGGGTCGTTGAGGGTGCGCACCGCCTGGTAGATCGCCTCGGCCTGCGGGTGGCGGCGGCGCAGCGGATGCAGCCACTGCTTCAGCCGCCCGGCACGGTGGCGGTCGGCGATGTCGGTGCGGGCGAGCACCAGCTGCCAGAACTCGGCGACCAGCGGGCGCAGGTCGGCCCAGGCCAGCACCGGCACGCTGCCGATCGGCTGTGCGGCGGGCGATCGTGTGGCGGCCACGATGGCCAGCGCCAGGCCTGGGTCGGCGACCATGCCGCGGCCCAGCATCAGCGCGTGGCAGCCCGACACCTCGCGGCAGCGCAGCGCGTCGGCCACGGTCCAGATCTCGCCGTTGGCCACCATCGGCAGGCGCACCGCGGCGCGGATGTCGGCAATGCGCTCCCAATACGCTGGCGGGCGGTAGCCATCGGCCTTAGTGCGGGCATGCACCACCAGTTCGTCGGCCCCGGCGCCGGCAATGGCCTGCGCGCACTCGACCGCGCGGCGGTCATCCAGGTGCCCGAGCCGCATCTTCGCGGTGACCGGCATCGCGGGCGGCACCGCGCGGCGCACGGCGCCGACGATGCGAGCGATCAGATCGGGGTCGTCGAGCAGCGCCGCCCCACCCCCGTGGCGGTTGACGATCTTTGCCGGGCAGCCGAAGTTCAGATCGATGCCATGCGGCCCGAGCGACGCCAGCCGCGCGGCGTTCTCGGCCAGGCAGTTCGGGTCGGAACCCAGCAGCTGCGCGCGCACCGGCACACCCGCCCGCGTGCGCCCGCCCTGCAGCAGCTCGGGCACCACGCGCAAAAAGGTGCGCTCGGGCAGCAGCGTGCCGGAGACGCGGATGAACTCCGATACGCAGCGCTCGATGCCGCCAACGCGCGTCAGGATGTCGCGCAGCGTGTGGTCGAGCAGGCCTTCCATTGGTGCGAGCAGCAGCGTCATGGCCGCTCCAGGGTTGGGGGCACCGCGATTGCGGCGATGATCGCAATCGTGACGCGATCGGCGTCGACCCATCGAACCGGAGACATGCCTTGAAACTCAAACTCTTTGCCAGCCTGGTGGCGCTTGCTGCTGTGGGCTCGACCTGGGCACAGTCCGGTGTGGCACCGGCTGCAGCCAAGACATCGGGCGACATCACCA
Source organism: Burkholderiales bacterium (assembly GCA_031380885.1). GTDB lineage: Bacteria > Pseudomonadota > Gammaproteobacteria > Burkholderiales > Burkholderiaceae_C > PBB1. The sequence goes on along the minus strand of JANMXL010000063.1, from coordinate 14,628 downwards.
CCGCCAGCGGGCTGGTCTACCGGGTGCTGGTTGAAGGAACCGGCGCCAGCCCGCGCGGCAGCGATGGCGTGACGGTGCACTACCGCGGCACGCTGGCCGATGGCAAGGAGTTCGACAGCTCGTACAGCCGTGGCCAGCCGGCCACCTTTGCGCTGAACGGCGTGATCCGCTGCTGGACCGAGGGCGTCCAACGCATGAAAGTGGGCGGCAAATCGCGGCTGACCTGTCCGCCAGAAATCGCTTACGGTTCGCGCGGTGCGGGCAATGTGATTCCGCCGAATGCAACACTGACCTTCGAGGTCGAGCTGATCTCGATCTCGTTGAATTGACGGGCGACGGCACGGCACGCTGACGCAGCTCCTCATCGGGCAAGCGTCGGCTTGGCCAGCAGCTTGCGGCCGATGCTGACACCAACCAGTACCAGCGCCCCGGCCACCACGCCCACCACCCCGTCGAGCAGCGTCGGCAGCACCGCGCCGACGAATCCGCCGAGTTGATCGGTGACCCGCTCGGCCAGCGCCTCGATCGCGTGGTGCAACACCGCGAGGCCGTGCGTCAGGATCCCGCCGCCCACCAGGAACATCGCCGCGGTGCCGACCACCGTGAGCGCGCGCATCAACCAGGGCGCAGCCTTCAGGATCGCCGCGCCGACGCGGTGTTGCAGCGCCGCGCGGGCGCTGCTGCCCGGGCGCTTCGTGAGCCACAGCCCCAGGTCATCGAGCTTGACGATGCCTGCCACCACGCCGTAGACGCCGATCGTCATCGCGACCGCAATGCCGACCAGCACCGTCAGTTGGGTGATGAAAGGAGAGTCCTGCACCGTGCCCAGCGTGATCACGATGATTTCCCCAGACAGGATGAAGTCGGTGCGCACCGCGCCCTTGATCTTGTCCTTCTCGAACGCGACCAGGTCCACTGCCGTCTTCGACAGCGCCTGCAGTACCTCGGCCTGGCGGGCCGCGTCGTCGGCCGCGTCGTGCAGGAACTTGTGTGCCAGCTTTTCGAAGCCTTCGTAGCAGAGGAAGAGGCCGCCCACCATCAGCAGCGGCGTCACCGCCCACGGCGCGAAGGCGCTGATGACCAGCGCCGCCGGCACCAGGATCGCCTTGTTCATCGCCGAGCCTTTGGCCACCGCCCAGACCACCGGCAGTTCGCGATCGGCATTGACACCCGACACCTGCTGCGCGTTCAGCGCCAGATCGTCGCCCAGCACACCGGCGGTCTTCTTCGCCGCAACCTTGGTCAGCAAGGCAACGTCGTCGAGTACGGTGGCGATGTCGTCGATCAGGGCGAGCAGGCTGGAGGCCATCAGGGGGTCTTTCGAGGTATCGGGTTTGCGAGCGGGGAGTCGCGGTCGATCGTAGCCGGGTGCGCCAACGTGTAGACCCGCTGGCGGCGCGGGCATGCGGTGTCGTGCGAATATCTTCGACGCCCATCCACAGAGGAGCAGACCATGAGCACCTGGCATCAGAAGACCCCCGACGAGGTCTACACCGTCGGCGAGATTGCGACCCGTTTGCAGCAGGACCTGCCGACCTGGGCTCACGAAGATGGACACATCAGCCGCCAGTACCAGACCAGCGGCTGGAAAGGCACGCTGATGGTCGTCAATGCCATCGGCCACCTGGCCGAAGCCGCCTGGCACCACCCCGACCTCGAGGTGTCGTACCCCTCGGTCACCGTCAAGCTGATGACCCACAGCGCCAAGGGCATCACCAACAAGGACTTCGAACTGGCGCAGAAGATCGAGGAAGTGGTGATGTGGCAGCCGGCGAAGCAGCCCGGCTCGGCGCTAGAGGGCACGCCGGAAGATGTGCGGTACGCATACCTGAAGTACGAGTGAGTGGCCTGCGGCGCCGTTGATGGGCCACCATCAGTGCGCTGCGGATGCCCGCCACGGTGGAGACGGCCGCCAGAGCGTGGTCTGTCGCCATCGGCATAGGCCCGTGCAGTTCCGAGCTAAAGGTGACGAGCCTGACCCCGGCACTGGTCACAACGGTTGGGGCTGCTTCGTTCCCGACCTGACCCGGTTGGCCGCGCTTCCATGCGGGGAGGCCCGTCACCGACGATTGTAGGTGCCCGTGGTGCCCCGGGCTGGGTGCAAGGTCAGCGCAGCTGCAGCGCGTCGTCGCCGAATTGCAGGCCCAGCGGTTCGATCAACAGGCGTTTCGGGCCAGCTTCAATCCGGCCGACCACCCAGGCGCGCACGCCCTGCACTTCAGCCACGGCCACGGTGCGCTCGGCCTGGTCGGCCGGCACGAACAGTGCAAAGCCTGCCCCCATGTTCAGCGTGCTGTAGGCCTCCATGTCGTCTTGTTGAGCATGCCGCTGGATGAATTTCAGCACCGGCGGCACCTCCGGCACGGTATGGATCCGGTAGGTGTGTGCCGCCGGGTGGCGCAACAGCTTGCGCCAGCCGTGGCCGGTGATGTTGGCGCAGTAGTGCGGCGTGATGCCGGCTTTGTAGAGTGCTTCGGTGACAGGCGAATACAGCACCGTCGGCGCCAGCAGCGCGTCGCCGTAGGTCAGCGTTGAAACGCCGGGCTCGACCGGGGTCAGGTAGCCCTGTGGCAGGCGTTCGACCAGCTTGCGCGCGAGGCTCAGGCCGTTGGCGTGGATGCCGCTCGAGGCCAGCAGCACGATGGCATCGCCCGGCGCCAGCTTGTCGCCGACCGACAGCCGCTCTTTCGGATTGATCAGCCCGGTGCACGAGGCGGCCAGGTCGATGCGGCCGGCTTCGACGATGCCCGCCAGCGCCGGCGTCTCGCCGCCGCCCCAGGCCACGCCGCAGCGGTCGCAGGCAGCTTTCCAGCCGGCCACCAGTGCCTGCGCGCGCTGCGTGTCGCCGAACCAGTCGGAGCCGCCCGCGGCCCAGTAGGCCTGCACCACCAGCGGCGTGGCGCCGACGGTGATCAGGTCGTTGATCGCCATCGCGATGGTGTCCTGCGCGATCGCGTCGTAGTGGCTGCGGCCGGTGAGGCGCTGCATCTCGTCGGCCACCAGTGATTTCGAGCCCAGGCATTCGACGATGCTGGCCAGGTAGAACGGGCCGACGTCGACCACATAAGCCGACTCGCCGCGCGACGCGGTCACTTCGCTGAAGCCGTGCGCCGCGAGGTGGGCGCCGGTGGCGGCGGCTGCACGCTGGGCGGCAACCTTCAGCGGGTCGATCAGGTCGTAGTTGACGCCCGATTGTTCGTAGCTGAGCGTGCCGTGGTCGGGCGCGGAGGGTGGGGTCGTGGTCATGGGTCGGGGCGGGTGTGCCGCAGAGGGCGCAGAGGGCGCGGCGCGAGGCTGCAGCGGTGGATGCTGTCGGATTATCCGGCAGGCCCTGTGCGGCGAAGGGACACGGGCTGTCGGGCTTCTAGAATCGTTCGATGAGTTATCTGGTGCTGGCCCGCAAATACCGACCGCGCAATTTCGACACGCTGGTCGGGCAGGAACACGTGGTGCAGGCGCTGTCGAATGCGCTGACGCAGGGGCGGCTGCACCATGCCTACCTGTTCACCGGCACGCGCGGCGTCGGCAAGACGACGGTGTCGCGCATTCTGGCCAAGGCGCTGAACTGCACCGGTGCCGACGGCCAAGGCGGTGTCACCGCGCACCCGTGTGGCGTGTGCAATGCCTGCCGCGACATCGATGCCGACCGTTTCATCGACTACATGGAGCTCGACGCCGCCAGCAACCGCGGCATTGACGAGATCCGCGACCTGATCGAGCGCGCTGCCTACAAACCGACCGTGGGCCGCTTCAAGGTGTTCATGATCGACGAGGCGCACCAGCTGACGCGCGACTCGTTCAACGCACTGCTGAAAACGCTGGAAGAGCCACCCGACTACCTGAAGTTCGTGCTGGCCACCACCGAGCCCGACAAGATGCTGCCCACGGTGCTGTCGCGCTGCCTGCAGTTCAACTTGCGGCCGATGGGGCTGCACACCTTGCAGGAACACCTCGCGAAGGTGCTGGCCGACGAGGGCATCGCTGCGGAGGCCGGTGCATTGCGCCTGCTGGCGCGGGCGGCACGCGGCTCGATGCGTGACGCGCTGTCGATCACCGACCAGGCGGTGGCGTTTGGCGGTGGTGCCCTGCTCGAAGTCGGCGTGCGCGAGATGCTGGGTGCGGTCGATCGCCGCCACGCCATCCGATTGATCGAGGCACTGGCCGACGGCAACGGTGCCGCGCTGCTGGCCGAAGCCGATGCGCTGCGGGCGTTGGGCCTGTCGGCCCGCGGCACGCTCGAGGAGATGGCCGAGCTGCTGCAGCAGATGGCGGTGGCGCAGGCGGTGCCCGATGCGCTTGATGCCAGCGATGCCGATGCGGTCGCTGCCGTGCGGATGGCGTCGCGGCTGGCGGCCGACCAGACGCAACTGTTCTACAGCATGGCGCTGCACGGCCGTGCCGAACTGGCACTGGCGCCTGACGAACACAGCGGCCTGGTGATGGTGCTGCTGCGCATGCTGGCCTTCGGCCCGTCGGCGGGCACGCGTGCGGTCGAGCCGGTGGCAGTCAAGGCGGCAACAGCTGCGAAATCGACGGCCTCGGCCGCACTGGCCCGGTCGCCGGCACCCGCCCGCGCGGCGATGCCGCCCGTGGTGCCATCGCCACCTCCCCATGTGTCTGAACCGACGCCACCCCCGTGGGTCGATGCCCCGTGGGACGACGAGGTGACCACAGTTGCCGCAGCCGTTGCTGCGCCAGTCCCTGCGCCTGCGGCCAGCGAGTCAGTGGCGCCCAGTTTGCTCGACGTGGCGTTGGCGTCGCCTGAAGCCGCTGACTTGATCGCCACGCCGCTCGGCGACCGCTGGGCGGAAGTCGTGCAGGCAATGACGCAAGCCGGCAGCATTGCGGCGATGGTGCGCGAGCTGGCGATGCAGTCGCAGTGCGTGCGCATCGACGACGACGCATCACCGCCGCGGTGGGTGCTGCAGGTCGAGCGCGACACGCTGCGTTCCCCTGCGCAGCGCAACAAGCTGGAAGCCGCACTGGTGCTGCACCGGGGCGCACCGCTGAAGCTCGATGTGCAGGCCGGTACGGCGCAGGACACCCCGGCGATGCGCGCCAGTGCTGAGCGCCTGCGCCGACAGAACGAGGCCGAACAGATGATTGCCGACGACCCGATCGTTCGTACGCTGATGGCGCAGTACAGCGGTGCGCGCATCGTGCCCGGTTCGGTCAAGTACCTGTAATACGGCGCACACAACAAACACCCCTTGATGTCCACGAAGGAGACAACCCCATGATGAAGAACCAGCTGGCCGGCTTGATGAAGCAGGCCCAGGCGATGCAGGACAACTTGAAAAAGGCGCAGGACGAGTTGGGATCGATCGAGGTCGAGGGCCAGTCTGGCGCCGGTCTGGTCAAGGTGACGATGACCTGCAAGCACGACGTCAAGCGCATCGCCATCGACCCCAGCCTGCTGGCCGACGACAAGGACATGCTCGAAGATTTGGTGGCTGCCGCGTTCAACGACGGCCTGCGCCGCGCTGAAGAGGTGTCGCAGGAAAAGATGGGCAGGCTGACCGCCGGCATGCCGCTGCCACCTGGAATGAAGTTTCCGTTTTAGAAATGTTGGCCCCCAGGCTTGCGGCTTCGCCGCGTCTCCACCCCAAGGACCACGCAGGGGCCCCTTCGTGGCCCTTGGGGCTCGGCCGCCTTGGGGCGGCCCGGCGGTGGCCGTAGTGTCAGAACCTGCACTCGACGCGTTGGTCGATGCCTTGCGCCGCTTGCCTGGTGTCGGCGAGAAGTCGGCGCGGCGCATGGCTTTGCACCTGCTCCAGCACGACCGCAGCGGCGCGCAGCGGCTGGCGCTGTCGCTGCAGGCGGCGGTGGCCAATGTGCGGCATTGCGCGCGCTGCCACACCTTCACCGAAAGCGAGGTCTGTGGCATCTGCGCCGACGGCCAGCGCGATGCGCGGCTGCTGTGCGTGGTCGAGACGCCGGCTGACCAGTCGGCGATGGAGCGCACCGGCAGCTACCGCGGCTACTACTTCGTGCTGATGGGCCGATTGAGCCCGCTCGATGGCATCGGGGTGCACGACATCGGGTTGCAGGCGCTGCTGAACCGTGCCGCTGAAGAGGGCGTCGAGGAGGTGATCGTCGCCACCAACTTCACCGCCGAAGGCGAAGCGACCGCGCATGCGGTCAGCGAGTCATTGAAGGCGCGTGGCCTGCGGGTGACGCGGCTGTCGCGCGGGGTGCCGGTGGGCAGCGAACTCGAGTACGTCGACCTGGGCACGATCGCGCATGCACTGGTCGATCGCCGTTGAACACTGCTTAGCGGAGAACTTGCCATGACGAACATCAGCACGTGGTGCATCCTGAGCGCGGCCGTGATGCCGATCGTCTGTGCCGGCGTCGCCAAGTGGGGCGCCTTTGCCAAGCCCGCGTCCGACGGCGGCTACGACAACAACCACCCGCGCGAATGGCTGTCTCGCCAGCAGGGCTGGCGCTTGCGCGCCAACGCGGCGCAGGCGAATTGCTTCGAGGCGCTGCCGTTCTTCATCGGCGCGCTGCTGTGGGCGCAGCAGATCGGTGCGCCGCAACATCGCATCGATGTGCTGGCGGTCGGCTTCATCTTGCTGCGCAGCGTCTATGTCGCGCTGTATCTGGCCGACCGGGCCGGCCTGCGCAGCCTCGTGTGGGGGGCGGCGCTGGCCGTCAACATCGCGCTGCTGTTTTCCGGCGGCTGACGGCACAGCAGCCCGTCGGGTGGGCGCGGTGCGCCTTACTTGGCCGCCAATTTCAATGACTTGCGGGTGCTGGCGGGCAGCATCTTCGTCACGCGTTTCGGCGCTGCGCCTTTGACCGAGTTGCCATGGCCTGCTGCCGCCACCCGCACCGGTGCTTTCGCCCGCGTTGATGCAACACGGGTGGTGACCGCTCGACGTGCAGGCTGGTAGACAACGATGGCAGCACCCGGTTTGAAGCGAGCGATGGCCGTGACCGCATTCCATTCGGCCACCTGTGACGCACTGACGCGATATCGACGCGCGATGCTGGCCACCGTGTCGGCTTTGCGGGCTTTGAGCACCACGCGGCGCCGCGGCGGTACGTCGGGCGACAGTTGCATCATGGCGTTTTCGGCCACGTTTTCGGCCACATCGGTGGTGCGCTGTTCGCTGCGCGGCACCAGCAGAGTCGAGCCGGCCTTGACCAGCATGCGCGGCGGGATGCGGTTGACGTCGCGCAGCGCGGCTTCGCTCATGCCGACCTGGCGTGCCGCGTCGGCAGGCCGCATCGTCTTCGGTGCAACCCAGGCGGTCCAGCTGGCCAGCGGCGCGCGGTGCTCGGAGAGCTTGCGGATGAAAGCGCTGGCGTTGTCGTAGGGCAGCAGCACCTGCGGTGTGCCGGCGGCCAGGATCACCGGTTTGTTCATCTGCGGGTTCAGCGTTTTGAATTCGTCGAGCGACACGCCGGCCAGCCGCGCGGCCAACTCGACGTCGATGTCGCGCTGGATCGGCACGCCGAGGAAGTAGGGGTGATTGGCCAAAACCGGCAGGCTGAGTGCGAAGCCCTCCGGCGCGGACACGATGTTCTTCACCGCCTGCAGCTTGGGCACGTAATGGCGCGTCTCTTCGGGCATCTTCAGGCTGAGGTAGTCGGTGGGCAGGCCGGCTTTTGCATTGCGCGAAATTGCCCGCTGTACGCTGCCTTCGCCCCAGTTGTAGGCGGCCAGTGCCAAGTGCCAGTCGCCGAACATTGAATGCAGGCGCTGCAGGTAATCGAGGGCGGCGCGGGTCGAGGCGAGCACATCGCGCCGATCGTCGCGGAAGATGTTCTGCGTCAGCGCGTAGTCGCGTCCGGTGGCAGGCATGAACTGCCACATGCCCGAGGCCTTCGCCGACGAGATCGCCTGCGGGTTGAAGGCGCTTTCGATGAAGGGCAGCAGGGCCAGCTCGGTCGGCATTCCGCGCGCTTCCAGCTCTTCGACGATGTGGAACAGGTAGCGGCTGCCGCGGGTGGTCATGCGCTCGACGTAGTCGGGGTGGCTCGCGTACCAGCGCTCGCGCTCACGGACCAGGTCGGTGTCGAGATCGGGCATCTTGAAGCCCCGCCGTACACGGGCCCAGAGATCGGTCTGCGCCGCCGCATCGTTGAGGTTCACGCTCACGCCAGGGCGCACCGGGTCGACCGGGGCCGCAGCGGCCGTCTGTGCAACGAGGGCAGTCGCGTCGCGCCCACCTGATCGATCGATGCGGCCCGCGTTTGCTGAGCTGGCAGTCGGCGTTGCGCTGCCAGAGGGGGCGCCCGTTGACCCCGGCGCATCTGCGCGGGTGGCGCATCCGCTGCCCACCCACCCGGTGGCCAAAACCAGCAGGGCAATCAGTGCCGTCGTGCGCAGCGGGTGGGGCGGTAGCTCGGTCATCAGAAGTTGTTTTTCCATTGCCGCAGCGCGGTGAACACATCCAGCGGTTGATCGCTGTGTGCGCCGTGGCTGCGGGCGGTGTTGATCACTGCGGGGACATCGCAGCGCAGAAAGGGGTTGATCGCGAGCTCGTCCGACAGGCGGCCGGGCAGGGTGTACAGGCCCGCGGCACGTTGTTGTTCGCACTGAAGGGTGTAGCGGGCGAGCGCTGCGTTGTCGGGTTCGACGGCACGCGCGAACTTGAGGTTGGACAACGTGTATTCATGGGCGCAGCACACGCGCGTGCCACCCGGCAGCGCTGCCAGCGCCTGCAACGAGTGGTGCATCTGCGCCGACGTGCCTTCGAACAAACGCCCGCAGCCGCCGGAGAACAGCGTGTCGCCGCAGAACAGCACTGGCGCGTCGGTGTCGGCACCGACCGCGGCGCCGGGCTGGGGGCGATGGAAGTAGGCGATGTGACCCGAGGTGTGGCCGGGCACGTCGATGACGTCGAAATCCAGACCCAACACCGTCACCTTGTCGCCACCGCGCACACGGATGCACGGATCGGGGATGACCTCCAGCGCCGGACCGTAGACCGAGCCCTGCAGACGCGGCAGCAGGGTGGGCACGCCGCCGATGTGATCGTCGTGGTGGTGCGTCAATAGAATCGCTGCAAGCTTGAGTTGCAGGCGATCGAGTGCGGCCAGCACCGGCGCGCTGTCTCCCGGATCGATCACGATGGCATCGACACCGTTGTGAAGCATCCAGATGTAGTTGTCGGTGAACGCGGGCAGTGCGATTAAATTCATGACGGAAACTGCGATCAGTGGAAGCGGCCCGAGTATAGGTTTGGGTGCCTGGCTGGCGACCCCGCCCGGCGCTTATTTGCTGGCCTGGGAACAGCGGCACCTCGACGCCGCGGTGGCCGATGTGTTCGGCTTCCATGCGCTGCAACTCGGTCTGCCGGCACTCGATGCGCTGCGCAACAACCGCATGCCGCACCGCTGGCTGGCCGTCGATGTGCCCCACCGCCTGGGCGGCGACGCACCGGGTCAGGTCGCACCCTGTCCCGCTGTCGCGTTGAACTGCGATTTCGATGTGCTGCCGTTCGACACCCAGAGCCTGGACCTGGTGGTACTGCCGCACACCTTGGAGCTCGCGCGCGATCCACACCAGACCTTGCGCGAGGTCGAGCGGGTGCTGATGCCAGAGGGCAGGGTGGTCATCATCGGTTTCAATCCGACCAGTCTGTGGGGCATGCGCCAGCAGGCCGGCCGTGCGCGTCGCCGACTCGGCCTGGGTTCGGGAACTTCCCTTTACCTGCCGCGTGAGGGCGACTTCATCGCCTACCGCCGCTTGCGTGACTGGCTGCGGCTGCTCAGCTTCGAGGTGGAAACCGGGCGTTTCGGCTGCTACCGGCCGCCGGTGCATTCCGAGCTGTGGCTGGCCCGGTGCGGCTGGATGGAAACCGCTGGCGAACGTTGGTGGCCGGTGTTGGGCGCGGTCTATGCGCTGACCGCCGTGAAGCGGGTGCGCGGCATGCGACTGGTCGGGCTGGCGCGTGACCAGCGCCGTCAAGTCAACGCGTCGCCGGCGGTGGTGGCACAGCAGGTGCGCCATCGCGAGGCGGGGCGCCTGGTGCATGAACTGGCCGAGCATGAGTGATCTGAACACCAACGCTGAACACGAATGCTGAACACGAACGGAAAGCGATGAGCGAGACCTTGCCGATACAGCGCCCGCGGGTGACGGTCTACACCGACGGTGCCTGCAAGGGCAACCCAGGGCGCGGCGGCTGGGGCGCGTGGCTCACCACCGAGGGCCACGAGAAGGAGCTGTTCGGTGGTGAACTGATCACCACCAACAACCGGATGGAGTTGACCGCGGTGATCGAGTCGCTGGCCTCCCTCAAGCGCACCTGCACGGTGGTGATCTACACCGACAGCCAGTACGTGCGCAAGGGCATCACCGAATGGATTCACGGCTGGAAGCAGCGCGGCTGGAAAACCGCAGACCGCAAGCCGGTAAAGAACGCCGAGCTGTGGCAGCGGCTCGATGCGCTGCGCGTGTTGCACGAGGTGGACTGGCGCTGGGTCAAAGGCCATTCCGGTGACCCGGGCAACGAGCGCGCCGACGCACTGGCCAACCGCGGCGCCGCCGTGGCAGCCTGATGTGAATCTGCGTGGCTGAGCCACTCGGCAGCGCGGCGTTCCGGCGCCGACTCGATCGCATCTACCTGGCCTACACCGCAGGTTTTGTCCTGTTCGTGCTGGGCCTGGCGGCCCTCGAGCAGATGGGCCTGCCCAAGCGCGCGATCGGCGTCATCTTCCTGCTGTCGACGGTGGTGCTGTATGCCGGCATCGGCATCCTCAGCCGCACCACAGATCCGACCGAATACTACGTGGCCGGTCGCCGTGTGCCGGCGGTCTACAACGGCATGGCCACCGCGGCCGACTGGATGTCGGCCGCGTCGTTCATCGGCCTGGCCGGCACGCTGTATCTGCAGGGCTATGGTGGCCTTGCCTTTGTGCTCGGCTGGACCGGGGGCTACTGCCTGGTGGCGCTGTTGCTCGCGCCGTATTTGCGCAAGTTCGGCCAGTTCACGATCCCCGATTTTCTCGGCGCGCGCTACGGCGGCCACCTGCCGCGGGCGATGGGCGTGCTCGCCGCGGTGCTGTGTTCCTTTGTCTATCTGGTCGCGCAGATCTATGGTGTCGGCCTGATCACCGCGCGGCTGACCGGTGTCGATTTCGTCATCGGCATCTTCCTGGGGTTGGGGGGCGTGCTGGTCTGTTCTTTTCTGGGCGGCATGCGCGCGGTGACCTGGACCCAGGTGGCACAGTACATCGTGCTGATCACCGCCTTCCTGGTGCCGGTGATGTGGCTGGCGATCAAGCAGACCGGCCTGCCGATCCCGCAACTGGCCTACGGCACGCAGCTCGCCAAGGTGACCGAGCGCGAGCAGCAGCTGCTGCACGACCCGAAGGAGCAGGAGGTCATCGCCGCGTTCAAGGCGCGGGCTGCGGATTACGCGGCGCACCTGGTCGATGTGAAGGCGTCGCTGGCCAATGAACGCCAGGCCGGACGCCGCACGGTGGAGGCGCTGAAGGCCGACAACGCATCGCTGGCCGAGATCCAGGCGGCCGAGAAAGTGCTGTTGCGCATCCCGAAGACCGAAGCGGCGGCGCGTGAAGAGTGGACGCGTGAGGTGGCCCGCAACGAGGCACGGGCGCGTCCGCTGGCCGGCATGCCGCCACACGCGCAACAGTTTGCCGGCGACCCGAACGGGACTCCAGCAGAGCGTGAGCAGTTCAAGCTGTCGCGGCTGAATTTCCTGGCGCTGGTGCTGTGCCTGATGGTGGGCACCGCCGGTTTGCCGCACATCCTGGTCCGCTGCTACACCACGCCTTCTGTGAAGGAGGCACGGCGCTCTGTGACCTGGGCGCTGTTCTTCATCTTCCTGCTCTACATGACTGCGCCGGCGCTGGCCGTGATGGTCAAGTACGAGGTGTTCAACGTGCTGGTGGGAACCCGTTTCGATCAATTGCCGACGTGGATATCGACCTGGGCCAAGGTCGATTCCTCGCTTCTGTCGGTCGTCGACATCAACAAGGACGGCATCCTGCAGTTGGGCGAGATGCGCATTGGCGGTGACATCGTGGTGCTGGCCACGCCCGAGATCGCCGGTTTGCCGTACGTGATTTCCGGCATGGTGGCCGCCGGCGGGCTGGCCGCGGCGCTGTCCACCGCCGATGGCTTGCTGCTGACCATCGCCAACGCGCTGTCGCACGACAGCTATTTCAAGATGTTCAATCCGCAGGCGTCGGCGGCACGGCGGGTGGCACTGTCCAAAGTGTCCCTGCTGGCGGTGGCGCTGAGCGCCGCGGCGGTGGCGGCCCAACGGCCGACCGACATCGTCTTTCTGGTGTCGGCCGCGTTTTCATTGGCCGCCGCAGCTTTCTTCCCGGCACTGGTGGCCGGCGTGTTCTGGGCGCGGGCGAACCGTCCCGGCGTGGTGGCCGGCATGGTGTCGGGGTTGATCGTCACCCTGTATTACATGGTGCAGAACGAACCCTGGCTGCGCAGCCTGTTCGGCGTCACCGACCCGTCGACGCTGTGGTTCGGCATTTCACCGATCGCTGCAGGCGTCTTCGGCATGGCGGTCGGCACGGCGGTGATCGTCGTCGTCAGCCTGTTGACGCCGGCACCAGGCGCCGAATCGGACCGCTTCACTCGCCAACTGCGGGTTCCGCGCGCCGACTGAGCAGGGCCCGGGCAGCGCGGTAGGCAGCAGCGACGCGACGCGATATACTCGCGGGCTTGCCTTGCCACACCCAGGTTGACGCTTCGGGGTGGCTTCCATGTCGGAATTCACAAGGAGATTCAATGCGTCATTACGAAATCGTGCTGCTGATCCATCCGGATCAGAGCGAACAGGTTCCCGCCATGCTGGAACGCTACAAAGGTGTGATCACCGCCGGTGGCGGCAAGGTTCACCGGGTCGAGGACTGGGGACGTCGTCAGATGGCCTACCTGATCCAGAAGCTGGCCAAGGCCCACTACCTGTGCCTCAACATCGAGTGCAGCCAAGAGGTGCTGGTCGAGCTTGAAACCGGTTTCCGCTTCAACGACGCCGTGTTGCGACACCTCACGGTGCTCAAGAGCAAGGCCGAGACCACGCCGTCCGTGATGATGAAGATGGTCGAAAAAGAAGACAACCGCAAGGCACCGCAGCCACAGGAGGCTGCTGCCTGACCATGATCGCCACGTTCGCGCTGCACCTTCGCGCCGCATGAACCGGTTGGTTCTGACGGCGCAACTGGTGGAGCGGGGCGTTGTGAGATACACCCCGGCTGGTTTGCCCGCCCTCGACCTGAGCTTGAAGCACGAGTCCGAGGTGACGCAAGACGGCCAGCCCCGCAAGGTCTCGATGGAAATCCGGGGCCGGGCGGTGGGGCAGATCACACAGCGCGTGTCAGGAATCGAGATCGGAAGCACGCACGGCTTTGCCGGCTTCCTCGGCTCCCAGCGCAACGGACGCGGTGTCGTGTTTCATGTGACCGAGTTGGATTGACCCGACTCATTGTTCGAATACGCACAGATTTAACAGAGGTTCAAGATGCCACCACCACGCGGTAAAGGTAAGTTTTCCAAAGATCGAAAGCCCAAACGCAACACGCAGTCACTGCTGTTCCGTCGCAAGCGTTTTTGCCGGTTCACCGTCACCGGTGTGACCGAGATCGACTACAAGGATGTCGACACGCTGCGTGACTTCATCGGTGAGAACGGAAAGATCACGCCCGCACGCCTGACCGGCACGCGCGCCTTCTTCCAGCGACAGCTCACCACGTGCATCAAGCGTGCCCGCTTCTTGGCCATGCTGCCGTACAGCGACCAGCATCGCGTTTAAGGAGCCACACCATGCAAGTGATCCTGCTCGACAAAGTGGCCAACCTCGGCAACCTCGGCGATGTCGTCAAGGTGAAAGATGGCTATGCCCGTAACTTCCTGATCCCGACCCGTGCGGCGCGCCGCGCCACGCCGGTGGCGATTCAGGAATTCGAAGCCAAACGCGCTGAGCTTGAAAAAGTGGCGGCTGAACGTCTCGCCACCGCCAAGGCCCTGGGCGAAAAGATGAGCGGCCGCACCGTGCACATCACGCAAAAGGCGGGTGTGGACGGGCGGCTCTTTGGCTCGGTGACCAACAACGACATCGCCGAGGCGCTGACGCGCATCGACTTCAAGGTCGTCAAGGCCCAGGTGCGCATGCCCAATGGCCCGCTCAAGACGGTCGGCGAGCATGTGGTGTCGGTTGCGCCGCACACCGATGTGGTGGTCGACGTGAAAGTGGTCGTGGTGGGCGAAACGGATTGACGTTTTCCTGACCATGATGAAAAGGGCCGGCTTCGCTGGCCCTTTTCTTTTCAGGGCGTCGGTCGCAACGTTTGGACACTGTTTCAACCTGCCTCTCCCCTGAATTTCCACAGGCTTTTCCACAGTCGCATTTTCCACTCGCTCTTATCATTCATCAATGTCTGCTGTCCTGTCGTCCACCAGTTTTCCCAACGCTCCGCGGCCTGATGACGACGTGGCTCGGCTGCGCATTCCGCCGCATTCGGTCGAGGCCGAGCAGAGCGTCTTGGGCGGGCTGCTGCTCGACAACAGCGCGTGGGACCGGGCCGGTGATTTGCTGAGTGACAGCGATTTTTATCGCTACGAACACCGCTTCATCTACGCGGCCATCGGCATCCTGGTGAATGCCACCAGGCCAGCCGACGTGA
>JANMXL010000022.1:0-1925 GCA_031380885.1 Burkholderiales bacterium | reverse complement strand
CGCGGTGATGTGGGCGCTGGTCGTCGCGCTGCTGGTCTACACGCGGGTCGTCTGGCGCAGCCCGACGCTGCGTGCGAGCTGGACGCTGGTGTTTCGCGACGCGGCGGCCTTTGCGTCGGCGATCGTGCTCGGGCTGTGCCTGCTGCTGACGCTGCTCGACAGCGTGCACTTTCGCCGCGCGCTGCCAGCGGCAGGGGGCGCCGACGCGGCTGCGCCCGCCGTCGCCTACGACACCCGCACCCAATCACTTCTCGATGCGCTGCTGGTGCGCCTGGTCGATTCGCGCGAAGCGACCTATTCGCGGCCGATGGCCTACCAGAGCTTCACGCTCGAATCGCTGACCATCGACGGCGAGGTGCAGCGGCTGCCGCCGCGCCTGCTGCATGGTGGCGCACACCTGAGCGATCCGGCGAATCAATGGTCCGGTGACATCGCAAAACGTGTCGCAGGCGGCCTGGCAATCGGCGCGGTCGTCGCATTGCTGCTGAGCGCCTGGACCGTGCGCGGCGTCGCCCGCCGCCATGGCTGGTTGTGGCGCGAGGCCGCGGTGCGCGTGTGGCACGACGACTGCGACATCCGCTGGCGCGCCGCGCTGATGACGCTCACCGGTCTGTGCCTGCTGGCAGGTCCCGCTCTGCTGCTGATGAACGACTACCACCTGCTCGGCACCGACCGCACCGGCAACGACGTGTTCTACCAGGCGCTGAAAAGCATCCGCACCGCTTTCGTCATCGGCATGCTGGCCACCGTCGCCACGCTGCCGCTGGCGGTCGGCCTGGGCCTGATGGCCGGCTACTTCAAGGGCTGGGTCGACGAGGCCATCCAGTACCTCTACACCGTGCTGTCGTCGGTGCCGAATGTGCTGTTGATCGCGGCCTGTGTGCTGATGGTGCAGGTCTATCTTGACCAGCATGCCGAGCTGTTCGAGACCGGTGCCGAGCGCGCCGACCTGAAGTTGTTCCTGCTGTGCGCGATCCTCGGCCTCACCGGCTGGGCAGGGCTGTGCCGGCTGCTGCGTGCCGAGGCGCTGAAGCTGCGTGAGCTCGAATACGTGCAGGCCGCGACCGCCTTCGGCGTCGGCCCGTGGCGCATCATCGTGCGCCACCTGATGCCCAATGTGATGCACCTGGTGCTGATCACCACCGTGCTCGATTTCTCCGGGCTGATCCTGTACGAAGCGGTGCTGTCGTATGTGGGCGTGGGCGTCGACCCGTCGATGAACAGCTTCGGCGGGATGATCAACCTGGCGCGCAGCGAAATGAGCCGCGACCCGCTGGTGTGGTGGTCGTTCGCCGCCGCGTTCGGCTTCATGGTCACGGTCGTGCTGGCGGCGAACTTCTTTGCCGACGGCGTACGCGATGCGTTTGACCCCCGCGCGCGGGTGTTCAGGGCGCGGCGGCGCGTTGCGGTCGGCGTTGCATCGCCTTGAGTTCCGGCTGTCGAAAGAACCTTCGCGCCCTGGCTTCGCTGGGACCTGCACCCATTGGCGCAAAGACGATTTGCGAAATGAACCATTGTGGTTACTATGCCCAAACCAGTCACTCTTTGGTGTGTGCATATGAAGTCCATGACGGCCCGCGACGCCAAAACCCGCTTCGGTGAACTGCTCGACACCATGCAGCGCGAGCCCGTGGTCATCACCAAAAACAACCGACCCGTGGGCATCATGATTTCAATGGAGGATGCCGCCAACACCTTGATTCCCGAGATGTTCACGGAAAAGGAACCGGGCTACGACGCTTGGTTCAGGGGAAAGGTCGAGGGCACGCTCGCTGACATCGACGCTGGGAAGACCGCGACCGATGACCACGACGTAGTGATGGCCCGCGTGTGGGAACGGATCGCCCGGCTGTCCAAACCTGCCGCCCGCTGATCGCCATCCCCGCGCATGCATCGCGTTGTCTGGACTGCGAACGCCGAGGACG
>JANMXL010000006.1:0-8718 GCA_031380885.1 Burkholderiales bacterium | reverse complement strand
ATTCGAGCAGGATGTCTCGCTTGTGGCGGGATCTGCGCGCCCCACCGTGGTTCGCCGTGCACGCTGCGGTTAATCTCCGCCCTAATCTTCCCGCAAACCATGTGAAAGCATGGGACGCAAAGCCTCCGGCCTACAGCGCACAGCGCCACGGCAGCGGGGCTGCCAACCCGCCACCACGGGTTGGCCTCGGACCCCACGAGGCAGCTCATGACATTGCACCAACTTCTGGCGACACCGCTGATCCTGGCGACCTCGGTGGCCTTCGTCATGCCCCCCGCACACGCATGGTCCAGCCGAGCGACGGCGCGGCCCACCGTCACCTCGGCCGCGGCCGGATTGGTGACTGCAGAGTCGCTCGCAACCACCGACCGCCTGATCGTGAAGTACCGCGACGGCAGCAGCCACCTGATGTCGGCACGCTCACGCAACGCCGTCACGGTGGCCGGCAACCGCCAGGGCGTGCAGGTTTCTGCGCTGCGGCGCATGCACAACGGCAGCCAGGTGATGCAGCTCAACCGCCGCATGAGCCGCGACGAACTCAGCAACCTGATCCAGAGCCTGCGCAGCGGCGACGCCAGCATCGAATACGTCGAGCCCGACCGCATCCTGCAGCCGATGTACCTGCCCAACGATGCGCTGTATCCGCAGCAATGGGCGCTGTCGGATGCGACTGGCGGCATTGGTGCCCCCAACGCCTGGAACCAAGCCACCGGCACGGGCGTGGTCATCGCCGTCATCGACACCGGCGTGCGCCCGCATGCCGACCTGGTCGCCAACCTGCTGCCGGGTTACGACTTCATCGTCAACCCAGCGATCGCTGCCGACGGAGGTGGCCGGGATGCCGATGCCGCCGACCCCGGCGACTGGGCATCGGCCAGCGCATGCGGCACTGGCTCTGCGGCGAGGAACAGCTCGTGGCACGGCACCCACGTGTCGGGCCTGGCCGCAGCGGCTGGCGGCAACGGCATCGGCGTGACCGGCGTGGCCTTCGCGGCGCGCATCCTGCCGTTGCGCGCACTCGGCCGCTGCGGCGGCTACACCTCGGACATTGCCGATGCCATCGTCTGGGCTGCGGGCGGCACCGTGAACGGCCTGCCGCAGAACACGAACCCGGCCAAGGTCATCAACCTGTCGCTCGGTGGCAGCGGCGCCTGTGACATCACTTCGCAGAACGCCGTCAACGCGGCACGCGCCAGGGGCGCGTCGGTCATCGTCGCAGCCGGCAACTCGAACACCGCGGCGACCGGCAGCTCGCCGGCCAACTGCAGTGGCGTCATCGCGGTGGCCGCGACCAGCAAGGCCGGCGGCAAGGCCTCGTACTCCAACTTCGGCACCAACATCACCGTGGCGGCGCCTGGGGGCGACTCCGGCGCGGGCCTGGTGTCCACCCTCAACGCCGGAACGACTGCGCCCGGCGCCGACAGCTACGCCGCGTACATGGGCACCTCGATGGCCACACCGGTGGTCAGCGGCGTGGCCGCGCTGATGCTTTCGGTCAACCCGTCACTGACGCCCGACCAGATCGCATCGCTGATGAAGTCCACGGCACGGGCCTTCCCTGCACCCTGCACCGGCTGCGGCGCGGGCATCGTCAACGCAAATGCTGCGGTAACAGCCGCGCTCGCCGCGAAGGGCACTGCGACACCGACACCCACAGCGACACCGCCCCCGACACCAGCGCTGACGACTGCATCGACCCCGCCGCCCACCCCTGTCGTGATCCCGGTGAAGGAGGCCGAGCCGAACAACAGCGTCGCCGCGGCACAGAAGATCAGCACAGTGCCGAGCGTCGTCTCCGGCGCGATCAGTGACAGCACCGACTCCGACTACTACCAGTTCGCGGTGGCCGCTGGCAAGACGCTGACCGTCACGCTGACCGCCGGGTCTGCCTCCGGTTTCGGCCTCGGCGTCTACCGGAGCAATGGTCGGCAGTTGCTGATGGTGCCCGGGGTGAACGGACGCCAACAAAAAGTGGCACTGACCAACAGCGGGACGACCGCGGCCACGCTGGTGGTGCGCGTGCTGCGCAGCACCGGTAACGCCGGCGCTTACAACCTGGGGTTGGTCTACTGATCCAGCGCCGGGCGCGCCACCTCAGAACACCGCGTGGTCGCCTCGCTCGGCCGTGACTTCGCCTCGGACAAGGCGTGCGTAGTGATCGAACAGCGTGTCGCTGCCGGTTGAAGGCGTGGCGGCTGCGTCGTAGCGGCCGGTGGTCGGATCGAGCACCAGCATCGACTCGGTGGCGTAGTAGCGCCCGATGCGCGCCAGCTCGGCCTTGGCTGCCAGCGCGGGCACCACGCGGCCCAATGTGGCCAGCACGCCGATGATGACGTCGAGCAGCGCGACCGGCACCTGCTTGAAACGCCGCGGCTGACCGAGCAGCGCGAACAGGTGCTCGCCCTGCTGACGTGGCGTGATCGCCTCGCCCGGCCCGCCGATCGGCAGCACGCGGTGGTGGCGGCTGGCGTCGTCCAGGCAGCCTGCGATGTAGTCGCCCAGATC
Organism: Burkholderiales bacterium; assembly: GCA_031380885.1. Taxonomy (GTDB): domain Bacteria; phylum Pseudomonadota; class Gammaproteobacteria; order Burkholderiales; family Burkholderiaceae_C; genus PBB1. The sequence goes on along the minus strand of JANMXL010000006.1, from coordinate 6,213 downwards.
GTCGTCGCTGATCGGCTTGCAGGCGGTCAGCGTGCCATCACCGAACACCAAAAAGGGCTTGCCCTGCCTGACCCGATCGAGCTGGCCCGACAGCGACTTGAAGAACGCGGTCGGCCGCACGATCGAATAATTCAAGCCCGACTCGATCAGCACTTGCTCGAACGCCAGCTTGGCGTGCTGAAACGCGAGCAGCGGCTTCTGCACACAGATGGCCGACAGCAACACGACCTGCGTGACGCCGACCAGCTGTGCCGCGGCGAGTGCATGCAGATGAGCCTGGTGATCGATGGCCCACGCATCCTTGGGCGCGCCGGTGCGCGAGGCGAGGCAGGACACCAGCGCATCGAAGTGCTCGCCGCGAAACCCGTCTCGTGCCAATGATGCCGGGTCGCTGACATCGCCGAACCGCACCGAGGCACCGGCCAGCAAACGCACGCTGTGGTCGGCCGCGAGCGCACCGCCCACACCGGCACGCGGGCGGACGAAGCACACCACCTCGTGCCCGCGCTGTACCAGGGCGCGCACCGTGGCGCGGCCGATGGTGCCCGTGCCGCCGAGCACGAAAACGCGCCGTGGGTGGGGCGAACGGCGGAGCGTGTCAGGGGCCAGGGGATGCTGAGGAGTCGTTACCACGGCGAGATCACGCCCGTGTCACGCCACCTTGACCATCAGCTTGCCGTTGTTGCCACCGGTGTAGAGCATGCGCACGGCCTTGACCGCGTTCTCCAGGCCATCGACCTGGTGAATGTGCCACTTCAATTTGCCCTCCCCGTGCAACTGGGTCAACGCGCGGTAGGCCTCGGCGAAACGCGGGATGTGGTCCAGCACGATGAAGCCCTGCACCTTCAAGCGCTTCATCAAAATGTTGCCGTAGTTCTTAGGGCCCGGCACATGGCCGTCGGCGTTGTAGCCGGAGATCAAGCCGCAAACAATCACCCGACCGAACAGGTTCATCTGCCCGAGCACCGCGTCGAGGATGGCGCCGCCGACATTGTCGAAATAGATGTCGACGCCACCGGGGCAAAGCCTGCGCAGTTCGGCATCGACGTCTTGCGACTTGTAGTCGATGGCCGCGTCGAAGCCCAACTCGTCGACGATCATCTTGCACTTGTCCTGGCCGCCAGCGATGCCGACCACCCGGCAACCCATGGCCTTCGCGATCTGCCCGACCAGGGCACCGACGGCACCGGCCGCGCCTGACACGACCAGGGTTTCGCCGACTTTCGGCTGGCCGATATCGACCACCCCGAAGTACGCCGTCGGCCCGACGATGGTGTAGATGCCGAACACTTCCTTCACCGGAATGCCAGGCAGCTGTGGGCAAGGCTGCACGTTCGCCACCGGCACGCAGCAGTAGTCGCTCCAGGTGGCCAGGCCCATCACCTGATCGCCGACCTGGTAGGCCGGGCTGCGGCTTTCGACCACCTCGCCCATCACCGCACCGCGCATCGCCGTGTTCAACGCCACGGGCGGCATGTACTGGACCATGTCGCTCATCCAGATGCGGTTGGTCGGGTCGAGCGAGAGGTAGTGCGTGCGCAGCACGATCTCGCCGTCGCTGGCTTTCGGGATCGGCGAGGTCTCGATCACCAGATCGTCGTCGGCGATGTCGCCCACCGGCCGCTTCTTCAAGATCCATTGTCGATTGCTGTGCTGTGCCATGCCCGTCTCTCCTGGTGATGTGAATTCAGATGGAACCCGGCCGCTGCACTGACCTGCACGACCGTGCAGCAGGTGTCGTTGTTGACAGCCTCATTCAGCCGCGCGTCATCCCCACGCCCCCTGCGCCTCGGCCCAGCCGACCACCGCGATCGGTGAGCCGTCGGGGTGGATGAAGGTCAACGGGCCGAGGAAGGTCATGTAGAACTCGCTGTCCACCGGGAACTGGGTCTTGTCGTGGCGGGCGCCGGAGGCTTCAAAGCCGTAGCCAGGCGCCACGGCGGTGTCGCCACCGGCGGCGTTGCCGCCGCGCACATCCATGCGGCCCCGGGTCAAGAAGTATTCACCGGGCCCGGCGTGGACATGCGGCGCGAAGGATGAACCCGCCGGGCAATCAAAGATCGCGGTCCAGGCGCCCTGCTCGGGCGACACGTGCAGCAACTTCCAGCGGATGCCACCGGCCGAGAACGCCTCGGGAAACGGCTGCCACTGCAGCGCGTCGATCTGCACGTATTCCTCATGAGTCTTTGGCTTCATCGTGTCTCCTCGTGACAAGGTCAGTTTCCTCAACGGCTCGCGCGAATGGTAGCGGTCAGTGCCTTTCGCCGCCGCTGCCCGTCATCGCAGGCGTCCTCACAGTTCCGCCGCTTTGAACTCGAAGGGGTTGAGAGGTTGTATTGCAGTCATGCGATATGGTCGCCGTCATCGTGTCACCGACCGACACTCCGCGCGTCGTGCCCACCGATCCCGATGACGATCACGTCATTGCCGCAGCACGTGCCGGCGCCGCCGATCTCATTGCCTGGGCGACAAGCGCGATCTGCTGCCGATAGGCAGTTTCAACGGCATCGCCATCGTGACGGCGCGTGAGGCGGTCGAGCGGTTGGAGGCGCGGCGCGAAGGCTGAAGCGGATCAACCAAGCGCGGGCTGCGCGGTGGTCAGTAGCTCACCATCAATCGACAACTCTGGGTCTGCACGGACAACCTCGAAGCGGGGAGCATCTTTTTTCGCGAATGTCAGTCGCACTCGCTCGCCGGCAGTGCCGGCGGGCTGCAAGAACTCGCAGCGCAGGAGGAATGACCCAGCCGGCAGAGACAGGGGAACCGTCTCGGCAATGCTCCCGACCTCTACCGCGCCGTCAGTCGGAACCTCGAAGGGCACATCCACCACACGCACCGCATCAGGATGAACACTACCCACCTGGTTTGCGACATCGATCTCTACCGAGTGTTGACCAGCCTCGACCATGGAACGGAACGACACGCTGCCAGGCCGCCAGGCAAACCCCTGCGCAACGTGTTGATCGGTCCAGTCGTTGAACGGCTGCTTCAGTGAACTCGCGAAGACGGCGAGTTGCCCATACGAGACCTCAACGCCGAGCTTGGTCGTCATCCTCAATTCCCGATCTTGATCTGGACTCGCGTTCCATCCGGCAAGCCGCGACATGCGTTGCCGATACAGGCGCCCGATGACATGTTGTCGCGTGGGCTGATTGGCCGAACACTCGCGCCGGCGCCACCCTCTCTGAACATGGCCGGCGGGTACTCATCCAAGTGCTTGCCAGTCACCTTGTCCAGCGCGACCACCGAGCCGATGCCGTCCTGCGCGTGGTACCGCAGCGCCGCATCCGGCCCCGTGCTGGCGCCCGAAAGACGCAGCAGCGGCTCATCGACGCCCAGCCCGTGGGCGTACACCGCAGCCGGGCTGCCGGTGATTGAAGATCCGGCACCGGCACCGCTCCACTCGGCCGCGATGTCAGCGCCGTCGTAGAGGAAGTGCGTCGTCACCGAACCCGACGTCTTGCGCAAGCGCCGCCCGGCGTCGTCATAGGCATAGGCCTCATCGAGCACCGCCGCCGCCGCGCGCGCCAGGCCCACCAGCCGATCCAGCCCGTCCCAGGCTGCGCGAGCTGGCCGCCACGCATGGCGAGCTGGCCAAGCGGCTCGATGAGTTGAAGCAGAAGACCGAGGCGCTGGCCATGAACCACGACACCTTCAGCCGCAACACGCGCAATCAGCTCAAGCAGGTGTTCGACGCGCTGCGCGAACTCATGACACCGCCCGATCCGCCCAAGCGGCCTATCGGGTTCGTCACGCACGAAGACCAGGGCAAGAAGGCGAAGGGGTGACTCAGCTTCGGCCAGTCTCGTACTGAAGTAGCCCTTCGCTTTCGCGAAGCTGCAAATGGTCAGCGAGAGGCTGGGCCTCGGCCTCTGGCACGCTGAGTGCAAGCAGATTTTCGGAAGACCATTCCATGAGCGGCTTGATCGCTTCGATCTCGTGCACCAAGTTCTGCCGCGTCGTCGCATCCTGATCGCCGAACCACACACGGAAGGTAACTTGACCAGACTGCCGGACGACCCGCTGAAGAACGAAGTCGCCATCCGTCTCGACCTCATCCCCCAACGCAACGTCTTGCACGAAGAACGGGATGCAGCACAAGACAAAGCGTTGAGCCGCGACCTTCTGGCCCCACAACTGTTCCCACTCGCTCTTTCCGTCCTTCGTTCCTATGTGTGCCGCGAAGACAAAGTTCGACCGATCACGCCAGACCGGCGACGAATGAGTCGCTTCGTATTCACCTGCTTGGTATTTCATATGCGTTCAAGGGCCCCAATGCGATGGTGGCCATTCACCACGGAAGCCTGGCGGCGGATTGACGGGGAAGTCTCGCGCACCCTTCGAGGGGTTGCAGTGCGGACAGGCAAGCTGCGCGTTGTCCAACGTCGCGTTACCGCCTCGCGCTCTGGGTATGGCGTGATCGACCTGCGTAGCCACCCCATCACGCCGGCAAAAAACACAGACCTGTAGCGGGTTCTCGGCCTTGGCCGCATCGCGAATCGCCTGCGCGAAGGGCTTGCCAGCAGTCTCACCACCAGCAGCCCCTGCTTTGATCGCGGGCGCTACGCCCTTTGCTGCCCGCGCTCCGCCCCCCACACCTCGGGCCGCCTCGACCCCATGCACCGTGACGCCAACGGCCTCGACCCAGCGCTCAACCGCGCGTGCGCCCTTGAGGGCCTGTCCCACACCAGGAACAGGGCTGAGCACGCCCACGGCGCTCAGTGCGACATCTGCGGCCGCCGCACCCACCCCGGCGCCGCTGTACACCGCGACTCCGAGCTTGCCCAGGTCCCACACGAGGAACGCCACGTCGATGGGGCTGTGCCCATCGGGGTCCACGTACTTGTAGGGGTTGTTGTTGGCGTAGGCGTAGCGGTTGATGCCGTGCACGCTGCCCGGGTCGGCAGGCGCAGCGTCAACGCCCATGAACCGGCCCAGGCCAGGGTCGTAGTACCGAGCCCCCATGTAGCTCAGGCCGGTGGTCTCATCGAACGGCTTGCCCGCAAAGCCGATGGCGTTGCCGACTTGGGCCGGTGTGTTGTTCAGCCGCCCACCAAAGGGCCGGTAGTTCTCCTTCCACACCACATTGCCGTTGGCGTCTGTGGCCAGCACCGGTGTGCCCGAGATGTCGTTGTGGAAGTAGGTGACGGTCTGCGCGGGGGCGAGTGCGCTGGCAAACGCCATGCCGACGAACAGGGCTGCTTGCGCAAGCCTGCCCAGCGCCCATTGAATGATGTTGCTCATGGCCAAACCCTCGTCGTCAGCTGTTGTGATGTCGCCGGCTCAGAACAATCACTGATCATCGAGCAGCAGTTGAAGAATCGGGATCAACTGCTCCGGGGGCAAGCTCACGATGAGCATGATGGTCGCTGTGGTAGCGGCGTTGTTGGCATCGCCGCTGTAGACGATGGTTATCGTGTGCGTGCCGACCGTTGGAATACTGGTGTTGATCGAGCCTGTTCCTGATACCAAGGTCGCGGTACCAAGCAGCATGCTGCCATCGTAAAACGACATCGTGCCCGTCGGCGAATTTCCGTTGACCGTCGCTGCCAACGTGGTCGGCTTGCCAGCCACGGCATTCAAGTTCGGCCCGCCGGCTGGGCCGGTAATCGTGGTCGAACTCAGCACCATCACCGTGGCGGAAGTTGAACTGCCGAAGTTGGCCGCGTCACCACCGTAGTTGGCGATGAAGGTGTGTGCTCCCACCGTCTGAAACGTATTCGTGATTGATGCCTTGCCAGACGCGATGCTGCCAGTTCCTAACAATGTAGGGCCATCGTAGAAGCTCACGGTCCCTGTTGGCACTGCTCCGCCGAGGGTTGCCGTGAAGGTGACCGCCCGCCCGGCTACCGCTGTCAAGCTTTGGGCTGGAAGGCTGATCGTTGACGGGGCGGGTCCTACGGTGGCAACCCGTTTACCACCGAGGTAAATGTACTCAGCTAGCCTAGGCAGACTTGGCGTGAACTCGGCCAGCAAGCCTCAACCGTTCCTGTCAGGTTCGGGTGCGGTACGACAACGAACGCGGCAAGGGCGATCACCGGCACATCGGCGACCGGGAAGAGGCTTACCGCCTCACCACGATCGATCAGCTTTTGGATGATTTCGAGCGGGACATCTCGAACTGGAGCACACCATGAAGGCCATCATCGAAGTCAACAAGCGCGGTGCGGCGATTCGCTCGGCAAGACAGCAGATCAGCGCCGCGAGCCGCGG
>JANMXL010000267.1:0-5713 GCA_031380885.1 Burkholderiales bacterium | reverse complement strand
GAGTACGGCAAGGCGCTGCGCGAGATCATGCTGTTGGCCGACCGCGTCAACGAATACGTCGACCAGAACAAGCCTTGGGACCTGGCCAAGAAAGAAGGCCAAGACGCGGTGCTGCAAGATGTGTGCACCGTCTGCATCGAGGCGTTCCGGCTGCTCGCGATCTACCTGAAGCCGGTGCTGCCTGCACTCACTGCACAGGTCGAGGCCTTCCTGAAGATCGCGCCTTTGGACTCGGCCGACGTTCACCGCTCGCTCGGCGCACACACCATCGGCAACTACCAGCACCTGATGCAGCGGGTCGATCCGAAGCTGCTCGATGCCTTGTTCGAGCCAGCGGCTCCGGCCGTCGTCGAGCAACCAAGGCCAGGCGGCGAAGACATTGCCGAGAGCATCGGCATCGACGACTTCGCGAAGATCGATCTGCGCATTGCGAAGATCGTCAACTGCGAACACGTCGAAGGCTCCGACAAGCTGCTGCGACTGACGCTCGATGTCGGCGAAGTCGATGCCGCCGGCCTGCCGCGCACCCGCAATGTGTTCAGCGGCATCAAGGGCGCGTACCAGCCCGCCGACCTGATTGGCAAGCTGACCGTGCTGGTGGCCAACCTGGCGCCACGCAAGATGAAGTTCGGCATCAGCGAAGGCATGGTGCTGGCCGCCAGCCACACCGACGGCAAGGCGAATCCTGGCCTGTACGTGCTGGAACCGGGGCCAGGCGCCACACCGGGCCTGCGCGTCAGGTGAGTCGGGGCGGCGTGGGTCGGTTGATGACCATGCATTCAACGACCTGAACTTGGCGCTGCTCAGCGCCTGGTCGGCTTTGACAATGCCCATTCGGTGGCGGGGCAAGGCATGGGAGCCGCCAAGGACCACAAGCACCGGCTGCGCACGGTCAGGCCCTATGACTACACGGACGCCAGCGCCCTGGTGGCAGCGTTCTGGCACGAAGTTGAATCGGTGCTGCGAGAAAAAAGAGTCTGGACATGAAAACACTCAAGGTCGGAATCGCCTCATATGCAGATATGAAGGCGCGCACGCTGGCGATCGCGCGTGGCGAGCTGCACCCCAAGCCCAGCGATCCCAAGGTCTGGTTCACCTCGCCCGAAAGCTTCGCCAAGCTGCTGTCGAACCGCAACCGCGCCCTGCTGGCCCAGATTGCCGACACCCATCCCTCGTCGCTGCACGAGTTGGCGGCCAGCACCGGCCGCACGCCCGGCAACCTCTCGCGCACGCTCAAAACGATGGAGCGCTACGGTCTCGTGCGCCTGCACAAGGGCGAGCGCGGGAAGCTGCGTCCTGAGGTCCCCTACCGCGACGTGCGGCTCGAGATGACGCTTTCGTAGCCAGGGAACACGCGTGCCGCGAGTGCCGACGGGCGGCGACCGCGCGTCGCTATTTGTCGGCTGATTTTTTCGGGCGCTCGCGCCAGAAGCGCTTCGAGTTGACGAACCGCTTCAGGTCCGGCTTGCAGGCGGCCAGTGCGCGTTCGCGCTGCGAGGCCAGCCAGCCGAGTGCGAACAGCGCACGCGCATCAGCAGGCGCCGCCGCCGAGTACAGCGCGATGCCGACGGCCACGTCGTTGACGGTGCCCAGCCTTTCCTGCAAGGCGCGCAGCGATTTCAGGTAGCCGCGCACTGCGCGCTCGTCGAACAGGCGCGCAGCGAACTCTGCCGCATAGCGCAAGCGCTTGATGCGTTTGCGCAGCCGGTGGCGGCCCTCGTCGTCGAGGGTCTCGAAGGCCTGCGCATCGACCAGCACCTGGCGGTGCCAGCGGTTGAGCCGCTTGGCGAATCGCTGGCGAAGTGGCAGCGAGGGCTTCGGTGCGACGGCGTCGGCCGCGACCTGCTGTGACGCTGCGGTTGTGGGTGCCGCTGTCGGTTCGTCGCCCTGCACCCGCGAGATCAGGTTCAACATCAGGCGCTGTGCGACCGACTGCCGCACCAGCGCGGTCGGATCGACCTCTTCGGCCGACGGCGGCAGGCGAGGTGGCTCCCCCGACTGGCCGACCGCCGCCAGCGCGCGAGCCAGCTCGATTGCCAGCGGCTCGGCCACCGCCGCGCGGTCGCGTGCCTGGCCCAGCTGGCGAAACAGCATGGCGGCGTCAACGGCCAGCGGCTCACGTGTGGCCGCATCGACCGCATCGGCCAGCCGGGCGCCATCGAAGAAGCGCAGCGCGGTGCGCAGCCGCCGCAGACCGACGCGCAGCTGGTGGGTGTGCTCGGGCGCGTGGCGGCCACTGGCGATCTGGCTGGCGTTGACGCTGATCTGCGCCAGACAGGAGCGCAGCACCGCGTCCAGCGCGGCAGCCGGCGTCATGGCCTTGGCCAGCTTCACCTCGCTGGCGCGGCGCGCCTCGGCCATCGCATCGTCACGCGACAGCAGGTGGCCGATTTCGGCCTTGCTGCGGGTGTCCAGCCACAGACCGTGGCGCGCGACCCAGCGCTGCGCGGTGGCCACCACCGCCTGCGGGCTGCCGCGCTTGAGTTCGATCTCGAGTTCACACACCGGCACATGTCGAGGAGGCACTGCCGCGCCGGCCTCGATCACACCAACATCGAAGGCCAGCTCGACCACGCCACCGGCGACCCGCAGCGTGCGGGCGCGCCGCCAGATGTCGGTGCTGATCACCTGCTGCAGTTCGGCATTCGCAGCCTGCAGCAGCTTCAGCAGCGCCGCACCGACGGGTGTGTCGGCGTGCAGCTGGGGATCGATCGTCGGCACGGCGACACCGGTCTCGGCACGCGGCACGTTGTGCTCGGCCCGCGTCATGCTGGTGCCCTCGGGCAGCGTGCCTTTGAGCGTCTGCACCCAGACGCGGCCCTCCTTGCGCAAGCGCAGCGCCAGGCCTGCGGCTGCCAGCGCGCCGGTCGAGGTGTCGAAATACGCGGCGCGCAGGCGGATGCGCCGTGCGGCCTGCGGCCCGGCGACCGCCGCCTCGACCGCCTTGCGAGCCGACGGCGGCACCCGGAACTTCAGCTCGATTTCTTTCATGATGCGATCGTGACAGCTGACCCCGTTGAATTTGATGAATCGCCGTTCAGGGAAAGGCCGGGTTGCGGCGGCAGGCGCAGCGATATCCACCACGCGTGCCCCGGTAAACTCCGGTTTTGCCCGTTTTTGCCCATCCCCCACTGCACCATGCCCTTTTTCAGGAAGCCCTACAAATCGGAAGTCACCGACTTCATCGAGTCGCTGAAGGCAAAGAAGCCGACGCTCGAAAGCGAGCAGCGTGCCGGGCGCGCCCTGCTGTGGGACAAGCGGGTGGACCGCGATGCGCAGGCCGACGACGCTGAATCGAACGTGCCGCAGCAGCCCTATGTGTACCAAACCGGGCCGAAATGAGGCACGGCGCACGGCCTGAATCCCGCCCATGAACCTGCCAGGCCCTGCGCTGCTGGAGCCGCCCGAGTTGCACGCCCTGATCGCCGACGGGGCAGCTGACGCGCCGCCGCTGGCACTCGACGGCGTGGCCGTGGCGCGGCTGTACGGCGAGCCGCTGTTCAAGCTGCCGCACGACCTGTACATCCCGCCGGATGCGCTGCAGCTGTTCCTCGAAGCCTTCGAGGGACCGCTGGACCTGCTGCTGTACCTGATTCGTCGGCAGAACTTCAACATCCTCGACATCCCGCTGGCCGACGTGACGCGCCAGTACCTGACCTACGTCGAGCAGATCCGCAAGACCAACCTCGAGCTCGCCAGCGAGTACCTGCTGATGGCGGCGATGCTGATCGAGATCAAGTCGCGCATGCTGCTGCCGCCGAAGAAAAGCGCCGACGGCGCCGAGCCGGAAGACCCGCGCGCCGAGCTGGTGCGGCGGCTGGTCGAGTACGAACAGATGAAGCTGGCCGCCGCGCGCCTGGACGCATTGCCAGTGATCGGCCGCGATTTCCTGCGCGCGCAGGTGCACATCGAACAATCGCTGGCGCCGCGCTTTCCCGATGTCGCGCCCGACGAGTTGCGTGCCGCCTGGGCCGATGTGATGAAGCGCGCCAACCTGAACCAGCACCACACCATCAACCGTGAACAACTCAGCGTGCGCGAACACATGAGCATCGTGCTGCGCGCGCTGCAGGGGCGAAAATTCGTCGAATTCCATGAGCTGTTCGACGTGTCGCGCGGCCAGCCGGTGCTGGTTGTCACCTTCATCGCGATGCTCGAACTGGCGCGCGAATGCCTGCTTGAAATCACCCAGGCCGAAGCCTACGCACCGATCTACGTGCGGCTGGCGTACCAGGCGGTTTGACGGCGAGCCCCCCTTTTTTTCTGATCCGACGCATCATTGCCTGCGCCTCCACGCGAGACCCTGACCATGCCCACAGCCTCCATCCAACAAGCGCCCATCCAACTTGTGCGCCACGCCACCGTGGCCAACGCGGCCCGCCCCGACGCGATGCGCTGGCAGGTCGAGCAGATCGAAGCGCTGTTCGCCTTGCCGTTCACCGAGCTGCTGTACCAGGCGCAGACGGTGCACCGCGCGAATTTCGACCCGGCCGAGGTGCAGCTCTCCACACTGCTGTCGATCAAAACGGGTGGCTGCGCTGAGAACTGCAGCTATTGCCCGCAGTCGGCCGCCTACGACACCGGCGTCGAAGCCACCGCGTTGATGAAGGTCGACGACGTGCTGGCCGCCGCACGCCAGGCGCAGGCGGCAGGCGCTACGCGCTTCTGCATGGGCGCCGCATGGCGCGGCCCGAAGGACCGTGACATCGAGAAGGTCGCGCAACTGATCAGCGCGGTGAAGGGCCTGGGCCTGGAAACCTGCGCGACGCTGGGCATGTTGGGTGACGGCCATGCCGAGGCGCTGCGCGACGCCGGTCTCGACTATTACAACCACAACATCGACACCGCGCCGGACAAGTACGCCGACATCGTGCAGACGCGGCAGTTCGAAGACCGCATCGACACGCTGCAGCGCGTGCGCGGCGCCGGCGTGAAGGTGTGCTGCGGCGGCATCGTCGGCATGGGCGAGTCGCGAACCCAACGTGCCGCGCTCATTGCCGAATTGGCCAACATGGAGCCCTACCCGGAGTCGGTGCCGATCAACCACCTGGTGCCGGTCGCCGGCACGCCGCTGGCGCAACAGGCGCCGCTCGATCCGTTCGAGTTCGTGCGCACGATCGCTGCCGCACGCATCACGATGCCGCGCACCCGCGTGCGGCTGTCGGCCGGCCGCCAGGCGCTGGGCGATGCGGTGCAGGCGCTGTGCTTTGCCGCCGGGGCCAACTCGATCTTCTATGGCGACAAGTTGCTGGTCACCGGCAATCCCGATGTGACGGCCGACCAGGCCCTGCTGGAAACGCTGGGCATGCGGGCCGCGTGAACCCAAGGCCACCCCATGAGCGTCCACACTTCTCCCGACGCGCCAGCGGCGGGTCGCAAGCCGATCACGCTGCACCGGGTGCGTGAGATGCACGCCGCTGGCGAGCCGATCAGCATGCTGACCTGCTACGACGCGGCGTTCGCCCGCGTGCTCGACCACGCTGGCGTCGATTGCCTGTTGATCGGTGATTCGCTGGGCATGGTGTTGCAAGGCCTGGGCAGCACGCTGCCGGTGACGCTGGCCGACATGGCCTACCACGTGCGCTGTGTCGCGCAGGGCAACCGCAGCGCCTGGGTGATTGGCGACCTGCCCTTCGGCAGCTACCAGCAGTCCCCCGCGCAGGCGATGGAAAGCGCCACCATGCTGATGCAGGCCGGCGCGCACATGGTCAAG
>JANMXL010000245.1:0-18683 GCA_031380885.1 Burkholderiales bacterium | reverse complement strand
CCGTCATCACGAAGGCACGTCGACTGGGGTTGCGCATGAGAAGGAGTCCTTGATCGGATCACCGTGACCCATCAGAATAGTCTGACAGATTGGGCGCGGAAACTCCTGACAGCTCGGATGCCGCAGTAAACGATTCAGGTTTGGAGCGTCGCGTTGGTCTTTCCCTTTTCTGCCATCGTCGGTCAGGACGAAATGAAGCTCGCCATCCTGGTCGCCGCAGTCGACCCCAGCATCGGCGGCGTATTGGTGTTCGGTGACCGCGGCACTGGCAAATCGACCGCGGTGCGCGCGCTGGCGGCGATGCTGCCGAAGATGCGTGCGGTCATCGGCTGCCGCTACCACTGCGATCCCGAGTCGGGCGGCGCGGCCTGCGAAGACTGCAAGGCCTTGAAGCTGGCCGGCACGCCGGTCAAGTCGCATTTGATCTCGGTGCCGGTGGTCGATTTGCCGCTGGGCGCGACCGAAGACCGCGTGGTCGGCGCGCTCGACCTCGAACGCGCACTGTCGCAAGGCGTCAAGGCCTACGAGCCCGGCCTGCTGGCGCGCGCTAACCGCGGCTTTCTGTACATCGACGAGGTGAATCTCCTGGAAGATCATCTGGTCGATCTGCTGATCGACGTCGCGGCCTCTGGTGAAAACGTTGTCGAACGCGAAGGCCTGAGCGTGCGCCATCCTGCCCGCTTCGTGCTGGTCGGCAGCGGCAACCCCGAAGAGGGCGAACTGCGCCCCCAACTGCTGGACCGTTTCGGCCTGTCGGTCGAGGTGAAGACGCCGACCGATCTGCCATCGCGCATCGAGGTGGTGCGCCGCCGTGACCAGTTCGAGCGCGACCCGCACAGCTTCACCGAAAAATGGAAGAAGGAAGACGAGCGTGTGCGCCGCAGCATCGTCAAGGGCAAGTCGCGCATCGCCGAAGTGGTGGTGCCCGACGCAGCACTCGAGCGCGCCGCCCAGCTGTGCATGGCGCTCGGCACCGACGGCCTGCGCGGCGAGTTGACGCTGATCCGCACTGCACGCGCACTGGCGGCCTTGCAGGGTGACGCAGCGGTGGGCGACGACCACTTGAAGCGCGTCGCACCACCCGCGCTGCGCCACCGCCTGCGCCGCAACCCGCTCGATGACGCCGGCTCGACGGTGCGCGTCAATCGCGCGGTGGCAGAACTGTTCGGGGCATGACCCGGGCACTGCCCGACGCCAGCACGCCTGCGTCATCGCCAGAGCAAAGCTGGCGCTGCGCACAGCCGGCGTTGTCTGTCGCGGCGCTGCACGCGGCAGCGTTGTTCGCGGTTGACCCCGTTGGCACCGGCGGCGTGGTGATCCGCGCGCTGTCGGGCCCGGCACGTGACGGCTGGCTGCGCTGCCTGCACAGCTTGCTCCCCGAAAGCACGCCGATGCGTCGGGTGCCGCTGCACATTAACGACGAACGCCTGCTCGGCGGGCTCGACCTCGCCGCCACGTTGCAAGCGGGGCGGCCCATCGCGCAGCAGGGTGTGCTGACAGCGGCCGACGGCGGCATCGTGCTGCTGGCGATGGCCGAACGATTGGCGCCCTCGACCGCGGCGCGGCTGGCCGCGGTGCTCGACACGCAGGAGGTCGCGCTCGAACGTGACGGTCTGGCCACGCGCCACGCCACGCGCTTCGGCGTGGTCGCGCTCGATGAAGGCCTGGCCGACGACGAACGCGTGTCGCCTGCCTTGCTTGACCGGCTGGCGTTTTCAGTCGATCTGCATCCGCTGATCGAGGACGCTGCAGATCGCACGGAGGACGAGCGGGCGCTGGCGCAGGACCTGGCGTCGATGCCGGGATGGAACGCCGCCGACGTGGCCGCCGCACGCGCCTTGCTGCCGCAGATCGAAGCGCCCGCCGAAATCGTGCAGGCGCTGGTATCGACCGCGCTGGCCCTCGGTGTGGCCTCGCTGCGCGCGCCGCTTCTGGCGCTGCGTGTGGCGCGGGCTGCAGCGGCGCTCGACGGTCGGCTGCGCATCACCGATGACGATGCCCAGCTGGCTGCGGCATTGGTGCTGGCACCACGCGCCACGCAGGTGCCGGCGCCTCCGGCCGAGCCACCACCGAGCGAAGACGAGGCGCTTGAGACGCCACCCGAACCTGAAGAGCCAAGCGATCCGCCACAGGAGGACACACCGGAGCCTCCGACGCCCAAAGATGACGATGACTCAGGTGGCGACGACGCGCCCGAGCCGCCGGTCGGCGACCTCGAAGACCGGGTGCTCGAAGCCGCGCAGGCAGCGATCCCGGCCGGTCTGCTCGCCGCCTTGATGGCGGGGCAGGACATGCGATCCCGTGCGCAGGCCTCGGGCCGTTCCGGTGCCGTGCAACAGGGCAGCAAGCGCGGGCGACCGAGCGGTGCGCGACGTGGTGAGCCGCGTGCCGGCGCGCGCTTGAACGTGATCGAAACACTGCGCGCCGCTGCGCCGTGGCAGAAGATCCGGCAGGCCGAAGTCGAGCGGGCGCGAGCGCTGGACGACGCCGTCCCGAAGCGCGTCACAAGGTCTGTCCGCGGGACCGTGACATTGGCTGTGGCGAACCCACCGCGCGCCCGCGTGCAGGTGCGCCGCGACGACTTCCACGTCACCCGCTACAAGCAGCGCAGCGCCACCACCACGCTGTTCGTCGTCGATGCCTCGGGTTCGTCGGCACTGAACCGGCTGGCCGAAGCGAAGGGCGCGGTCGAACTGCTGCTGGCCGATTGCTATGTGCGCCGCGACCAGGTCGCGGTGCTGGCGTTTCGCGGCAAGGGCGCCGAGCTGCTGCTGCCGCCGACGCGTTCGCTGGTGCGCGCCAAGCGCAGCCTGGCCGGTCTGCCGGGCGGTGGCGGCACGCCGCTGGCGTCGGGCATCGATGCCGCCGCAGCGCTGGCCGCATCGATCGCCCGCCGCGGCGAAACACCGATCGTCGTGCTGCTGACCGATGGCCGCGGCAACATCGCGCGCGACGGCAGCCCGGGCCGCGCGCGCGCGGGTGACGACGTGCAACTGGCGGCACGCCAGTTCCGTGCGGCCAGCCTGCGCGCGCTGCTGATCGACACCTCGCCGCAACCGCAGGCCGCGGCACGGCAGCTCGCGCAGGAGATGGGTGCGAGCTACCTGCCGCTGCCGTATGCCGGCTCGGCGGCGCTGTCGCAGGCGGTCGCTCTGGCGACGAAGCCGGCCGTGCCCGCGGCCACCCGCTGAACGACGCGCTCGATGGCACTGCGGCTGGATTGGGAGCGTGACGGCCGCGACTGGCCGTACCGCGAGGCGAGCGAGTTCATCGAGGCCGGCGGTCTGCGCTGGCACCTGCAGCGGTTTGCGCGTGAATCATCGCCCGCCACCGCGACGGATGTGGCGCCGCTCGCGCTGCTGCTGCACGGTACCGGCGCGTCGGTGCATTCCTGGTATCCGATGCTGCCGTGGTTGCGGCCGCACTTCGATCTGCTGCTGGTCGATCTGCCCGGCCATGCCTTCACTGGCATGGCAAGCGCCTGGCAGGCGTCGCTGCCTGGGATGGCGCTGGCCGTCAAGTCCTTGCTTGACGTGTTGGGGGTGCAGCCGACGATCCTCATTGGCCATTCGGCCGGCGCGGCGCTCAGCGCGCGGATGTGCCTCGATGGCCACATCGCGCCGCAGTCTCTGGTCAGCATCAACGGCGCCTTCATGCCTTTGGGCGGGCTGGCCGGCGTGCTGTTTCCGCCGGCCGCCAAGCTGATAGCGTCGCTGCCGTTCGCACCGGGCTTTGTCGCGCGGCGCGCGGCCGATCCGCGCGCGATCGCCCGGCTCGTCAGCGACACCGGCTCGGTGCTGGACCCGGCGGGCATGGCGCTCTACGGCCGCATCGTCGGCAACCCGGGGCACATCGAGGGCGCACTGGCGATGATGGCCAACTGGGATGTGCAGCCGCTGCTGCGCGACCTGCCGCGCTTGCAGACGCCGGTCAGCCTGATCGTGGCCGACAACGACCGGGCGGTTCCCCCGGCACAGGCGCAGCGCGTGCTCGAGATGCTGCCGTCACAGGCCGGCACCACGCTGACCCGCCTGAGCGGCGCGGGCCACATTGTTCACGAGGAGCAACCGGCAGCGGTGGCCGCGCTGTGCGTGTCGGCCGCAGCGGCCGCGCGCGTCAGCGCACGATGAAGGTGTCGTACCTGACGTAACCGCCGTCGCCCAGCTTGATCTCGACCATCTTGCCGACCGCCTGCACGCTGTTGAGCCAGGCGTAGGTCGGCGACGAGGTCTGGAAGGTCGGCGCGGTGACGAAGTAGGGGATGTCGTTGGCGGTCAGCACCTCGCCCTGGCTCATCTTCTCGGCGCTTTCGGGCGAGTGCTGGATGATCCCGTTGTAGGTCACGTAGATCAGCGCGCCATCATCGGTTTTCAGCACCGCGCGCACGTCCAGGCGCAGGGCGCCGGACGGCATCACGCGCAACCAATCTGCACCCGGTGCCTGGAAGGTGCCGCTGATCTTCGGCCCTTTCGCCCAGCCCTCGGTGGGCTTGACGTTGATGACCATCAACGAACTGTCGATCGGCGTGGGCGCGTCCAGCAGCACCTGATAAGTCATCAGGTACTCGGTGTTGATCTGGGTGGTTTGCATCAGGGCACCTCGGCGGTTGAACAAGGTGGCAATGTACAGATCAAGGCTGCACGGTGTCGATCAGGATCTGCAGCCCCTCGGTGCCGGTTTTCACGTTCGCAAGCTGACCGCTCAGATCGCCCGGACTCGGCAGCGCATTGCCTGATCTCGACACCCTTGCCCCGACCACGACCACCGGGAAGTTCGACAGCTTCATCGCCGGTGACATCGCCATCGCGTCGTCGAGGGTGAAGCTGATCGGCAGGTCGGCCACGGTGCGGCGCAGGATCGCCAGCGGCATGCGCGGGCCTTCGGCCGCGCGGGCGAAGATGAACACCGTGTCGGTTGGCGCGACCTTGGCGGCGAGAGATGGCGACAGGCTGACCTGGCCGGCCACATGCGCGTGGCCCGCTGCCGCTGTGGGCGACGCGCCGCTGGTCGTCGCTGTGGCCGCGGGCGCGGCTGCCCCATCTGTCGTGGCGGTTGACCCCGGTGCGCCGCCTTGCAGCGCGTTGCGCGCATCGGCCAGGTTGCGGTCGAGGTTGTCACTGAACGGCGTGCCGGGCGGTGACATCTGGCGCGCCAGCGTCCAGTACTCGATGGCCTGCGGGTACTGGCCTGCTTCGTAAGCGGCACCACCCGCCAGTGCCAGCGCTTTCAGGTTCTTCGGGTTGATCTGCAACGCGCGGATGACCAGCCGCGCTGGTTCACCGGCAAGCTTCTGGCCTTGCAGCATCGCCAGCACGTCGGCATGGTCGGCCAGCAGTTGCGCGTCGTTGGGCGCCAACGCGGTGGCGCGTGCATAGGCCTTGCTGGCCTCCGGAAAGCGCTGCAGCACGGCGTAGGTGCGCGCCAGCAGCGTCCAGCCTGCAAGATCGTCAGGCTTTTGCGCCATCGCCGCGGCGAGCTTCTTGATCAGTTCGTCGACCTGTTCATCGGACACGTTGTCGGCGCCGAGCGAAGCCACTGGCGGTCCAGGGGGTGCATCGATCGCTTGCGGCGAGCCGACGCGGCTGTAGACCGTGGCAACCAGCAGCGGCACGCCCAACCCGAGCAGCCAGGCGCTTTTCCAGGGTCGCTCCGCGGTCGTGCTCGCCGGTGCGGTTCGGGCAGTCGCCGGGGCAGCCTGATCGGCTTCGTCGAGCACGCGGCGCTCGATGTCCTCACGGGCGGCGCGGTGCTGTTCGGCATCGAGGCTGCCGGCGGCCAGTTCGGCATCGAGCTGTGCGGCCTGCTCGCGCAAGATCGCGAGCGTCGAAGCGCGCCGAGCGGCCGCATCGGCAGGCGCTTTGGCGGGGCGTGCGCGCAGCAACACGGGCAGCACATGGGCCAGCGCGAGCGCCGTCAGCGCCGCGGTCAGTATCCAGAAGGTCGTCATGGGGCGGGAGGGGATTCTTCAAGGAGCCGTCGCGCGCGATCGGCATCGGCGGGGGCCAATGGGGCGGCGCGGCGTTGCCGACCGCGGATGGCCCGTGCGAGGGTGAACGCCGCGATCAGCAACAGCGCGAATGGGCCGACCCACAGCAGCACGGTGGTCGCTTTGAGGGCAGGGCGATACAGCACGAAGTCGCCGTAGCGCTCGACCATGAAATCGAGGATCTGCTGTTCGGACTGGCCCTGGCTGAGCTGGCTGCGAATCTGCTTGCGCAGGTCGACGGCCAGATCGGCGTGCGAGGCCGCGATGGTTTCGTTCTGGCAGACCAGGCAGCGCAACTCTTCAGCAACCTTCATCACCCGGGCTTCGAGCACCGGATCGGCAGCGAGGTTGGCCGCTTCCGTGGCGCCCGCGCTGCACATGGCACCCGCGAGCATCAGTGCAACCAACGCACCGCGCATCATGGCGCCTGCTCCAGCTTGGCCACCAGCGGCAGCAGCGTGTCACGCAGCGATTCGGGCGTGACCGGGCCGATCTGTTTGTGGCGAATCACGCCCTGCTTGTCGATGACGAAGGTCTCGGGCACGCCGTACACGCCGTAGTCGATGCCGACCAGGCCCTCCGTGTCCGACACCGACTTCAGGTACGGGTTGCCGTAGTTGTTCAGCCAGCCCAGCGCGTCTTCGCGTTTGTCTTTGTAGTTCAGGCCGTACAGCTTGACCTGGCCCGTCTTGCCCAGTTCGACCAGCAGCGGATGCTCTTGGCGGCATGCCACGCACCACGATGCCCACACATTCAGCAGCCAGACCTGCCCGCGCAAATCCTTGGCGGCCAGGCGCTGGTCGGGCGCCGCCAGTTGCGGCAGGTCGAAGGCCGGTGCGGGTTTGCCGATCAGCGGCGATGGCACTTCACGTGGATCGAGCTTCAGACCGATGGCCAGAAACCCGGCCAACACCACGAACACCAGCAGCGGCAGCAGGTACCGCTTCATCGTGCGCGGTACTTGCGAACCAGCGTGCCGATCAGCGACATCGGCCGGGGGGGCGCGCCACGGCCGATGTCTGATGGTGCCTTGTCGCTGACCGTGCTGCGGCTGGTGCGATAACGCCGGTCTAGCACGGCCAGCATGCCGCCACCGGCCATCAGCAGACAGCCCAGCCAGATCAGGTTGACCAGCGGCTTGTGGTGCACACGCACGCTCCACGCCGTGGGGCTGACCGGCTCGCCAAGCGCGACGTACAGGTCACGCGCCAGGCTGCGGTCGATGGCCACTTCGGTCTGCGGCGAACGCGTCACGTTGTAGATGCGGCGCTCGGGCCACAGGGTGGCGATGGGCTGGCCGTCGTGGGTGACGTTGATCGAGGCCTGCGCAGCGACGTAGTTCGGGCCCTTGACCTCGCGCACGCCCTGCATCGTGAAGACGTAGCCGCCGACGGTGGTGGTTTCACCGACCTGCATGCGCACATCGCTCTCGCTCTGGTAGGCGCTGACGATGGTGACGCCGGTGATGAACACCGCCACACCAAAGTGCGCGAACAGCATGCCGTAGTAGCTGCCCGATTGCGCCGCCATGCGAGCGGCGACCATCTCCAGCGGGCCGCCGCGCACGCGGCTGACCAGGTTGACCACGCCGCTGCTGGCGATCCACGCCGCCAGCAACAGGCCGAAGCCGACCATCGGCGTCCATGGCCTGGACCCGAGGCCGCCAATCACGAACGGCGCCACCACGGCTGACACCGCGCTCACGGCAAAGGCCCAGCGCAGCCGCCGCGCCAGATCGATGGCACCGGCCTGCCGCCAGCGCGCCAGCGGGCCCACGCCCATCAGGAACAACGCCGGCGCCATCAGCGGCACGAACACCGCGGTGAAATAAGGTGGGCCCACCGAGATCTTGCCCATGCCCAGCGCATCGAGCACCAGCGGGTAGAGCGTGCCGAGCAGCACCGCGGCTGCGGCGACGACGAGCAGCACGTTGTTGGCGAGCAGCATCGATTCGCGTGACACCAGATCGAAGCTGCCGCCCAGGCCGACCTTCGGCGCGCGCCAGGCGAACAGCAGCAGCGAGCCGCCGATCACCACCACCAGAAAGGCGAGGATGAAGATGCCGCGCGCCGGGTCCGATGCGAAGGCGTGCACTGAACTGAGCACGCCGGAACGGACGATGAAGGTGCCAAGCAGCGACAGCGAGAACGCGAGGATCGCCAGCAGCGCCGTCCACATCTTGAAGCCACCGCGCTTTTCGGTGACGGCCAGCGAATGGATCAGCGCGGTGCCGACCAGCCAGGGCATGAACGAGGCGTTCTCGACCGGGTCCCAGAACCACCAACCGCCCCAGCCCAGTTCGTAGTAGGCCCAGAAGCTGCCGAGCGCAATGCCGCAGGTCAGGAAGCACCAGGCCACTGTTGTCCAGGGCCGCGACCAGCGCGCCCATGAGGCATCAAGCCGGCCCGACAGCAGCGCGGCGATCGAGAACGCGAAGGCCACCACAAAGCCGACATAGCCCATGTAGAGCATCGGCGGATGGATGACCATGCCCGGGTCCTGCAGAAGCGGGTTCAGGTCGCGGCCATCGGGCGCGCCCGGGATCAGCCGGTCGAACGGGTTGGAGGTGAACAGCGTGAACAGCATGAAGCCGCAGCTGATCAGCCCCATCACACCGAGCACGCGCGCCACCATCGGCTCGTCGAGCCCCTTGGAGAAGGTGGCCACGGCCAGCGTCCAGCCCGACAGGATCAGCGACCACAACAGGATCGAACCTTCATGGTTGCCCCACACCGCGGTGTAGCGATAGACCAGCGGCAGCGTCGAGTTCGAATGCTCGGCCGCCAGCATCACCGAGAAGTCGTTGTTGACGAAGGCGTAGGTGAGGCAGCCATAGGAGATCAGCATGAACACAAACTGACCGCGTGCCGAGGGTCGGGCCAGCGACATCCAAGCGGCGTCGCCGCGCTGCGCGCCGATCAGTGGCAACACACTTTGCGCGATGGCCATCGCCAGCGCGAGGATCAGGGCGACGTGGCCCAGCTCAGGAATCATGGTGTTGCTCCGTACATCTTTGCACCCGACGGTTCACCCACCGAAGTGGTCATCGCACCTGCTGGCATCTCGCCCTTGCGCGCCTTCGCCAGCGCATCAGCGGCTTCAGGCGGCATGTAGTTCTCGTCGTGCTTGGCCAGCACCTGCTCGGCACGGAAGACGCCGTCGGGGCCCAGCTTGCCCTGCGCGACCACGCCTTTGCCCTCGCGGAACAGGTCAGGCAGCAGGCCGGTGTAGACCACCGGGATCTTCTGCGCCAGGTCGGTGACGACGAAGTTGACCGTCAAGGTTTTCTCGTCGCGCTGGATGCTGCCTTGCTCGACCAACCCGCCGATGCGGAAACTGCGTTCGCGTGGCGCTTCCTGGGCGGCGACCTGCGTCGGGCTGAAGAAGAACACCATGTTGCTTTGGAAGGCATTGAGCACCAGCGCACTGGCAATGCCCAACACCGCCAGCCCGGTCACGATGGCCAAGCCGCGCTTGGTTCTGGGTTTCATCAGGTGTCTCCTAAATCTGCAGTGACGGCATGCTGTGCACGCTGGCACAAGGCTCGCCGACGCGCCGCCACCGACCAGATCTCGGCAGCCAGCACCACAGCCGTCACGCCGAATGATCCCCACACGTAGATGCCGTAGCCGCCCATCGCCATGAAATCGGCAAAGCTGTCCCAGACCATCAGACCGTACCCAGTTCAGCGCGCGCCCAGGGCGCATGCTGTTCGCGTTCGAGTATCACAACGCGCAGCCGGGCCAGCGCGATCGCGATCGCATAGGCCCAGAATGCCAGCGCCATCACCAGCATGCCCAGCAGCATCGGTGTGGCCATCGTCGCGCCCTTGCTCAAGCTGATAGAGGCGCCCTGGTGCAGCGTGTTCCACCACTTGACGGAAAAATAAATGATCGGTACGTTGACCGCACCGACCAGCGCCAGCAGCGCGGCGGCGCGGTCGGCGCGGCGGGGATCGTCGATCGCGGCGTGCAGCGACATAAAGCCGATGTAGAGGAACAGCAGCACCAGCTCGGAGGTGAGCCGCGCGTCCCATACCCACCAGGTGCCCCAGGTCGGCTTGCCCCACAAGGCGCCGGTCCACAGCGCGATGAAGGTCATCAAGGCGCCGGAAGGTGCCAGCGCGGTGGCCAGCATGGCGCCGAGGCGCGCATTGAAGATCAGCCCCATTGCGGCCCAGAACGCCATGGTCAGGTAGATCAGCATCGACATCCACGCAGCAGGCACATGGATGAAGATGATCCGGTAGGCCTCGCCCTGCTGCGCATCGACCGGCGCGATCAACAGACCCAGGCAGAGCCCGAACAAGGTCAGCAGCACCGCCAGCACGCTGCACCACGGAATGACGCGCCCCGCGAGGGGGTAAAAACGCTGCGGCGCGGCGTACTTGAACCAGTTGATTTCAGAAAACGGCACGACATCGGGCTCCGGCTGTCACCGCTTGGACGCGAGCGGGTCAGCCGCGCGCCATCCAGACAGCCCATGATTGTGCAACGGCCTCATTCAAGGGCGATGCGCAGGGCTGCTGCCGCAGCGATGGGTGCCGCGAACAGCGCCAGCACCAGCATCGCGCCCAGCAACGAATAGTGGGCCCCGACCGCAAGCCCTGCCGCCGCGGCATCGACCGCACCGGCACCAAAGATCAGCACCGGCACGCACAGCGGCAACACCAGCAGCGACAGCAACACCCCGGCGCCGCGCACGCCCACCGTCAACGCCGCGCCGATGCCGCCAATCAGGCTGAGCAGCGGCGTGCCGATCAACAGCGACAAGGTCAACACGCCGATCGACGAGGCCGGCAGGTCGAACTGCAAGGCCAGCAGCGGCGCCACCAACGTCAGCGCCAGCCCCGAGCACAGCCAGTGCGCGGCCATCTTCGCCAGCACGATCAGCGGCAGCGGACACACCGACAGCAACAGCTGCTCCAGCGTGCCGTCCTGGTGGTCGTCGGCAAACAACCGACCAAGCGACAGCATAGACGCCAGCAGCGCCGCCACCCACACCACGCCGGGCGCCATCGTGCGCAGCAGCGCAGGTTCCGGCCCGACGCCGAGCGGAAACAGGCTGGCGACGATCACGAAGAAGAACATGGCGGCTGCCGTGTCGGCGCGCCGACGCATCGCGAGCCGCAGATCGCGCACGAAGACACCGCGCATCGCGTCGAAGGCGCTGGCACGGGCCGCGGGTTCGATGGCGTGCGGCAGGCTCACAGTGCCAAGGTCACTTGAGGCAGCGACGGGTCGATCGCCACCGGCTGGTGGCTGGTCAGCACCACGATGCCGCCGCGGCGCAGCTGACCGGTCAGCACGCCAAGCAGCCAATCACTGGCAATAGTGTCAAGCGCGTTGAACGGCTCGTCGAGCACCCACAGCCGGGCAGACGGCTCCAGCAGCAGCCGCGCCAGTGCGACCCGCCGTCGTTGGCCCTGCGACAGGCTGCGCGCGCTCAGGTGTTCGCGTTGACGCAGGCCGGCGGCGGCCAGCGCTTGCATCAACGCTTCGGTCGCCGGGCGCTGCCCACCCAGCAGGCAGGCGGCGAGCAGGTTTTCCAGCGCCGACAGATCGTCCTTCAATGCCGCCGCGTGACCGATGTAGATCAGATCGCGATGAAACTCATCGCGCTGGCTCGCCAGCGACTGGCCGTTCCAGTGCACTTCGCCCCTGTCGGGGGAGGACAGACCGCACAGCGTGCGCAACAAGCTGGTCTTGCCGGCACCGTTGGCGCCCTGCACCCGCAGCAGTTGGCTGGCGTGGATCACCGCGTCGATGCTGTCGAACAGCCGGCGCGTGCCGCGCACGCAAGACAGGCCGATCAGTTCGAGCGTGACCAGAGGCTGCGACGACAGGGGCGGGGCCAGCACGTCCATCGGGCCGGAAGCAGACTTCAAAACGTAGCGTGGGCTCGGTGAATCAACCCGCGATTATCTCGACGCGCCCGTGGTCCGGTCAAATGCGTGCGGCGAATCCGCTTGCCGGGCCGACATCGGGCCCGTGGTGTTGACGGGTGGTGGCGAGGTGTCTACATTAGTTGACACTGTCATTCGACAATCTAGATTGACAGTTTGTCGAGCACGCAACCCGCCGCCAGGCGCACGCCGGAGTCACGCATGAAGCCCATCACCCGCATCGAACAAGCCTTGGCCTTTGCCATTGCGTCTGGAGAAGAAGAGGGCTGCCCACCCAAACTGGCCGGCGCGATCCGCCACGCGGTGTTTCCCGGCGG
The DNA here is from genome assembly GCA_031380885.1 of Burkholderiales bacterium. Taxonomy (GTDB): domain Bacteria; phylum Pseudomonadota; class Gammaproteobacteria; order Burkholderiales; family Burkholderiaceae_C; genus PBB1. The sequence continues at coordinate 6,475 of JANMXL010000245.1, read as the reverse complement.
TGCCCGCATCCGCCCCCAGCTGTGTCTGGCGGTCGCACAGGCGTGCGGCGATGACGATCCTGTGCTGTCCGAGGCGACGGCCATCGCCATCGAATTGCTGCACTGCGCCTCGCTGGTGCATGACGATCTGCCTTGTTTTGACGACGCCAAGACGCGGCGCGGCCGCGCATCGGTGCACTTTGCCTTCGGCGAGCCGCTGGCGGTGCTGGCCGGTGATGCGCTGATCGTGCTGGCCTTCCAGACCCTGGGCACAGCGGCGACGCAATCGCCGCTGCGCCTGCCGCAACTGCTGAAAACCATCGGCCGCGCCACCGGCATGCCGCATGGCATCGTGGCCGGGCAGGCTTGGGAATGTGAGCCCCGAGTGTCACTGGCGGATTACCAGCGCGCCAAGACCGGCTCGCTGTTTGCGGCCGCCACCATTGCCGGTGCGCAGGCAGCAGGCGCCGATGCCGCGCCGTGGCGCGCACTGGGCGAGTGGCTCGGCGAGGCCTATCAGGTGGCCGACGACATCCGCGATGTCGCGTGTGATGCGTCGTCGCTGGGCAAACCCGCCGGGCAGGACGTGGCGCTGTGCCGCCCCAGCGCCGCCCGCGAACTGGGGCTGGAGGGCGCGATCCACCATTTCGACCGGCTGGTCGCTGCGGCCATCGCCGCCATCCCACCGTGCCCCGGTGCCGCGCAGATGCGCGCCTTGGTGCGGTTCGAGGCCGAGCGCCTGGTTCCGAAGGCGATTGCCGAGGAAGTGGTCCGCGTCGAGGCGTGAACGTGAGCTTCGTGTCGACCGACCCGCGCGCCAGATGGCGTTGAAACCGATGGGCGCGCTGAGCCAGAAGTCGGATTTGTTGTCCCCACCATCGCTGCCCGACCGCCTGCTCGATCGCTGGTTGGCATGGCGCGACGGGCTGACCGGCAGCCGCGCGTTCCGGCGCTGGGCGGCGGCATTCCCGCTGACCCGCCCGATCGCGCAGCGACGGGCCAGTGGCCTGTTCGACCTGGTCGCGGGCTTCGTCTACTCGCAGATCCTGTTGGCCTGTGTGCGCCTTCGGCTGTTCGATCTGCTGGCGCAGGAGCCGCAAACACTGGCGGCACTGTCGCCGCGCCTGGGCCTGACCGAAGACGCCGCCCAACGCCTGCTGGCAGCGGCGGTGTCTCTGAAGCTGGTTGAAAAGCGCAGCCGCGGCCGTTACGGCCTCGGGCCGCTGGGCGCACCGCTGGTGGGTGATGCCGCGATCACGTCGATGGTGGAACACCACGCCGAGCTGTACGTCGATCTGGCCGATCCGGTCGCCCTGCTGCGTGGGGAGGCCCGGACTTCGGCACTGGCCCAATACTGGCCGTACGCGGCCGCCGATGCGCCGGGCACGCTGCAGACCGACCGCGTCAGCCCCTATTCGGCACTGATGTCGGCATCGCAGACGCTGGTGTCCGACGAGGTGCTGGAGGCGTACTCGTTCGACAAGCACCGCCGTCTGCTCGACGTGGGCGGCGGCGAGGGGACGTTTCTGTCAGCCGTCGCGACCCGCGCACCGCACCTGCAACTGGTTCTGTTCGACCTACCCGCGGTGGCCGAACGGGCGCGGGTCAGGTTTGCCGAGCAAGGACTGTCGGAACGGGCGACCACCTGTGGCGGCAGCTTCTTCAGCGACCCGCTGCCCACCGGCTGTGACCTGATCAGCCTCGTTCGGGTGATCTTCGATCACGACGATGCGCGGGCGCTGCTGATCCTGAAAGCTGTGCGCCGTGCGCTGCCCGACGACGGCACGCTGCTGCTGACAGAGCCGATGTCGGGCGCCCCCGGCGCCGAAGCCATGGGCGACGCGTATTTCGGTTTCTATCTGCTCGCGATGGGCAAGGGCCGGTCACGCAGTGCCGCGCAGCTCACCGAGTTGCTGCATGCCGCCGGCTTCGGCGAGGTTCGCTTGCTGCGCAACCACATGCCCCTGCAGACGCAGCTGCTTGTGGCGCGGCCACGGCGCGCGTAAACCCTCAAAGAAATAACTGTAAATGCAAGTTGACAGTTGTAAATGTAAGCTTAGCATTACATCCATGTCGAAGAGGTCGAGAGAATGCACCTGAGGTTCCCCGTTTGCCTGTCGTGTGGCCGCGCTCCAGCCCGCACGGGAGAGCTGGCTTGAACACGCTGGCTGTCGTCCTCGAGCGGCCTGAGCAGCTCGTGCTCAGCCGCTTGGATCTGACCGATGCGACCGACGAAGACGTGACCGTTGACATCGAATGGAGTGGCATCAGCACCGGCACCGAGCGCCTGTTGTGGTCGGGCCGGATGCCCGCCTTTCCGGGCATGGGCTACCCCCTGGTGCCTGGCTACGAATCGGTCGGCCGCGTGGCGAAGGCGGGCTCACTGTCAGGCCGTCAGGTGGGTGAGCGCGTGTTCGTACCCGGGGCGAAATGCTTCGGTGATGTGCGCGGCCTGTTCGGCGGCGCCGCTGCACACGTTGTGCTTCCCGGGGCCCGGACGATTCCATTTGCAGAAGATCTGGCAGAGCAGGGCGTGCTGCTGGCCCTGGCGGCCACCGCTCATCACGCGCACTCGATGGAAGGGCTGATCCAGCCCGATTTGATCATCGGCCACGGTGTGCTCGGCCGCATGATGGCGCGGCTGGCCGTGGTGGCCGGCGGCTCGCCGACCGTGTGGGAAACCAACCCGGCGCGCCGCGACGGGGCTGCGGGTTACCCGGTGATCGATCCCTCGGCCGACACGCGCCGCGACTACCAATGCATCTGCGATGTCAGCGGTGATTCGGCGCTGCTCGACACGCTCATTTCCCGCCTCGCCCCCGGTGGCGAAGTGGTGTTGGCCGGCTTCTACGACGAGCCGCTGTCTTTCGTGTTCCCACCGGCCTTCATGCGTGAAGCCCGCATCCGCATCGCGGCGCAATGGCTGCCCAGCGATCTGGCCGCGGTCAAGAACCTGGCCGAGTCCGGTCGGCTGTCACTCGACGGCCTGATCACACACCGCGCTGACGCCATGGAGGCCGATTCGGCCTACCGCACGGCGTTCGGCGACCCGACGTGTTTGAAGATGATTTTGGATTGGAGGTCTTGCCCATGAGTACCGCTGAATCGACGCTGAGTTCCGCCAAGGCAACTCCCGTGACCATCATGATGAAAGACCTGCGCAACGAAGCCGCGATCGAGCCGCCTCCGGTGTCCACCGGACCGGTGACGAAGGAGACGCAGATCATCGCGATCTACGGCAAGGGCGGCATCGGCAAGAGCTTCACACTGGCCAACCTCAGCTACATGATGGCGCAGCAAGGCAAGAAGGTGCTGCTGATCGGTTGCGACCCGAAGAGCGACACCACCAGCCTGCTGTTCGGCGGCCGTGCCTGCCCGACCATCATCGAGACCTCGTCGAAGAAAAAACTCGCCGGTGAAGCGGTGGCCATCGGCGACGTGTGCTTCAAGCGCGACGGCGTCTACGCGATGGAACTCGGCGGCCCCGAGGTCGGCCGCGGCTGCGGCGGGCGCGGCATCATCCACGGCTTCGAGCTGCTCGAAAAGCTCGGCTTCCACGAGTGGGGCTTCGACAGTCGTGGTTCAAGATGGCGCCGATGCCATCGTCGCCGAGGCCCGACTCGCCTTCGAGGCGCACCACCGCCTGTTCGACGAGCTGGCGCAGGCGAGCGGCCTTTCGGGCCCGCTGCACCTGGCGCCGCAGCCATGAGCCTAACTTTTCTCCTGAGCGGCGATCATGGCAGTCGCGATAGTCGCGGCTGGCGCGACCGGCCGGCGCAGACGGTGCGCGCTCGCGTTGCGCAAGCCGCTCGGTGCTTCGGGCTCCTGGCGCACCGCTGACGATGAGCCGCACACGGCGCGCCGGCCTGGCCTTCGTGTTCCTGTGGTTCCTGCTCGGCGGCATCGCGCACTTCGCCGCGACCGATCTGGAAATGCGCATCGTGCCGCCGTGGGTTCCCTGGCCGCGCGCGGCCGTGCTGGTGAGTGGCGTCTTCGAACTGCTCGGCGCGGCTGGCCTGCTCTGGTGGCCGACGCGGCGCAGCGCCGGCATCGGGCTGTTCGGGCTGACGATCGCGGTCACTCCGGCCCACTTCTACATGCTGCAGCGGCCCGATCTGTTTGGCGTGCCGATCTGGGCGCTGTGGCTGCGATTGCCGCTGCAGGTCGGCCTGCTGTGGCTCATCGCGTGGAGCACGTTCAGGTCGGAACGGCGGTCGCGAATCTGAGGTTCAGAGCCGCGCCAACAACAGCGCTGAAGCGCGCGCCGGGGCGTCGGCATCGGTGACCATGCAGACGTCGATGCGCCGGCCCGCCACGCGCAGCGCAATGCCTTCGACCTTGTCGGCCGTCGCCAGCCGGTGCAGGGTCACGCCGTCGCCCCGTGCCGACATCCGGCCCAGCACCGACCCGACGCAACGGCCATCGGCATAGCTGCTCGCCGTGTCTTCCGCCGCAGCGCTGAAGAGCCAGCCACCATCGGGCAGCGCGGCCGCGTCGGTGAAGCCGAGCGGCACGCCGTCGAGCACGCCGAGCGCGAGGCGCTGGATCGACGTCGGCTTCACGGCCGAACCCTTGCCGTCCATCAGCTCGCGCAGTGCGCGCAGCGGGTAGCGAGCGAGCGCGTTGTCGGAGCGGCCCGCGATGCCGCGGTTCAGCAAGGCCAATCCGCCGCTCAGCAGCATCGCCCCTTCGATGTTGATTTCGCCCAGTGCCTCGCGCAATGGCTCGTACAAAGGTTGCAGATCGAAAGGCCGGGCCGCCTGCATCGGCGCGCCGTCAGCGGTCAGCGGGATCAGCACGCCGGTGTTCCGGTTCGGCCGCGACCCCGAGCCGAGCGCGACCAGCGCCTGGCCGCTCGACCGCCCCATCGAAGGCAACAGGAACAGGGTTTCCAGGTCCGCCTTGAGTCGCTTGCGGGCCGGCTTCGGGCGCGGCAGATCACCCGGCAGGAGCCGATGCAGTTCGCCGGCGGATGCCAGGTCGTGGAACACCGCCAGGTGCTGCTCGTCGTCGGCGATCACATAGGCGCGCCCGCGCGCGCAGACCAGGCCGCTGGCCGCGCTCAGGTGCTGCGGCGGCTGCGGATGGCCGGGCCGGTCCAGCGTCAGCCGACGCAGCCGGCGGACCGGCAGCAGGCGGGCCGCCAGCCGGGGCATCGCGATGCTCGTCTCGAACATGCGCACAGGGTAGTCGATGCCGCAGGGCGGTCGGCCCGGGCGCGGCAGCAATCAAGCCCCGAGCGGCTCCTTCAGCAGCTTCAGCACGCGCCGGAAGGCTTCGTGCTCGCAGCTTCGCAGCCACTCGAACGCCACCATCTCGACGCTGACGATGCCGGCGCCGGCATGGCGCAGCCGCTCCATGCCGAGCGCGTGGTCGGCGGCATTGCGCGAGCCGCAGGCCGGTGCCACCACCCACACGGTGAGGCCGGCGCTCAGCAGGCCGAGGGCGGTCTGCATCAGGCAGACATGGGCCTCGCAGCCGGCGATGACGACCTCCCTGATGGCCTCTGTGGCCGCATCAGATGGTGCTTGTGCGGCGTCGGGCATGGGCGCCCGCAGCAAGTCGAGCAGGCCGTCAGCGCAGGCATCGAAATGCATCTTCGTGAGCGTCGTGCGGCAGCGCTCGCGCACCGCGTCGGCGTTCGGCCCCAGGCCCTTCGGGTTCTGTTCGGTACCGAACACAGGTATGGCCAGCTCGTGCGCGATGTCGGCCAGCCGCAGCGCGTGTGCCAGCGCCTGCGCGCCGTCGTGGATCAGCGGCATCAGCCGCGCTTGGTAGTCCACCAGCACCAGCGCGGCCTGGCGCGAATCGATCAGGTTCATGGTTTCGTTCCTCGTGGTCTGGCGCATCCCAAGGCCCGCACGACCAGAGCATCCAGGTAGCGCTCGAACAAGGTGGTCGAGGCCTGGCCGAACATGCGGATGCGCCCGGTGTGGCTCATCAGCAGCAGGCCGACGATGTGCGCGAACAGGGCGGTGACTTCGGTGCGGGCGTCGGCCGTGCGCATGCCGATCTCGACCAGGCCTTGCTCGGTGGGGGCAAGCGCGTCGCGCAGCCGCGCGTTCAGCCGTTCGTTCAGGGCAGGTGTCAGGCCGCGCGGCTGCATGCCGTGGAACAGGTAGAAGCCCAGGTCCAGATCGCGCGGGTTCTCGCGGTAAAAGTCAAAGAAGGCACTCGCCTTGGCGCGCAGCCGACCTTGCGCGCCGCGTGACCTTGCCGCCGCTCCCCGGCCCGCTGCCGGTTCGGCCCCGGCCGCCCCGACGTGCGCATTCAGCCGTTCGAGCGACTCGCCGAGCAGCGCGCCGTAGACCTCTTCCTTGCTCGCGAAGTAACTGTAGATCGCACCCGGCGTGTAGCCGGCGCGCTTTGCGATCTCGCGCAGGCTGGCGCCTTCCAGGCCGAGATCGATGAAGGCCGAGCGGGCGGCGGCCAGCACCAGCGAGCGTTTCACATCGGCCACGGCGCGCTGGCGTGCGCCGCGGGCGGCGCCACGCTC
>JANMXL010000238.1:0-2076 GCA_031380885.1 Burkholderiales bacterium | reverse complement strand
ACTGCACCTTGATCGGCTTCTTGGTGGCGCGGCGCAGCGCTTTGGCCTGCTCCACCATGATCGCACCATGCCGCTTCAACGGCTGAGCCAAGGTGGCGCTGTGCAGGCGGCTGTAGATCGGAAAGCCGAGGTGACCGCCTTTCATGTCGTAGCCGAGCCGCTTCATGTAGTAATACAGGGCCTGGTCGGCGTAGTTGTCGCCCTGAAGGCGACCATCGGAAATAATGTCCAGGCCGGCGGCCTCCTGATCCGCAACCATCGCGGCCATCGCATCTTCGAGCGCCTCCTGCGACATCGAGTCGGGTGGCTGCTGGTCGCCCGTGAAGGTCCTGGCGAATGTCGCATCCCACCAGCGCGGGTTCGGATAATTTCCCACCATGCTGGTGGGGATCAGGATGTCCTTGTTGCCGATCCTCATCGTCTGTCTCCTGTCGTTTGCGCCCCGCAGGCCCGAGAGCGTGCGGTGGCGCTGGTAAACCATAGTGATGAACACCTCAAACTACTGCGACTATCAAGTCTGACTGAGTCGATGTAGCGCATTCAATGTACGAGAAACGGTGTCAAATTCCCCTGTCGCATACCCCTGTGTTGCAAGCACTTGCTTCGATCCGATCCGTTGATGCCTGTTTATGGTTTGTGTTGTAACGACTGCGGACACGAGTTCGGCAGCTTCGTGTTGACTGGTACCGATCTGCCGAAGCGCTGGGCCTGCGCATCGTGCGGCGGTACCAACGCCGAACGCAAGGCCGACTCACCCGTCGTCCCGCACCCCTGGGATGGGGCCCCTTCGAAATCGCAGCACGTCTACGGCTGCGTGTGTTGTTTTTGACTGTCTGCTTTCATGCCCACACCTGATCCCATCAACGAGTCGTCCCCTTCTGCGGCGCACGAGACGGCCCTCGCGCTGTACAAGGACATGGTCTTCATCCGTCGCTTTCTGGAGAAAGTAGACGGGCTGTATCGCCAGGGTCAGATCCACGGGCCCGTGCACTTAGGCTTGGGGCAGGAGGCCATTGCCGTCGGCGCTGCGTCGGCGCTGCGTCCCGACGACTATTCCATTGGCACCTACCGCGGCCACGCCCATGCGCTGGCGCGAGGCACGTCGCCTGAGGCGGTGCTGCGTGAGTTGCTGGGACGCCAGGGCGGCCTATGCGGCGGCAAGGGCGGCTCGATGCACATCACCAGCGTCAAGGACGGCTACTACGGCTCCTACGCGATCGTCGGTGCCCATCTGCCGGTGGCCTGCGGCCTGGCCTGGGCCAGCCGGATCAAGCGCACCGAGCAAGTCACGCTGTGCTTCTTCGGCGATGGCACGGTCAACATCGGCGCTTTCCACGAAGCGGTCAATCTGGCGGCGATCTGGCGGCTGCCCGTCATCTTCATCTGCGAGAACAACCAGTACATGGAGTACACACCCATCTCGACCATGATTCCCGTCGCTCGTCCGGCCGCGGACCGGGCGTCCGCTTACGGGCTGCGCTCGATCCTGATCGACGGCAACGATGTGGCTGCGGTGCGCTCGACCATTGCCGAGGCCGTCGATCGAGCACGCAAAGGCGAGGGCCCGAGCCTGATCGAAGCCGATACCTACCGCCTCAAGGGCCACTCCGCGCTCGACCCGGCGGCCTATCGCCCGGCCGAGGAAGTGGCGAGTTGGAAGGCCAAAGACCCGCTGCCTCGCCAGCACGCCGTGCTGCGCGAAGCAGGCGTCGCAGAAGCCGAGTTGATCGCCTTCGACACCGACGCGCTGGCTCGCATCGAGGCCATGGCCGACAGTGCATTCGCCGCCGAGCCGCCCGACCCGGGCGATGCCTGGCGCGACGTATGGAGCGATGGAGGCTGGCAATGGCGGAACTGACTTATCGCAACGCCGTGGCTGCGGCGCTGGCGCAAGAGATGGCGCGCGACGAACGGGTGGTGCTGCTCGGCGAGGATGTGGCCTGCGGCGGCGTCTTCAAGACCACCGTGGGGCTGCATGAGCGCTTTGGTGCAGAGCGCGTCTGGGACACACCGATCTCCGAGCAGGCGATTGCCGGCGCAGCCATGGGCGCGGCGATGGCTGGCCTGAGGCCGGTC
>JANMXL010000224.1:0-2755 GCA_031380885.1 Burkholderiales bacterium | reverse complement strand
GGGTCAGCCTGCTCGGCGGCGCCGGGCGAATTGGCCGAGGGCGGCGACACCCAGCACCATCATCAACCCGGTGGCTGGCTCAGGCACTGGGCTCGCCAACGAAGTGAAGCTGAACTTGCCGTAGGCCAAGCCAGAGCCGGTACTCTGGTCGTCAAAAACCAGTTTCGTGACACCGCTGAATGCGCTGAAGTCAACGACGCCATCGTCGGAAGTGGCAACTAGTCGGCTGCCGAGCAGCGAACTGCCTGCATACGCCGAGATCGTGACGCTGTCACCCTCGTCGAAGCCGATCGCTCGCAAGCTCAGCTGACTGACGGCAGTTATGAAGGTGATCTGCAAATCGCCAGTACACGAGGTGCTGGTCGATGTGGTGAACGCGGAACAGATGGAGCCGCCATCTCCGGCGAAGTACTTATTTGTGTAGAGGATCGTGCCGGTGCCGCTGATCTGCGCTTCCGGCAGGATCGCCGAGGGGTGGCCGAGATTACCGGAGCCGAGCGATCCGAAATTCAACGTCGCTGCCGACGCAGACGCACCCGCGCACGCCAACACGGTGGACAACAAGATTGCGGCAGCGGGGAAATGCTTCATAGAGGGCTTTCGGTGGCCCTGCTGGGCCGTTCGTGAACGCGGATTTTTTATGCTCTGGGTATGCTGCCGCCGCCGTGGTCCGGGGGTCAACCCCCGACTCCGGGAGACGGTGCCACAAACTTCACGCTGCGTGTGCTGCTGCGCTTTCAGCGCTTGAAATGCCCGTACACCGTGGTCTCGAAATCGACGAATCCGGGGTACGACGATACGTCCTGGAACGGCAGGATCTGCGAGCCCCAGTAGCCGCCGATGCCGTTGCGGCGATCGATCCAATAAAACAGGTTCGCCAGGCCCGCCCACATCAATGAACCTGCCGGGCGGCCCGACGGCGTGGCCTCGTCGTTGACCATGAAGGTGTAGGCCCACGACTTCGACAGGCCGGGGAAGAACTCGCCCGCATTGGTCAGCGAGGGAATCGAGGTCGGCCAGCCACCGACCTTCAACGCGCCCAGCCCGTTGCGCGACATCTGCTCGACGGTTTCCGGCTTCAGCACGCGGCCGTTCGGGCCGGCACCGTCGTTGAGGATCATGCGGATGAACTTCATGTAATCGGCCACGGTCGAGTACAGCCCGTGGCCGCCCATGTCCATCTCGGGCGGCTGCGGCAGCACCAGGTCGGGCAGCGGCGTCAGCCGACCGTCCATCGCGCGGTCGTGGATGACGGCGCGGCGGGCCAGCATCGAAGGCGTCATCACGAAGCCGGTGTCGCTCATGCCCAGCGGCGCGAGCACGCGTTCCTGCATCACCTCACCGAGCCGCTTGCCGCGCACCGCCTCGACCACCTTGCCGACCCAGTCGATGCTGACGCCGTAGCCCCACTGCGTGCCCGGGTCGAACAGCAGGCAGGTCTTGACGGACGCGAAGGTGCTGGACACGACCGAGGCGATGCCTCGGGCGCCGCGCAGCTTCAGGTCGTCGTGGCTGAAGAATTCGTAGCTGAAGCCGGCGGTGTGCAGCATCAGGTGCTCGATCGTGATGTCGCGCTTCGGCGCCCGCAGCTTCGGCTGGCCGGCGGCATCAAAGCCTTCGAGCACCTGGATCTCGGCGATCTCGGGCACGTATTTCTTGGCCGGGTCGTCGAGCCGCACCTTGCCCTCTTCCACCAGCTGCATCAGCGTCGTGCCGGTGAGGGCCTTGGTGGTGGAAAAGATGGCCATCACTGAATCGGTGGTCATCGGCGCGTCGCCGCCCAAAGAACGACGGCCGGCCGCGCCCTCATAGAAATTACGGTTGCGGTCGGTGGCCATCGCGACCACGCCGGGCGCGCCGCCCGCGGCACCCACGGTGTTGGCCAGCACCGCATCGGCGGCTTGCTTGAGTTTGTCGTTCATCGGTGTCTCCTGGGTCCGCGGGCGTGAAGAAGGCGGCTGTCCGGCGTCGCACTGGGGGCCGGGAAGCACCCCGGGACTCTAGAACATCGGCGCGGTGCGTGGGCCGTGGACAATCCCGCCTCCCCCGGCCCGCGGCCAGACCCGCCGGTCTTTTTTCGTCGACCCTGGAAAGAAGAAATCGCTTGTTCAAGAACCTGACGGTGTATCGCGTGGGGCCTGAGTGGCAGGCCACGCTGGCGCAGATCGAAGAGGGCCTCGCGGCGGCCCGTTTTGCTGAATGTGGGGCCACGCAGCCGCAGTCGCTCGGCTGGGTCGCCCCGCGCGGCACCGCGCACGGCCCGCTGGTCGAAGCCGTGGGCGGGCAGTGGCTGATGATGCTGATGGTCGAGCGCAAGGCGCTGCCGTCGGCAGTGGTCAAGCGCCGCACCGACGAGCTGGCACAGCAGGTCGAACAGGCCAGCGGGCGCAAGCCCGGCAAGAAGCAGACGAAGGAGCTGAAGGAGCAGGCCACGCTGGAGCTGCTGCCGATGGCCTTCACCAAGCGGGCCACGCTGCAGGTGTGGATCGATGCGAAGCAGCGGCTGCTGATGGTCGATGCCAGCAGCCCGGCGCGCGCGGGCGAGGTGGTGACGCAGCTGATCAAGTCACTCGACGGTCTGGCGCTGACGCCGCTGCAGACCATCGAATCGGCCTCGGTCGCAATGTCCGACTGGCTGCTGACCGGCGAGCCGCCCGCCACGTTCTCGGTCGATCGCGAGTGCGAGCTGAAGGCGCAAGACGAGATGAAGTCGGTGGTGCGCTATGCCCGCCACCCGCTGGACATCGACGAGGTG
>JANMXL010000215.1:0-4772 GCA_031380885.1 Burkholderiales bacterium | reverse complement strand
GCCGAGTCGTTCCGCGACGAAGGCAAGGACGTGCTGTTCTTCGTCGACAACATCTACCGCTACACGCTGGCCGGCACCGAAGTGTCGGCGCTGCTCGGCCGCATGCCTTCGGCGGTGGGCTACCAGCCGACGCTGGCCGAGGAAATGGGCCGGCTGCAGGAACGCATCACGTCCACCAAGGTCGGCTCGATCACCTCGATCCAGGCCGTGTACGTGCCGGCGGATGACTTGACTGACCCGTCGCCGGCGACCACCTTCGCCCACCTTGATTCCACCGTGGTGCTGTCGCGCGACATCGCCTCGCTCGGCATCTACCCGGCGGTCGATCCGCTCGATTCGACGAGCCGCCAGCTCGACCCGAACGTCGTCGGCGAAGACCACTACAACACCGCGCGTGCGGTGCAGGGAACGCTGCAGCGGTACAAGGAATTGCGCGACATCATCGCGATTCTGGGCATGGACGAACTGGCGCCTGAAGACAAGCTCGCCGTGGCCCGCGCCCGCAAGATCCAGCGCTTCCTGAGCCAGCCCTTCCACGTCGCCGAAGTCTTTACCGGCAGCCCCGGCAAGTACGTGACGCTGAAGGAAACCATCCGCGGCTTCAAGATGATCGTCTCCGGCGAATGCGACAGCCTGCCGGAACAGGCCTTCTATATGGTCGGCACGATCGACGAGGCTTTCGAGAAAGCGAAGAAGATTCAGTAAGCGGCGCATTCGGTGCGCTGGCGGCGTTGCCGTGCTCAGTGGACAGGTGTCCACTTCCGCGCGGCGCCTTGCCAGCCCATCGACTGCTTGCTTTCTGAACCTTCTTCCCACGCTTAGGAAATTGCCATGGCCACACTCCAAGTCGACGTCGTATCCGCCGAAGAGATGATCTTCTCCGGCGAGGCCAAGTTCGTGGCCTTGCCGGGTGAAGAAGGCGAGCTGGGCATCTATCCCCGGCACACGCCGCTGATCACCCGCATCAAGCCGGGCGCGGTGCGCATCGTGCGCGCTGACAACGACGCGGAAGAATTCGTGTTCGTCGCCGGTGGCATCCTCGAGGTGCAGCCCGGCACGGTCACCGTGCTGGCCGACACCGCGATCCGGGGCAAGGACCTCGACGAAGCGAAAGCCACCGAAGCCAAGCAGCGCGCCGAAGAAGCGATGAAGAACGCCAAGAGCGACATCGACTTCGCGAAAGCACAAGGCGAGTTCGCCGCGATGGCCGCGCAGATCGCCGCTTGGCGCAAGTTCCGCAAGAAGTGACGACAGCGATGTCGCGCTGACTGCAACCCGCCCTCGTGGCGGGTTTTTTCATGCTCGCGATCGACGAACCGTGGATCGCCACGCGGGCCGCCGTTCAGCGCGGTTAACGCGCGATGGATCGAATTGGCAATGAGGGTGCGCCTCGCCCCCCGTGCAAGGGGTTGCGCCACTGTTGACGCGACCCTAAGCTCGGCTGATAACCTCGTTCTCAACAAGTGTCCAGAAAGGTCCGCCATGAAGCTACGCATTCCCGTCTTTCTTGCAGCCGCCCTGTTCATGGCAGCCAGCCAGGCCACGACGATCACCTTTGAAGAGTCGGTGGGTGTGGTCGCGATGGTCAACTCGCCAGGCAGTGCCGTGCCAGCAGCCAGCCAATTGACGAATCAATACCTGGTGTCGGATGGTGTCTCCTTCACCTCGCTGGCGGGCTACGCGGCACTCGTCAATCACGGCGCCGGCAATCTCTCGGCCAGCGTACCGAACATCGTCGGGGGCACCAGCAGCAGTGGCGCGCTCGACTACAACGCGCCGATCACAATCTCTTTCTTTCTTCCGAGCAGCGCCTCAACGGGTGCCGTCACCAGCTTTTTCAAGATCCAGGGTGACTACATTCCGCTGGGCAGCGGCAGCGTGACTGCGCAAGCCTTCGATGTCAGCGGCCACTTGTTGGGTTCGACCAGCGACACCGACAACAAGGCGTTTGGGCTCGCCGGGCCGGTGCTGATGTTCAGCTTGGCCGGTATCCATTCGGTCGTGATCAGCGGCGACAACGGCACGGTCGGGTTCGACAACCTGGAGTTCGGCCCGCTCACCGCAGCCGTTCCTGAACCCGGCACTTACGCGCTGATGTTGTCGGGTTTGGGGTTGATGGCCTGGGTCGCACGCCGCCAACGCCGCTGAGCCACCCGCTCAACGCACGTCGGGTTTGTCTGGCAGCTCGTTCGGGTTCACCTGCGAGCCATCGGCCGGGAAATGCTGCGCCAGCAGCGCACCGACCCGGTCGACCGCATCGAGCAGGCCGCGCGCGTAGTCGCCGACCTTGAAGGCCGCACCCATCGCGTCTGAAATGTCCTGCCAGGTGCGCTCGGGCACCCGCTGCGTGATGCCGCGATCGGCCACGATCTCGATGCGGTGTTCGGCCAGCAGCAGGTAGATCAGCACGCCGTTGTTGTGTTCGGTGTCCCAGACGCGCAGCTTGCCGAACATCGCGATCGCACGCTCGCGTGCGCTGGCGCCGCGCCACAAATAACTCAGCGGCAGCCCCGCTTCGACGCACACCCGCAATTCGCCGGTGTGCTTGCGTTCGCTGATGGCCACGCGTTCTTCGATGCGATGCAGCGCGTCGGCGCCGAGCGCGCGCTCGGCGTCGGTCTCGTCCAGCCAGCGGTGCTTCAGGATGCGGATCAGTGTGTTCATGGTTACCAGCCTCCGGAGGCACCGCCACCGCCGAAATCTCCGCCACCGCCAGAGCTGAATCCACCGCCTCCACCACCCCCGCCCCAACCGCCTCCGCCTCCGCCGCCCCAGATGATCGGCGGGATGCCCGCGCCGCCACCGCGCCGTGCCGAGCCCACGCCGAACACGCCGACCAGCACCACCGCGACCAGTCCGGCGGCACCCGCCAGCAGCGCACTCGTGGTCAGCCACCAGCCGATGCCGCCGGCGATGCTGCCTGTGGCCAGCGATCCGAGCTTGCGACCCATCATCCGGGTGAGCAGCGCACCGGCGATCGGCACGGCGACGAACAAGAAGATGGCCAGCGATTCCAGTGAGGGCCCATTGCTGTGGCTGCGCTGTTGCGCGCCTGGCTGGTTCGGCGCGGGCAGGGCCTCACCACGGATGCGTGCGGCCAGCTGATCGACGGCGGCGCTGAGGCCCCCTGCGTAGTCACCAGCGCGAAAGGACGGTGTGATCTGTGCGTCGATGATCCGTTTCGCCGCGAGGTCGGGCACCGCACCCTCCAGCGTTTTCGCCACCTCGATGCGCACGCGGCGGTCGTTCTTCGCGACGACGATCAACAGCCCGTCGCCAACGTCGCGGCGCCCGATCTTCCAGCTGTCGCCGACGCGCTGGCTGTAGGCCGCGATGTCCTCAGGCAGCGTGCTCGGCACCATCAGCACGACGATCTGGCTGCCGGTCTGCTGCTCGATGGCCGCCAGCTTGGCAATCAACGCGGCGCGCTGTGTTTCATCGAGCGTGGCGGTCTGGTCGATCACCGGCGCGGTGAGTGGTGGGATCGGCAGCACGTCCTGTGCGTGGGCCGCATCACCGATGCAGCACAGGGCGAGCAGCCACCACAAGACCCCGACGAGCCGGGGTGTAGCGCGAGCAGCGGCGCCAGCAACCCTCACTTACTTGGCCGCAGGCTTGTCGAAATTCACCGCTGGCGGCTTCGAGATCTCGGCCTCGTTCTGCACCGTGAAGCTCGGTTTGACCTGGTAGCCGAACACCATCGCCGTCAGGTTGTTCGGGAAGCTGCGCGCCAGCACGTTGTAGTCGGCCACCGCCTTGATGTAGCGGTTGCGCGCGACCGTCACGCGGTTCTCGGTGCCTTCGAGCTGCACCCGCAGGTCCTGGAAGCCCTGGTTGGCTTTCAGCGTCGGGTACTGCTCGGCGACCACCATCAACCGGCTCAAGGCACCGGTCAACTCACCCTGCGCGGCCTGGAATTTCTGGAACGCAGCCGGGTCGTTGATCAGCTCGGGTGTGGCCTGGATGCTGGTCGCCTTCGAGCGGGCTTCGATGACCTTGGTCAGTGTCTCCTGCTCGAAATTGGCTTCGCCCTTGACGGTGGCGACGATGTTCGGGATCAGGTCGGCGCGTCGCTGGTACTGGTTCAGCACCTCGGCCCAGCTGGCCTTGACCTCTTCGTCGAGCTTCTGGAATTGGTTGTAACCGCAGCCACTCAAGGCGAATGTTGCGGTCAGGGCCAGAACGGCCAGCCAAAGTCTGCGCAGCATGGCATCTCCTCAGATTGCGATTTGCCCATGCTACCGCCGCAGCATGGCAGCGCTGACCTCAATAATCGCCTGTCTGACTGTCAGACGGCACCTCTCCCGGAAAACCTTTATTCCACCGGCAGAAAGCCCTCGATCGACAGGTAGCGCTCACCGGTGTCGTAGTTGAAGCCGAGCACGGTCGCGCCGGGCGCCAGTTCGGGCAGCTTCTGCGCAATCGCCGCCAGCGTGGCGCCCGACGACACCCCCACCAGCATGCCCTCCTCACGCGCGGCTCGCCGCGCCATTTCGCGGGCGGCTTCGGCATCGACCTGGATCACGCCGTCGAGCAGCTCGGTGTGCAAGTTCTTCGGGATGAAGCCGGCGCCGATGCCCTGGATCGGGTGCGGCCCCGGCTTGCCGCCGCTGATCACTGGGCTGGCCGCCGGCTCGACCGCGTACACCTTCAACTTCGGCCACTTCGCCTTCAGCACCTGCGCGCAGCCGGTGATGTGGCCGCCGGTGCCAACGCCGGTGATCAGCGCGTCGATGCCTTCGGGGAAGTCGCGGGCGATCTCGGCGGCGGTG
>JANMXL010000178.1:0-4552 GCA_031380885.1 Burkholderiales bacterium | reverse complement strand
AGCTGGTTGTACTTCGCGATGCGGTCGCTGCGGCTCATCGAGCCGGTCTTGATCTGGCCGGCGTTGGTGCCGACTGCGATGTCGGCGATCGTTGAATCTTCGGTTTCGCCCGAGCGGTGGCTGATCACCGCGGTGTAGTTCGCGCGCTTGGCCATCTCGATCGCGGCGAAGGTTTCGGTCAGCGTGCCGATCTGGTTGATCTTGATCAGGATCGAGTTCGCGATGCGCTTGTCGATGCCTTCCTTCAGTATCTTCGTGTTGGTGACAAACAGGTCGTCGCCGACCAGTTGCACCTTGCTGCCGAGGCGCTCGGTCAGGTGCTTCCAGCCGTCCCAGTCGCCCTCGTGCATGCCGTCTTCGATGCTGATGATCGGGTACTTGTCGACCCAGCCCGCCAGCATGTCGCACCACCCTTCGGCCGACAATTTCAGGCCGCCTTCGCCTGCCAGCACGTACTGGCCGTCCTTGTAGAACTCGCTGGCCGCGCAGTCCAGGCCGATGGCGATCTGCTCGCCAGCCGCGTAGCCGGCCTTGTCGATCGCGGCCAGGATCATCTGGATCGCCGCCTCGTGGCTGGCCACGCTGGGGGCGAAGCCACCTTCATCGCCGACTGCGGTGCTGATGCCCTGGTCGTGCAGGATCGTTTTGAGCGCATGGAAGGTTTCGGCGCCCCAGCGCACCGCTTCACGGAAGCTCGGCGCGCCGACCGGGATGATCATCAACTCCTGCAGGTCGAGCGAGTTGTTGGCGTGGGCGCCGCCGTTGATCACGTTCATCATCGGCACCGGCAGCTGCATGCCGCCCGAGCCACCGAAATAGCGGTACAGCGGCAAGCCGCTTTCTTCCGCCGCCGCACGGGCGACGGCCATGCTGACGGCCAGCATCGCGTTGGCACCCAGGCGGCACTTGTTGTCGGTGCCGTCGAGGTCGATCAAGGTGCGGTCCAGGAAAGCCTGTTCGCTGGCGTCGAGCCCGAGCACGGCTTCACTGATCTCGGTGTTGACGTGCTGCACCGCGCGCATCACGCCCTTGCCGCCGTAGCGCTTGGCATCGCCGTCGCGCAACTCGATCGCTTCACGCGAGCCGGTCGACGCGCCCGAGGGCACGGCAGCGCGGCCCATCACGCCCGACTCGAGCAGCACATCGCATTCGACGGTGGGGTTGCCGCGGCTGTCCAGGATCTCGCGGCCGACGATGTCAACGATCGCACTCATGTGGCGTCCTCAGAATTGAAAATTGAAAAAGGGTGTGGTTGCAGAACGAGGGTTGTTCAGCAACCGAAATCGTTCTCGAGCAGGGGCTGCTGCTTGACCACGCGGTCGAGTGCCACCAGCTGTTCGAGCAGCGCTCGCATGCGCTTGAGGGGCACCGCGTTCGGGCCGTCGCTCATCGCGTTCATCGGGTCGGGGTGGGTTTCCATGAACAACCCGGCCACACCGACCGCGATGGCGGCGCGCGCCAGCACCGGCACGAACTCGCGCTGGCCACCGGAGCTGGTGCCCTGGCCGCCCGGCAGCTGCACCGAATGCGTCGCATCGAAGACCACCGGCGCGCCGGTTTCGCGCATGATGGCGAGCGACCGCATGTCACTCACCAGGTTGTTGTAGCCGAAGCTCACGCCGCGTTCACAGGCCATGAAGCTGTCTTCCGGCAGGCCCTTGTCGCGCGCGGCGGCGCGGGCCTTGTCGATGACGTTCTTCATGTCGTGCGGCGCGAGGAACTGGCCCTTCTTGATGTTCACCGGCTTGCCCGACTGTGCGACGGCGCGGATGAAATCGGTCTGGCGGCACAGGAAGGCCGGCGTCTGCAGCACGTCCACAACTGACGCGACTGACGCGATCTGCTCAATGTCGTGCACATCGGTCAGCAGCGGCACGCCGAGTTCACGCTTGACCTTGGCCAGAATTTCGAGCCCGCGCTCCAGGCCCGGGCCGCGGAAGGTGCTGCCGCTGGAGCGGTTGGCCTTGTCGTAGCTGCTCTTGAAGATGAAGGGGATGCCGAGCGCGGTGGTCATCTCCTTCAGCGCGCCCGCCACATCGATCTGCAGTTGTTCAGACTCGACGACGCAGGGGCCGGCAATCAGGAAAAAGGGTTGCGTCAGGCCGACCTCGTGGCCGCACAGTTTCATGCGGCCGCCTTTGCCGAACCGACGACCTGCAAGCGCTCACGCTGGTGCACCAACGCCGCCGAGATGAAGGAGTTGAACAGCGGATGCCCGCCCCACGGCGTCGACTTGAACTCGGGGTGGAACTGCACGCCCATGAACCACGGGTGCACGCTGCGCGGCAGCTCGACGATCTCGGTCAGCTTCTCGCGCTGCGTGATCGCTGAGATGACCAGGCCGGCGGCGCTCAGCTGGTCGAGGTAGTTGACGTTGGCCTCGTAGCGGTGGCGGTGGCGTTCCGTCACCACATCGCCGTAGATCTCGTGCGCCAAGGTGCCGGCTTTCACGTCGGAGCTTTGCGCGCCCAGGCGCATCGTGCCGCCGAGGTCGGAGCTGCTGCTGCGCTTTTGGATTGAGCCATCGGCGTCCTGCCATTCCTCGATCAGCGCGATCACCGGGTGCGGCGTGTCGGGCTCGAACTCGGTGCTGTTGGCGCTGTCGAGCCCCGCCTGGTGGCGCGCGAACTCGATGGTCGCCACCTGCATGCCCAGGCAGATGCCGAGGTAGGGCAGCTTGGATTCACGCGCGAATTTCGCGGCCAGTACCTTGCCCTCGACGCCGCGCTTGCCGAAGCCGCCCGGCACCAGCACCGCATCGAAGGCGGCGAGCTGTTGCACGTTGTCGGCGGTCAGGGTTTCGGAGTCGACGTACTCGATCAGCACCTTCGCGTGGCTGTGCATGCCGGCGTGGCGCAGTGCTTCGTTCAGCGACTTGTACGAGTCCGACAGGTCGGTGTACTTGCCGCACATCGCGATCGTGATCTCGCGCTCGGGGTGCTCGAATTCGCGCACCAGTTCGTCCCAGCGCTTCAGGTTGGCCGGCGGCGTGTGGATGCGCAGCTTGTCGCAGATCAGCCCGTCGAGCCCCTGTTCATGCAGGATGCGCGGCACCTTGTAGATGGTGTCCACGTCCCACATCGAGATCACGCCCCAGGTCGGCACATTGGTGAAGAGCGAGATTTTTTCGCGCTCTTCATCCGGGATGCGGCGGTCCGCACGGCACAGCAGCACGTCGGCCTGGATTCCGATCTCGCGCAGCTTCTGCGCCGTGTGCTGCGTCGGCTTGGTCTTCAACTCGCCGGCCGCGGCAATCCACGGCACATAGGTCAGGTGCACGAAGGCGGTCTGGTTGGGCCCGAGCTTCAGGCTCATCTGGCGCACCGCTTCGAGGAAGGGCAGCGACTCGATGTCACCGACCGTGCCGCCGATCTCGACGATCGCGACATCGACCGCATGGTCGGTGTTGCCATCGGGTGCGACACCGGCGCCGCGCTTGACGAATTCCTGGATCTCGTTGGTGACGTGCGGGATCACCTGCACCGTCTTGCCGAGGTAGTCGCCGCGGCGCTCTTTTTCGAGCACGCTCTTGTAGATCTGGCCAGTGGTGAAGTTGTTGGCCTTCTTCATCCGGGTGGTGATGAAGCGCTCGTAGTGGCCCAGGTCGAGGTCGGTTTCGGCGCCGTCGTCGGTCACATAGACCTCGCCGTGCTGGAACGGCGACATCGTGCCGGGATCGACGTTGAGGTAGGGGTCGAGCTTGATGAGCGTGACCTTGATGCCGCGCGATTCGAGACTCGCTGCGAGCGACGCCGCCGCAATGCCCTTGCCCAGCGAGGACACCACACCGCCGGTGACAAAGACGTACTTGGTCATTGCTTTCAGCAGCGGATTGGCACGCTGCTGTGGTGGGAAACAACGATTATAGAAGGGGCTTTCCCGGGCCCCAGATCAGACGATCTTCTCGCCGGGATGGGTGATCTTGCGCATCGGTTCGTAGCGGGTGGATTCCACGCACAGCGGGTGCTCGGCCGCTGCGACGCCTGCGGTGGCGCTGACTGATGTCCACTGCGGGTCTTCCAGTGATTCGAACACCTCCCGCAGCTTGTGCCCCCACGATCCGCGGATCATCTGGAAGTACGGGTTCTGCTCGTCGATGCACACCGCCTGATCGCACTTCAGCGCATCGTTTTCGTAGACCAGCAAATCCAGCGGCAGGCCGACGGACAGGTTCGACTTCAGCGTCGAATCCATCGACACCAGCGCGCATTTCGAGGCCTCGTCGAGCGGCGTGGTCGGCGAAATCATCCGGTCGAGCACCGGTTTGCCGTACTTCGATTCGCCGGCCTGGAAGTAGCAGGTTTCCTGGGTGGCCTCGATGAAGTTGCCGGCCGAATACACGAGGAACAGGCGCATCGCCTCGCCTTTGATCTGCCCGCCGAAGATCATCGACGCGTTGAAGTCGATGCCCGCGGCCTTCAGCGATTGGCCGTCCTGGTCGTAGACGCGGCGCACCGCACTGCCGAGCACTCGGGCCGCGTCGAACATGCTGGTTGCGTTCCAGATCGTGACGGGTGGCTCGTCGCCGTTGGCAATCTTCTCGACCTGCAGG
>JANMXL010000263.1:0-7698 GCA_031380885.1 Burkholderiales bacterium | reverse complement strand
TTGTCGGCCTGAATGCCGTATTTTTTGATGGCCTCCGCCACCTTGCTTGCGGGCACCGTGCCTTCTTCACTCAGGGCCTTCAAGGCTGCCACCACGATGTAGTGACGGTTGATTTCAAAGTGCTCGCGCAGCTTGCTGCGGAAGTCACTGCGGCCAAAACCGTCGGTGCCCAGCACCTTGAAAGTGCGCCCCTTTGGGATGAAGGAGCGGATCTGGTCGGCATAGGCCTTCATGTAGTCGGTCGAAGCCACCACCGGGCCGGTGTGTTTTTCAAGCTGCTGGCCGACAAAGCACACGCGCGGTTTCTCAAGGGGATGCAACAGGTTCCAGCGCTCGGCGTCCTGACCATCGCGCGCCAGTTCGTTGAAGCTTGGGCAGCTCCAGACGTTGGCGGAGACGCCCCAGTCTTTCTCCAGCAGCTCCTGCGCGGCAATGGATTCACGCAGGATGGTGCCCGAGCCGAGCAACTGGACACGTGGCGTTAGCTTGCTTCCCTCTTTGCACAAATACATGCCCTTGATGATCTGCTCTTCGGTGCCAGGTTTCAGGCCCGGCATGGCGTAGTTTTCATTGAGCAGCGTGATGTAAAAATACACGTTGTCCTGCTTTTCCACCATGCGCTTGAGGCCGTGGTGCAGGATGACGCCGACCTCATGTGCGAAGGTCGGGTCATAAGAAATGCAGTTCGGAATCGTGCCCGCCATGATGTGGCTGTGGCCGTCTTCATGCTGCAGGCCTTCGCCGTTCAGCGTGGTGCGGCCCGATGTGCCGCCCAGAAGGAAGCCGCGCGCCTGCATGTCGCCGGCCGCCCACGCCATGTCACCGATGCGCTGGAAGCCGAACATCGAGTAGTAGACGTAGAACGGGATCATGATCCGGTTGTTGGTCGAGTAGCTGGTCGCCGCGGCGATCCAGCTGCCCATGCCGCCGGCCTCGTTGATGCCCTCTTGCAGGATCTGGCCGTTCACGGCCTCGCGGTAGTACATCACCTGGTCCTTGTCGACCGGCGTGTACTTCTGCCCCGCGGGGTTGTAGATGCCGATCTGGCGGAACAGGCCTTCCATGCCGAAGGTACGCGCTTCATCGACCAGGATCGGCACCACGCGCGGGCCGAGTGCCGCATCCCGCAGCAGCGTGTTCAGGAAGCGCACATAGGCCTGGGTCGTGCTGATCTCTCGGCCTTCCACGGTGGGCTCGAGCACGGCCTTGAAGGTCTCGAGCGGCGGCACGGTGAACTGCTCGTCGGCCTTTGGGCGGCGCTTGGGCAGGTAGCCGCCGAGGGCCTGGCGGCGCTCGTGCAGGTACTTCATCTCAGGCGTGTCGTCGGCCGGCTTGTAGAACGGGATGTTGGCCAGATCGGCGTCAGCGATCGGAATGTTGAAGCGATCGCGGAAGCGGCGGATGTCGTCGTCGGTGAGCTTCTTGGTCTGGTGGGCGGTGTTTTTGCCTTCGCCCGCCTCACCCATGCCCCAGCCCTTCACCGTCTTCACCAGCAGCACGGTGGGCTGCCCCTGGTGGGAGTTGGCGGTGTGGAAGGCGGCATAGACCTTGCCGGCATCGTGCCCGCCGCGGCGCAGATTCCAGATCTCGGTGTCGGACATCTTGGCCACCATCTCGAGTGCGCGGGGGTCGCGGCCGAAGAAGTGCTTGCGAACGAAGGCGCCGTCGTTGGCCTTGAAGGCCTGGTAATCGCCGTCCAGCGTGTCCATCATGATCTTGCGCAGGACGCCGTCCTTGTCCTTGTCCAGCAAGCCGTCCCACTCCTTGCCCCAGATCAGCTTGATGACGTTCCAGCCCGAGCCGCGGAACTCGCCTTCCAGCTCCTGGATGATCTTGCCGTTGCCGCGCACCGGGCCGTCCAGGCGCTGCAGGTTGCAATTGACGACGAAGACCAGGTTGTCGAGCTTCTCGCGCGCTGCCAGGCCGATGGCGCCCAGACTCTCGGGTTCGTCCATCTCGCCGTCGCCACAGAACACCCACACCTTGCGGTTGGCGGTGTCGGCGATGCCACGCGCATGCAGGTACTTCAGGAAACGCGCCTGGTAAATGGCCATCAGCGGGCCCAGGCCCATCGAGACCGTGGGGAACTGCCAGAACTCGGGCATCAGCTTGGGGTGTGGGTAGCTGCTCAGGCCCTTGCCGGCGCCTTCCTGGCGAAAGTTCAGCAGTTGCTCTTCGGTGAGCCGCCCTTCCATGAAAGCGCGGGCGTAGATGCCTGGCGCGCTGTGGCCCTGGATGTACAGGCAGTCGCCGCCGTGGCCTTCGCTCTCGGCATGCCAGAAATGGTTGAAGCCGGTAGCGAACATGTGCGCCAGCGAGGCAAAGCTGCTGATGTGGCCACCGAGGTCGCCGCCATCGGCCGGGTGCAGGCGGTTGGCCTTGACCACCATCGCCATCGCGTTCCAGCGCATGTAGGCGCGCAGCCGACCTTCCAGTTCGAGGTTGCCGGGGTTGCGCGCTTCCTCGTCGGGCTCGATCGTGTTGACGTAGTCGGTGGTGGCCGAAAACGGCATGTCGATGTGGTTCCGGCGGGCGTGTTCCAGCAGTTCTTCCAGCAGGAATTGCGCGCGCGCTGGGCCTTCACCCTCGATGACGGCCGACAACGCATCCAGCCATTCACGGGTTTCCTGGGCGTCGATGTCGTTGGCAGGGGCGACGGCATCGCCGACGGGTTGATCAGGCATTGCGGACATGGGGTCTCCGGACGGGCGAATGTTGTTATCCAAATGCATTTTGGCATCTGTGCAGCGCTGCAGCGCGCTTCGCGCGGTGTTGGGTCGGTGTGAAGTGCGGCTTGCGCCAGACTCAATTCTGAACCATGCGTGTGTGTGCGACGGCGCGCACGCGATCGATAATTGCGTCCATGCGGTACCTACTGAACATCGGCAAACGGCTGCGGCGCTCGCCGCCGTTCGAGCGACGGATCTTCCACCGCTGGTGGCGCCGTCAATCGCCAGCGCGGCAGGATCGCTACGCGACGCTGGCCCCGCTGGCCTCGGTGCTGCTGTTTCTGGCCGCGATCATTTCGGCCTTCTGGTACCTGCGCAACGAAGAGTTCCAGCGAGCGGGCGATTCGGTGCGGCGCGACACCGAGGTCGCGCAACAGCACATCCGACTGCGGCTGATCGAGAACGAGGAGCAGCTCGGTCGCATTGCGCAAGAACTGGTGCTGCACCGCCCCGACCACAACCTGTTCCTGCGCAATGCGGCCGATCTGATACGGGAGCACCCGGAAATCAGCCGCATCTACTGGCTGGACGCGGAACGTGGGGTCGTCGCCACGCAGTCGGCACGTGGCTACCGGATCGACAACGACCCGGCGGTGGTCGTCGAACAGCAGGTCAGCTCACTGCCCCACGCGGGCACTGACGGTGCCCCGGAGAACGCATTCCGCACGGCGCGCAAGACACGCGACGCGGTGTATTCCGCCGCTTTCACCGACAACGCGCAGGTGAAGGTGGTGCAGGTGCACGTGCCTCTGTTGGTGCGCAACGTCTTTCTCGGCATGCTGGTGGCCGATTACCCAGTCGACAGCCTGATCCGGTTGCTGGTGCCCAACGATGTCAGCGCGCGACACACCATCAGCCTGATCGATCCGGCGGGGCACCTGCTGGCCAGCACGGTGATGCTGATGCCAGGCCAGGACCTGCGCGCGGCCACCATCTCGCACGACGTGCCGGTGCTGCCCTCAGGCAACGCCCTGATGCTGCGCGGCCAGGGCTACCGCACCTCTGTAGGGCTGGTCGGCAACACGTTGTTCTGGATGGTGGTCGCGCTGAGTTTCCTGACGGTCTGGACGCTGCTGATCACCTGGCGCCACATGCGCCGG
The DNA here is from genome assembly GCA_031380885.1 of Burkholderiales bacterium. Taxonomy (GTDB): domain Bacteria; phylum Pseudomonadota; class Gammaproteobacteria; order Burkholderiales; family Burkholderiaceae_C; genus PBB1. Next base: position 3,869 of record JANMXL010000263.1, on the reverse strand, counting down.
CGTTCGCAGATGCAGGTGGCGCTGGTGTCGGAAGCGAACTTTCGCCGCGCGATGGAGAACTCGATGCTCACCGGCATGCGCGCGATGGACAAGGAGGGCCGCATCACCTACGTGAACCCTGCCTTCTGCGAAATGACTGGCTTCAGCGAACACGAACTGCTCGGCCGCACACCGCCGTTCCCCTACTGGCCGCCCGACCGCCACGAAGAAAGCCACCGCCTGCTGCAACAGGAACTCGAAGGCCGCAGCCCGGCCGGCGGCATCGAGATCAAGGCCATGCACAAAAATGGCGAGCTGTTCGACGCACGGATGTATGTGTCCCCGCTGGTCGACCCGAGAGGACAGCAGGCCGGCTGGATGACATCGATGACCAACATCACCGATGCGAAGCGGGTGCGCGACCAGCTGGCCGCCTCGCACGAGCGCTTCACCACGGTGCTCGAAGGGCTGGACGCGGCGGTGTCGGTGCTCTCGGTGCAGCAAGGCGAGCTGCTGTTTGCCAACCGCTCCTATCGCCTGTGGTTCGGGGGCGATGCGCTGGGCCACGCGCTGCTGGCAGGCGACGACGTCGACGTGATTCCAGGCGGTGAATCCGACGATTCGGTCGAGAACATGGGTGGGCTGCCCACGCAGGAGCTGACCGAGATCAACGCCGACCCGCGCGAGGTGCTGATCGAGCCGCTGAACAAGTGGTTCGATGTGCGGCTGCGCTACCTGCAATGGACCGATGGTCGGCTCGCGCAGATGCTGATCGCCACGGATGTGACGGCGCGGCGCCACGCTGAAAGCCAGGCCGCCAGCCAGTCGGAAAAGGCCCAGGTGACAAGCCGTCTGGTGACGATGGGCGAGATGGCCTCGTCCGTGGCCCATGAATTGAATCAACCGCTGACGGCCATCGCCAATTACTGCAACGGCATGGTGTCGCGGGTGAAGAACGATGCCATCGAGAAGGACGACCTGATCGCCGCGCTGGAGAAGACCTCGCGACAGGCGCAACGCGCCGGCCAGATCATTCACCGCATCCGTGCCTTCGTGAAGCGCAGCGAGCCGCAACGCCAGGAGGCGAGCGCACAAACCATCGTCGACGATGCAGTCGACCTCGCCAGCATCGAGCTGCGCCGCCGCCGAGTGGGCATTCACACGTATGTCGCGCAGCGCCTGCCGCCGTTGATGGTCGACCCGATCCTGATCGAACAGGTGGTGCTGAATTTGCTGAAGAATGCGGCTGAAGCGATTGACTCCGCCAAGCTGCCATCGGCACGACGCAACATCGAGTTGCGGGTGGTTCCGAGGCACACGGCCGAAGAAGGCGATGTCATCGAATTCAGGGTGACCGACATGGGCCCAGGGATCAAGCCAGAGGTTCTGGCGCGGCTTTACGAAGCATTCTTCTCGACAAAACCGGAAGGATTGGGCATCGGCCTGAGCCTGTGTCGCTCAATCATCGAGTCGCACCGGGGTCGAATGCGAGCGGAGAACCTTTACAATGCCGGGTCGGTTTCCGGTTGCTGTTTTGTGTTCACGCTGCCTGTCGAGACCGGTCGAATCGAAGCGCTCCCCTCACCCAACGCGGCTGTGATCTCATGAGCTTGATTCCCAAAAAAGGCACTGTCTATGTCGTCGACGACGACGAAGCGGTGCGCGATTCCCTGCAATGGCTGCTCGAAGGCAAGGACTACCGCGTCAAGTGTTTCGACTCGTCGGAGTCCTTCCTGTCGCGCTTCGACTCGCGCGAAGTGGCCTGCCTGATCGCCGACATCCGCATGGACGGCATGAGCGGCCTGGAACTGCAAGACCGCCTGCTGGAGAGAAAGAGTCCTCTCCCCATCGTGTTCATCACCGGCCACGGCGACGTGCCGATGGCGGTCACGACGATGAAAAAAGGCGCGATGGATTTCATCGAGAAGCCGTTCAAGGAAGAAGAACTGGTCGGCCTCGTCGAACGGATGCTGGATCAGGCCCGCGCGGCGTTCTCGCACCACCAGGAGGCCGCCAGCCGAGACGCCTTGCTGTCGCGCCTGACCACCCGTGAAAGTCAGGTGCTTGAGCGCATCGTTGCCGGCCGCCTGAACAAGCAGATCGCCGACGACCTGGGGATCAGCATCAAGACGGTGGAGGCTCACCGCGCCAACATCATGGAAAAGCTCAACGCCAATACGGTGGCCGATTTGCTGAAGATCGCGCTCGGCGCTCAAGGAAAGTCGTGACGGCGGGAGTCTTGAACTCCTGGCCTCTGCCCTCCCGAAAGGCCGCCTGCAGCGGCCTTTGCTGTTTTCGGTTCCCTGCGGTGTGCGGTTCTTCTCGCGTGTCTGGCGAGGGCTTTGGGCAATGCGGGTCACAAAGGTTAGTCTTTGTGCGTGCGTTGGCGCTGACCGGCCCCATCTGCATAAGCCGGACATTGAATTGATTCATTCGCCATCACTGACTTGATGGCACCATCTCAGTCGAGCGTGCACCCTATGACCAATCCGCTGCTCAGCGCTGACGGCCTGCCGGCCTTCGATCAGATTCGACCGGCGCATGTCGCGCCAGCGATCGAGGTGCTGCTGCAAGCCGCCGACGCAGCGCTCGAACGTGCCGTCGGCCCAGATGTGCCGGCGCAATACGACGCGGTGTCGGCGGTGCTCGACACCGCCGGTGAGCGCCTGCGTTTTGTGTGGGGCGCCATCGGCCACCTTAATGGCGTTGCTGACACCCCCGCCCTGCGCGCGGCTTTCACCGAGGCCTTGCCCAAGGTCACAGAGCAATCCAGCCGCCATGCCGCCGACGAGCGTCTGTACGCCAAATACAAAGCCATCGCGCAGGCCGCAGAGGACGGGCGCGACCATGCACTGAGCCCCGCCCGCAGGCAGGCGCTGGGCAATGCGATGCGCGACTTCGTCTTGTCTGGCGCCGAATTGCAAGGCGCGGCGAAGCAGCGCTTCCAGCGCGTCCAGGAACTGCAGGCCGAGCTGGCGCAGAAATTTTCTGAACACGTGCTCGACGCCACCGACGGGTATGCGTACTACGCCTCGGCCGACGAGCTCGCCGGCGTGCCGGCCGATGCGCGTGAGGCGTCGCTTGCTGCCGCCACGGCCGAGGGCAAATCAGGCCACAAGGTGACGCTGCATTTCCCGAGCTACTTTCCGGTAATGCAGTACGCGCAGAACCGTGCGTTGCGCGAGAAACTGTATATCGCCAACGCCACGCGCGCCAGTGATCTGGGGCCGCCGGAGCTCGACAACAGCCAGGTGCTGTGTGAGTTGCTGCGCTTGCGCCAGGAAGAGGCACAGCTGTTGGGCTACCCGAGCTATGCCGATGTCTCGCTGGTGCCGAAGATGGCGACGTCACCTCAGCAGGTGACGGACTTCCTGCGCGACCTCGCCCGCCGTGCCAGACCCCACGCGCTGCAGGATTTGGCCGAGCTGCGCGAATTTGCCGGCAGCGAACTGGGCATCGCCGACCTGCAGGCCTGGGACCTGCCGTTCGCCAGCGAGAAGCTCAAGGAAGCCCGGTACGCTTTCAGCGACCACGAGGTGAAGCAATACTTCACCGAGCCCAAGGTGCTCGAGGGGCTGTTCCGCATCATCGAGACCCTGTTCGAGGTGAAGATCCGCCCCGACAGCGCACCGGTGTGGCACCCGAGCGTGCGCTTCTTCCGCATCGAGCGCGACGAGCCCGGCGCAGTCGACGGTGCGCCGCGCCTCGTCGGCCAGTTCTACCTCGACCTGTTCGCGCGCGCCGGCAACCGCCCCGGCGCCTGGATGGACGATGTGCGCGACCGCTGGCTGCGCCCCGAGGGCCAGCTGCAGACGCCGGTCGCACACCTCGTGTGCAACTTCGCGCCACCGGTCGTGGTGGCTGGCGTCGCGCGCCCTGCGCTGCTCACC
>JANMXL010000115.1:0-2215 GCA_031380885.1 Burkholderiales bacterium | reverse complement strand
AAAGGTTCGCAGGTTGCGGTTGTTGATGCCCACCAGCGGGGTGTTCAGGCGCAGCGCGCGGTCAAGCTCGGCAGCGTCGTGCACTTCCACCAGCACGGCCATGCCCAGGCCATGCGCCTGCGCTTCCAGGTCGGCCAGTTGCGCGTTGTCGAGGACTGCTGCGATCAGCAGGATGCAGTCGGCCCCCATCGCGCGCGCCTCGAACACCTGATAAGCATCGACCATGAAGTCTTTGCGCAACACCGGCAGTGAACAGGCGGCGCGCGCCGCATCAAGATGGGCGTTGGCCCCCTGGAAAAACTGCACATCGGTCAACACGCTGAGGCAGGCTGCACCGCCACGCGCGTAGCTTGCGGCGATCTCGGCCGGCACGAAGTGCTCGCGCAGCACGCCCTTGCTGGGGCTGGCTTTCTTGATCTCGGCGATCACCGCCGCCTGGCCAGCAGCGATCTTGGCGCGCATGGCGCCGACGAAGTCGCGCACGCCGCCCAGCGATTCGGCGTCGCGCCGCAGCGAGGCCAGATCACGCCTTTGGCGCGCCGCACGGATCTCGTCGCGCTTGACCTCGACGATGCGGTTCAGGATGTCGCTGCTCATTGCATCGGTCCTCAGGCCAGCGCCATCGTCTGCGTCGCGCTGACAAACTGATGCAGCTTGTCGCGCGCACGGCCCGATTGCAAAGCCTCGCGGGCCAGCGCGATGCCGTCGGCCATCGTGGTCGCGACATCGGCCGCATACAACGCAACCCCGGCGTTCAGCACCACGATGTCGCGCGCCGCGCCGGGCTGGTTGTCGAGCACTGCCAGCAGCATGCGTTTTGAATCGTCAGGCGTCTCGACGCGCAGCGCGCGGTGGCTCGCCATCGGCAGGCCGAAGTCTTCCGGGTGGATCTCGTACTCGCGCACCTCGCCGTCCTTGATCTCGCAGACCAGCGTCGAGGCGCCCAGCGTCACCTCGTCCATGCCATCGCGGCCGTAGACGACCACCGCATGCTGCGCGCCAAGGCGCTGCAGCGCGCGCGCCTGGATGCCGACCAGATCGGCATGGAACACGCCCATCAGGATGTTCGGCGCACCGGCCGGGTTGGTCAGCGGCCCGAGGATGTTGAAGATGGTGCGCACGCCCAACTCACGGCGCACCGGCGCGACGTTCTTCATCGCCGGGTGGTGGTTGGGCGCAAACATGAAGCCGACACCGGTGTCGGCGATGCATTGCGCGATGGCCGCTGGCGGCAGCGACAGATGCACGCCGAGTGCTTCCAGCACGTCGGCGCTGCCCGACTTGCTCGACACGCTGCGGTTGCCGTGCTTGCTGACCCGTGCGCCGGCTGCGGCCGCGACGAACATGCTGCAGGTGGAAATGTTGAAGGTGTGCGAGCCGTCGCCGCCGGTGCCGACGATGTCGACCAGATGCCGCCGGTCGGCCACCTCGACCAGCGTCGAGAACTCGCGCATCACCTGCGCCGCGGCCGTGATCTCGCCCACGGTTTCCTTCTTCACGCGCAGGCCGATCAGCAGCGCGGCCAGCGTGGGCGGTGGCATCTCGCCACTCATGATGCGGCGCATCAGCACCAGCATCTCGTCGTGAAAGATCTCGCGGTGGTCGACCAATCGGGCCAGTGCGTCGGAGTCACTGAAGCTCATGCGCGCAACTCCAGGAAGTTCTTCAGCATCGCGTGGCCGTGCTCGGTCAGGATCGACTCGGGGTGGAACTGCACACCTTCGAGCGGCGTCGCGGTGCCCGCGAGATCGCGGTGGCGCACGCCCAAGATCTCGCCGTCTTCCGACGTGGCGGAGACCTGCAGCACCGCAGGCAGCGTCTTGCGCTCGATCGCCAGCGAGTGGTAACGGATCACGGTGAACTGTTTCGGCAGCGCGGTGTAGACGCCGTGCTCGTCGGTCGAGATGACGCTGGTCTTGCCGTGCATCTGCACCTGCGCCCGAACCACCTTGCCGCCGAGTGCCGCGCCAATGCTCTGGTGGCCGAGGCACACACCGAGGATCGGCAGCTTGCCGATGAAATGCCGGATCGCTTCGACGCAGATGCCCGCCTCGGCCGGCGAACATGGCCCGGGCGACAGCACCAGCCGGTCGGGCCGCAGCTCGGCGATGTCTTGCAACGACAGCTCGTCGTTGCGGAACACGCGCACGTCCTCACCCAACTCGGCGAAGTACTGCACCAGGTTGAAGGTGAAGCTGTCGTAGTTGTCGATCAT
>JANMXL010000112.1:0-4192 GCA_031380885.1 Burkholderiales bacterium | reverse complement strand
CCACCAAAGTAGTAAGTCACAGCCGCCGCTTGCGCGGTTGTTGTGGCTGCGGCGGCCACCATCAAAGCGCAAGCCACAGCCAGCGGCGCGTATCGAATCTTCATGTGCTTCCCCAGGTTGATGTGTGCACCGAAAAGCTCGGCCGGTGCGTTGCCGCAACGTCGCGCCAACGGCATGGATCATGCTGGGGGGGGTAAATTTGCAACCCCCTGTTCGCGGGGTTTCCGGGCTCGCCGACTGGTGTCGCGGGCTCGCCGTGCGCAAAAGCGGACTGCAGCTGTTCCGAAACATTCCATCGCAAGCCTGTCGCCGTTCAGGCCTACAATCAGACCTTTTAAAAGACCAGTAAAAGACACCAAATGGAGCATGTATTCGCGAACAAGACGGTCGGCATCAGCGAGTTGAAGGCCAACCCGTCGGCGGTGCTGATCGCGGCGCAAAGTGAGCCGGTGGCCATCCTCAACCGCAACAAGCCTGCGGGCTACCTCGTCAGCCCGGCGGCCTGGGCAGCAATTTTTGAGAAGCTGGATGATGCCGAGTTGGCGTCGGTGGCACTGGCGCGGCTGAGCGATGGGCGCAAGCCGGTGAAGGTCACGCTCGACGACCTCTGACCCGGACAGGCCATGGCTCACACGCTGGCCTTCCACCCACAGGCGCTGGCTGAATGGCGCAAGCTGGACGCATCGGTCGCGCAGCAGTTCAAGAAGAAGCTCGCCGAGCGGCTACAGCAACCCACCGTGCCAAGCGCTCGCGTGAGCGGCGGGCCTGATCTGTACAAGATCAAACTGAGGACGGTGGGCTACCGGCTGGTGTACCAGGTGCAGAACCAACGATTGACGGTGCTGGTACTGGCCGTGGGGCGACGTGAGCGGAATGAGGCCTACGACGCGGCGCTGGGTCGGCAGGGCGTTTGAAGGCCCGCGCAAGCGACTACGGTACCGGCTGCCGAGGGCGTGGGGTGACCGGCGCAGCGAAGTAAAGAAGGAGGGCCGGGTCTTTTCCGGCCCGGGTGACATGAGCGGAGCCGGTCACCCCACGCCCTCGGCAGCACCGCGCAGAAGCTTGCATACAGACAGCGGTTGGAGGCAAGCCCGTATCAGTGGGCGAACAAGGCCCGATGCTGCTCACGCAATAGCGCCTTCTGCACCTTGCCCATCGCGTTGCGCGGCAGTTGGACGATCACGATGACCTGCTTGGGCACCTTGAAGCTGGCGATGCGCTGCTTCAGGGCCGCAATGCAGGCAGCGGCGTCCACGCTGGCGCCGGCGCACGGCACCAGCAGCGCGACCACCGCTTCGCCGAAGTCGGGATGCGGCACCCCGATCACTGCGCTTTCGTCGACGCCCGGCAGCTCGTTGAGGTAGCCCTCGACCTCGGCCGGGTAGACGTTGTAGCCGCCGCTGATGATCAAGTCTTTGCTGCGGCCAATCAGCGTCAGTCGGCCCTGCGCATCGAGGTAGCCAAGGTCGCCAGTCTTGAACCAGCCGTCGGCAGTCAACTCCTCGGCCGTCTTTTCCGGCATCCGCCAATAGCCCTGGAAGACGCTGGGCCCGCGCACTTCGACGCCACCGATGTCGCCGGGCGAGCAGCGCGCACCGTTGTCGCCCGACACCCGCACACCGACACCCGGCAGCGCAAACCCCACCGTGCCTGCAACGCGGCCCAGCCGTGGTGCATCGGGCGAGGTGAGCCACGGGTTCGAGGTCAGCATCACCGTCTCGCTCATGCCGTAGCGCTCCAGGATGGTGTGGCCGCTGCGCTCTTTGAACTGCCGAAAGGTGTCGGCCAGCAACGGGGCCGAGCCGCTGATGAACAGGCGCATGTTGCGGCACGCCTGCGCATCGAACGCAGGTTCGGCGAGCAGCCGCACATACAGCGTCGGCACGCCCATGAACACCGTCGCCTCGGGCAGCCGCGCCGTGACAGTGCGCGCATCGAACTTCGAGAACCACAGCATCTTGCTGCCGCCCAGCAAAGCGCCGTGCGACGCGACAAACAGGCCGTGGACATGGAACAGCGGCAGCGCATGGATCAGCACATCGCCGCCCTCAGCATCGCTGCGCCAGCCCCACACCGTTTTCAGCACCTGCGCATTGCTGAGCAGGTTGCCGTGGCTGAGCATCGCGCCCTTGCTGCGGCCGGTGGTGCCGCTGGTGTAGATGATGCTGGCCACATCAGCGGCCGCGCGATGTACCGGCGTCTGCGTGTCGGCGTGGTGCGCCGCGCGTTGCAGCAGGCTGCCGCGGCGATCGTCGTCCAGCGTGTAGACATGCGCCGTGCCCGCGCAAAACGCCAGCTTCGACAGCCAGCCGAAATCCCGTGACGCGCACACCACCACCGCCGGCTCGGCGTTGTCGATGAAGTAGCTCAGTTCGCTGGCCTGATAGGCGCTGTTCAGCGGCACATAAACCAGCCCGGCGCGCAGAACGGCAAGGTACAGCAGCAGCGCCTCGACCGACTTGTCGGTGTGCACCAGCACCCGCGCGTCGGCGGCCAAGTCGAGCGACAGCAACAGGTTCGCAATCATGGCGCTGCCGCGGTCGAGGTCGCGCCAGCTGTAGAAAAGCGCCGGGGCTGCGGTGCATTCGGTAGCCACGCATTCGATGGCCGTGCGATCAAGCTCGGCCGGGAAGGCGGCGCGCAAGGCGCAGTAGAGGTTCTCGGTCATGGTGGCGCGGGAGTGTAGGGTCGATCCGTCGAGGATCTCATCGAAGAATTGACCGGGCACGAACACCGGGACACCCCTTACCTTGGGGGGCGACAGCGCCAAGTATTGATTGACGCGATAAGGCGGACGGCACACAGTTATCTTCCCTTTCGCCTGCACAGGAGCCTGAACATGAAACACCTTTTTGCACCTCTGGTTGCTGCCGGTATGGCGCTGGGCGGCTTGGCCAGCGACGCCCACGCCGCTGCCAGCTTTATCTTCCCAGGTACTTCCTACCTCAGCTCCGCCGACAGCCCGTTTCCCAGCAGCGGCTTTAACTACTTCCACCTGGAAACTTTCGAGGATCACCTGCTGAACACGCCGGGCGTCATCGGCGGCCCGGGCGGTGTGACCAGTGTGGTGTTCGGCTCGTCCATTCATGATTCGGTCGATGCCGACGACGGAGTGATCGACGGCAGCGGTTTGCTGGGCGATTCGTACTTCTCGCAGGCCGGTGCCAACGGCGTGACCTTCACCTTCAGCGCGGTGGCGCTGGGTTCGCTGCCCACCAGCGTCGGCATCGTGTGGACAGATGCGGGCATCGGCGCCTCGGTGACGCTCAAGGCGTTCGGCCCCGGCGGCACTCTGCTTTTCTCGGAAACTCGCAGCGGCTTCGCCGACAACTCAAACAACGGCGAGACCGCCGAAGACCGCTTCTTCGGCGTCGTCGATGCGGCGGGCGTCTCGTCTATTTTCATCAGCAACAGCCTTGGCGGCATCGAGGTCGACCACCTGCAATACGGCTTGGCCGCCGCGGTGCCGGAGCCGCAGACTTGGGGCTTGATGCTGGCGGGCTTGGCTACAGGCGGGTGGTTCGCACGGCGGAGGCGCCGCAGTTAAGCTGCGCCGCCTTCGCCGACCGCGCTGGCGTGACCCACCACTCACGCTTTAATCCGCCCGTTAAAACAATTTCCCCAGCGCCAAGGCAATCAGGCTCAGCAGCACGCTGCTGCCGAACGGCAGGAAGATGTCGCGACCGAAGAGGCGGAAGCGGAAGTCGCCGGGCAGTCGACCGAGGCCGATCTTTTCCAGCCAGCGAAAAACATTGCTGAAGACCAGCAAAAACAGAAAGATCGCGATCAGCCAGCGGATCATGTCGGGGCCTTACAGCGTGTGCGTGCGGTCGCCATGGGTGAATCCGATCGGTGCGGTGGTGAAGGCGGCATCGCATTGCTTGGCGAAGCCGATGACCTTGAACAGCTCGCCCATCTCGTGTTCGGTCAGCAGTTTCTGCGCGTTGGCGATGGTTTGGATGTCGGCGCCCTGCAGCAGATCGAGCAGCCCGCAGTTCATCAGGAAGCGGGCCTGGCTGGTGTAGCCCAGCACCTGCAACCGGGCCAACTGCGCGGCCATGGCGATGCCTGTGAAATTGACGTGCGCGGTGATGTCCTTGGCGCCGACATCGGCCAGCGGATCGGTGTCGGCCTGGTGGGCGCGGTGGCACATCAGCGTGCCGCCGCTGCGCTGTGGGTGGTAGTACTCGGC
>JANMXL010000093.1:0-9189 GCA_031380885.1 Burkholderiales bacterium | reverse complement strand
GGGCTGTCATCTGCCGAGACATGCGGCACCATCAGGCCCACAGGCAAGCCCGAAGCACCCGCAGCGGGCGCGCTGGCGGCATCCAGCACCTGCACCTGCCAGCCACGGCGGGCCAGCGCCTGAGCTACGCTGGCCCCCGCCAGGCCCGCGCCCACCACAACGCAATGGGCCGGCAACTGGGCCTGGCATGTGATCTGGTCGCGCTTGGTTTTTGTATTCCAGCGCGGGTCGTAGATGCCGCTGCAAATCACCTTGCTGGCGCTACCAGCCGGGTCGGCCCGGCGCATTTCGAACCCGCATTGAGACAGGGCCTGCAGCAGTGCAGGGGCAGCTTGGCCGCACGCCACAAGCGTGCTGCGGCGGCAGCAGCGCGCCAGGGCCTTGGCGGTCCAGTGGTCCCAAGCTGGCGAATCAGGGTTTAAGCCAGCACCGATAAGAAAAACCGAATCCGCCGCAAACCGCTGCTCGCGCAACATGGTTTTCAGCTCGCCGATGCACAGGGTGAGCAGCACCTGGCCCTCTTCAAACTCCAGCCGGTGAAATCCGGGCAACAGGCCAAAACACTGCCCAGCCAAGAGCCGGGCCAGCGGCGCAAGTGCTGCAAAGCGCGGGTCGCTTTGCAGCCATGATTCAGCCAGGGTTTCAAATGTTTTTGGGTCAGGCGCGAGGGCCGCGACAGCCACGTAATGCAGGGTGCGCGGGCGCTGCCGGTCAGCCTGCCAGGCGCCCCACGTGGCCAGGAAATTCCGGCCATCGCCGAGCTCGGTCTCCAAAATCCGCCACGCCGGTTGATTCGCCCAAGCCGCAGGCAGTGTGCAGCCCTGCAAAAAAGGCTGTGCCACCGTGTCAACCCATCAGGGGCGTCGCGTCAGGGGTTTAGCTAAGCGCTGGGCGGGGTATAGCCCTGGGCCGCATCGGCGCCGCTGCCAAAAAAGTGGTTTTCCATCTGGCGCGCCAGGTATTGGCGGGCGCGGGCGTCGGCCAGATTCAGGCGGTTTTCATTCACCAGCATGGTCTGGTGCTTGAGCCACGCGGCCCAGGCTTCCTTGCTAACGCCTTCCCAGATGCGTTTGCCAAGCTCGCCCGGGTAGGGCGGAAAATCCAGGCCTTCGGCTTCTTTTCCCAGTTTGATGCAGTTAACGGTGCGTGTCATTTTGAAGCCTATTGTCTGATTTTGTCTGGTTGAAAGTCCGATGCAGGGGAAGCGAGGCATAAATCCCCGCTGCCCCGCCATTACCAGTGAATTCTAATGGCCCGCCGATGACCCTTCCGATGTTTGCCGGTACCGGCCTGGCCCTTGAAATTCCCGGAAATCGCCCAACCTCCAGTGCATGAACGCTACCAACACACTGCCTTCTCAAATCAGCCCGCCAAAAACCAGCCTCACGGTGACCCACGTGCTGGCCCAACTGCTTGAGCGTCTCGAACACAGCAAAGTGCCCGTTGATCCGGTGCAGTACCAATCTGTTGTCACCCACCTGGTCAACGAATTGGCGGATGTCAGCCCCGGCGAAGGCCTGCGCACCCTGCTGGACAACCACCCAGCGGCCGCCGAATTGTATGAAAACGTCAACTATTCCGTGGCCGGTTTATGCCGCGCGCCGCTGGAGATTTCGCTCGCCTCAGAGCGCCTCGCCAAAGAAGCGATAAAATCAGCCATGCGTCAATCAACAAAAGGTCAGGCCAATGGCAAGAGCTGAAGCAAAAACCGCCGTCTTGCCAGACGGGCTGCGTTACAAATCCAAAGTGTCGGGCTCGCCGTTTGCGGCAGCGGCATCGTTCGGCGGGGCTACCATGTCCTGCTTCATGTGCGGCAAGCATAGGGCGCGCTCGCTGATGGGCACGCGCAAGGTGCTGGGCAAAGCGCAGGCCGTGTGTTCACCCTCATGCAAGGCGCTGGACGAGGCGATTGCGGGTTGAAGCTGCCTGTTTGAGCCCGCTTTGAAGGTCGGCTGACTGGCCTGCCCATTCAGCGTCGCCTGTGTGGCCGTCTGGGGTACCCTGACATCTGGGGCCCACGATTTCTTGACATCCCTACATCTGATTTAACTCCGAGATGAGCGCATTTCATGAAGCACGCGTTTTAAGCGTGCACCACTGGACAGACAAGCTGTTCAGTTTCACCACCACGCGGGACCCGGCGTTTCGGTTCAGCAATGGCCACTTCACCATGATTGGCCTGAAAACGGACGTCAAACCCCTGATTCGGGCCTACAGCATTGCCAGCGCGAACTATGAGGAAAACCTGGAGTTTTTGAGCATCAAGGTGCCAGACGGCCCGCTCACCTCAAAGCTGCAGCACATCCAGATTGGCGACACCGTCATCGTCGGGCGCAAGCCCACCGGCACATTGCTGATCGATTACCTGCTGCCCGGCAAGCGGCTGTACCTGATCGGCACCGGCACCGGTGTGGCGCCTTTCCTCAGCATCATCCGCGACCCGGATACCTACGAGCGCTTCGAGAAGGTCGTGCTGATCCACGGCGTGCGTGAGGTGAAAGAGCTGGCGTACCACAGCTACCTCAATGAAGACCTGCCGGTGCACGAGTTCCTCGGCGAGATGGTGTCCAGCCAGCTGCTGTACTACCCAACGGTGACGCGCGAGCCCTTCGTCAACCAGGGCCGCATCACCACGCTGATCGAGACCGGCAAGCTGACCACCGACCTCGGCCTGCCCGCGCTCGACCCTGAACACGACCGCATCATGTTGTGCGGCAGCCCCGAGATGCTGCGCGACCTGAAGGGGATGTTGGAGCTGCGTCAGTTCAAGGAAGGCAACACCTCGAAGCCCGGCGACTACGTGATCGAGCGGGCCTTCGTCGAGCAATAAGGCAAGTGACACACTGCCCTTGAAGCTGTATATTCATACATGCTTTTCGGAGGACGGCGATGCTGACATCACTCGAAATTTGCGCAGGTGCAGGCGGTCAGGCCCTGGGCTTGGAGCTTGCCGGATTCGAGCACAGCGCATTGGTCGAACTTGATCATGGCGCCTGTCAAACGCTGCGCTTCAACCGACCGACGTGGAATGTGGTCGAAGGCGATGTCCGGGCTTTCTCAGCCATTGGATATCGGGGCGTCAACCTGCTGGCCGGCGGGGTGCCGTGCCCCCCGTTTTCCGTGGCAGGCAAACAGCTCGGCCCCGACGATGAGCGCGACTTGTTTCCAGAAGCGCTGCGCCTGGTCGGTGAAGCGCGCCCGGCGGCGGTGATGTTGGAAAACGTGCGCGGTCTGCTCGGCCCGGCCTTTGCCGACTATCGCGCGCAGATCGACGCCCAGCTCTCGAAGCTGGGCTACATCGCGCAATGGAAACTGCTGCATGCGTCGGATTTCGGGGTGCCGCAGTTGCGTCCGCGCGTGATCTGCGTGGCGCTCAAGCCATCGGCGGCGGCACATTTCGTCTGGCCGGTGGGCAACGCGCACAAGACCACTGTGGGCGAAGCGCTGCTGCCCTTGATGGCTGCCAACGGCTGGCCTGGTGCCGCCGACTGGGCCGAGGCAGCGTGCACGGTGGCACCGACGCTGGTCGGCGGATCGAAGAAGCACGGTGGCCCCGACCTGGGCCCGACGCGAGCCAAACAGGCCTGGCGCGAGTTGGGCGTCGATGGCATGGGCATCGCCGATGCGGCACCGGGCCCCGATTTCATGGGATTTCCCCGACTCACCGTGCCGATGGTCGCTCGGCTGCAAGGCTTTCCGTCCGATTGGCTGATTGCAGGGCGCAAAACGGTAGCGTACCGGCAGGTTGGCAATGCCTTTCCGCCGCCCGTGGCTGCTGCCGTTGCGACACAGATCGCAGCGGCGCTCGACGCGGTGGCGCAACGACGGGTGCTGCGCGTGGCGGCTTGAGCGGCAAAGGTGTCGCGGGCAGGGGTTGCGGCTGGACTGTTGCGTGACCTCCCGTGCGGGCATGCGCTACAGACGCACGCTCAGCCAGTCGTCGTCTGCCGCATTCGGGTAGCCCTGCGCCACGATCTCAGCGCGCTCGGCGGCGTAAGTCGCGCACAACACCCTCAAGCCGCGCGCTGCCAAGGTTGCTTTGGCTTCGCGCGCCCTGCGCAGCGGATCGCCTTTGAGCTGGGCCACTTGCAGCAGCGCGGATCGCGGTATGAGCCTGTCGTTCACCCGCTCGAACAAGGCAATCAAACGCTGTTTGCCGCTGCTCGGTGACAGCACCGCTTCGCGCACCTCGTCGCTGAGCTTGAGCAAAAAATTTGCCGGCAGTTCGCCGTCTTGCACCAGCCATCGGATATGCCGTCGGCCCGCCACCGAAAGCGTTCGCTTGCCGTCTTGATTGCTGCCGGGATTGAGGACGTCGTGCGAGGCGCAGATCAACCCTGCGCTGAACGTTCCGCTGGCGTCATCGGCACTGACCAACAAACACAGCTCGCCCACCGCTTCACGCGGGATCATCCACTGGCCTTTCAGCGAAAACTTGGTGTCCACCTCGTGTCCCACGATCAGGTTGTCGAGCTTCTTGCCCCGCGCCAGCTCGAACGCGAAGCGAAGCACGATTTCCACCTTGGTGCCGATGTAGGTCTTCTCGGTTTTCTCCAACTGTTCGACGTGGTAGCGGCCGGTGCGCGGGCCGTCGATCACCTCGTCGAGCGATCGCCGCAGTGAATCACCGAGTACCTTCGACATGTCTGCTTTAGTGAAAAACCAAGCGGCCACGGCGTTCAGTGCGTCGTCAGAAGTGGAGTCTGGCATCGACTGAAGTATGTTTATTGAACTGGCGCCGAACCCGCTGAGGCACTTTCACCACGGCAGCGCGTCGCCGTGGTGGTTGAAGAAGCCGCCGGTGTCTTTGGCGCCCAGCCCGTCGATCACCGCCAGCAGTCGAGCGGCTGAGGCTTCTGGCGTCTGCACCTCCAGGCCCGACTTGGCAAACCGCGACGACAGCCGCGTGTCGACAGTGCCCGGATGCAGCGCGACGCAGATGGCCTGTGGCTGCTGGCGCGCCAGCTCGATCGCTGCGGTGTGCACCAGCTGGTTCAGCGCCGCTTTCGATGCGCGGTAGCTGTACCAGCCGCCCAGCCGGTTGTCGCCGATGCTGCCAACCTTGGCCGACAGCGTCGCGAACACCGCCTTGCCCGATCGGGTCAGCAGCGGCAAGAAGTGCTTCATCAGCAGCGCCGGGCCGATCGCGTTGATGGCGAAGGCATGCGCCATGTGGGCCGCGTCGAGCTGGCGCCACGATTTTTCCGGCTCGAACCCGTTGCCGTGCAGGAAGCCGGTGGCGTCGATCACCAAGCGCAGCGGTTGGCCCGCCCGAACCAGCTTGTCGACCTGTGCAGCGGCGGCGGCGATGCGGGACTCGTCGGTGAGGTCGATGTCGAGATCGACGTCGGGCTCGGCGCTTGTTGTCGAATCGGCGCGACGCCCCGCTGCCAGCACCTGGTGGAACCGGGGATCACCGCGCAGCTGTTGGCACAGCGCCGCACCCAAGCCGCCACGTGCACCGATCACCAGCGCCAGGCCGCCGGAAGCGTTGAACCCGCCGGTGTCCCCACCGGTGGCGGGGTCTGGCGGCACGGACGCCTGCGTCAGGTCGATGCCGGGTCCAACGAAGCGTTGGAGGCCGCCGATGCGGCGGCTGCCGCCTGGGCCAGGCAGGGATTGCATTTGCCCAGCCCGGCCATGCGCACATCCGGCCTGCCGTCACCGGTCTTGAAGTTGGCCTGACAGCGTCGGCAAACGTACATCTTCGAGCTCGACATCATGGTCTTGGCGCCGGGCGCGGCCGCCGGTCTGGCGGCAGAGTACTCGGCCTGCGTCTGCCGCAGTTTCTGGGCGGAGTCTGTGGATTTGACGGTCTTGGCGTTGCGTGTGGTCATGGCAAACAGTGGAGTCATGCTGGCCGCGCCGGACGATGACGTCGCCCGCGGAGGCCGAATTGTCCACGCAATCGCCGTGCCGTGTCGCTCCCCGTCAAGGGGGAAGTCAGTCCGCCCCAGACGCGCTGGGCACCCTAGGCAAGGCACCGGATGCTGCGGCGGCACTGAGTGCCGACTGAAGTCTTCCGCTTGAAGCCCGGCCTCTCTCCCGTGATGGGCCAGCCAGTCGCCCTGTGCGGGAAGCAGGGAGGCGTGTTCAAGGGGTCAATGCCTGCCCGCTGTTGAACTGCCTTTGTGCACCACTGATTGGATCGAGGAACGCAATCGACCGGGCCAGCAACTGCAAGGGCTGGCTGTGATCGGCGGCGTCGGCGGGCCACAAGGTCGGGTACATCCTGTCGCCGACGATCGGCAGGCCGAGCGCGGCGCAGTGCACGCGCAGCTGGTGGGTGCGGCCGGTCAGCGGTGTCAGGCGGTAGCGGGCCATGTTGCCTTGCACTTCCAGCACCTCAAACAGCGTCTCGGCATTCGGCTCACCGGGCACTTCGCGCATGCGCAGGAAGTGATCGTCCTGCACCAGCCGGCTGCGGTGGGTCAGCGGAAAGGCGAGTTCCGGCCGCCACGGCGCGATCGCGTCGTAGTGTTTCGTCACCTGCCGCTGCGCGAACAAGGCTTGGTAGGCACCGCGTGTGTCGGGCTGCACCGCGAACACGACGACGCCTGCGGTCTCGCGGTCGAGCCGGTGCAGCGGCGCCAGCGTGTCGATGCCGAGCCGACGCTTCAGCCGCACCAGCAGCGTTTCCTGCAGATGCCTGCCGCCGGGCGTGACGGGCAGGAAATGCGGCTTGTCGGCAGCGACCAGCAGTTCGTCCTGGAACAGCACGACCTCGTCGAACGGCACGCGCGGCTCGTCGGGGATAGCTCGGTAGTAGTACAGCCGAATGCCCGCGCGGTACGGCTGTTGCGGCGTGACGGCGACGCCCTGTTCATCGACCAATTCGCCCTGCTGCATGCGCGCTTGCCAGGTTGCGGCCGAGACCGCCGGGAAGCGGTCGGTCAGGAAGCTGCTGATCGTGAGCCACGGGCCGGGCGGCAGCGCCACGCAGCTCGGGCCGACGCCGTCTTTCGTCGGCAGTGGCGGCTGGGCTTTCAAGGCGAGGGCGTCGAGGTGCCGCTGCTGTCCTCGTCAGCCTCGACAGCGCCTGCCAACTGCCGCGCGCGCCGCAGCCGCCAGGCTTCGTCAGGATCGCCGGCATAGACCTGCTCGGCAGTGGTGCCGGTCTCCCTCAGCCGGGTGTCGAGCGCGATGCGGTTGTCGAACACAAAGCACTCGCCGTCCCAGTCGCGCTCGGCGTCGGGCATCTGCGTGAAGTAGTTCAGGATGCCGCCTTCGAGCTGCAGAACCGGCACACCGCGCTGGTGCAGCCAGGCGCTGGTCTTCTCGCAGCGGATGCCGCCGGTGCAGTACATCGCCACCTGCTTGCCCTCGGCCTGCCAGGTGGGCAACTGCGCTTCGATGTACGCCGGGAAATCACGGAAGTTGCGCACCATCGGGTCGACCGCGTTGCGAAAGCGACCGAGCCGCACCTCGAAGTGGTTGCGGTTGTCGACCACGACGACATTCGGGTCGTCGAGCAGCGCGCGCCATTGCTGCGGTGTGACTTGGTGACCGATGTGGCCCACGGCATTCACACCGTCGACACCGAGTGGCAACATCTCCGGTCGGCTGTGCACCTTCATCCGCTGGAACGGCGGCGAGACGCAGGGGCTGCGCTTGAAGGCGATGCCACTGAAGCGGCCTTCCAGGCGCGGATCGCTGGCCAGCGCCACGCGAAACGCGTCGAGCGCGGCCGCGCTGCCGGCCAGCGTGCCATTGATGCCCTCGGCGGCCACCAGCACGCTGCCGGTCAACTCGGCCGTCAACTCGCGCAGCGTCGATGCGGTGCCTTCCACATCGGCAATGTCGATGAACTTGTAGAAGGCGTCGTGAAGGATGTCGGAGGAGGGCATCGCGCCATTTTCGGCGCTCGGGCCGCGAGTGCATGAGGGGCGGGCGAGGGTCAACCCGCACAATCGAGGCATGGCTGTCTTCTCCCTCTCCAATGCCCACCTGGCTTTCGGCCACGTGGCCCTGCTCGACAACGCGGCGTTTTCGCTCGATACCGGTGAGCGGCTCGGCCTGATCGGCCGCAACGGCGCCGGCAAGTCGTCGATGCTGAAAATCATCGCCGGCCTCGAAAAGCTCGACGACGGCCTGCTGCAGATGACGCAGGGCGTGCGCATCTGCTACGTGCCGCAGGAACCGGCGTTCGATCCCGGGCACAGCGTGTTCGATGCGGTCAGCGAGGGCGTGGCCGAAGCGCGCGCGGTGCGGCAGGCCTACGAAGAGCACGCTGACGGCGTTGACCTCGATGCCCTGCAAACCCGCATCGAAGCGCTCGACGCCTGGAACTGGGAGCAGCGCGTCGACACCACGCTGGCGCAGTTGCACCTCGATGGTTCGCGCGAGATCGGCCAGTTGTCGGGCGGCATGAAGAAGCGCGTGGCGCTGGCGCAGGCGCTGGTGGCGGTGCCCGACGTGCTGCTGCTCGACGAGCCGACCAACCACCTCGACCTCGACTCGATTGCGTGGCTGGAAGAACTGTTGCGCGGCTTCAAGGGCAGCGTGATGCTGATCACCCACGACCGTGCCTTTCTCGACGGCGTGGCCACCCGCATCATCGAACTCGACCGCGGCATCATCCGCAGCTACCCCGGCAACTTCAGCGCCTACGAGAAGTTGAAGGAAGACCAGCTCGCGTCCGACGCGCTGGCCAACGCGCGCGCCGACAAGCTGCTGGCGCAGGAAGAGGTATGGATCCGCAAGGGTGTCGAAGCGCGCCGCACGCGCAGCGTCGCGCGCATCCAGCGACTGGAGGTGTTGCGTGATCAGCGCCAGAAGCGGCGCGACTCACTCGGCCAGGTGCGGCTGGAGGTCGACTCGGGCGCGCCGAGCGGCAAGATCGTCGGCGAGCTGCGCGACGTGACCTTGCAGTTCAACGACCACGCGACGCCGAAGCTGATCGTCAAGGACTTCAGCGCGACCATCCTGCGCGGCGACAAGGTCGGCCTGATCGGCCCGAACGGCGCGGGCAAGACGACGCTGCTGAAGCTCATCCTCGGCGAGCTGCAGCCCGACAGCGGCAAGGTGCGCCAGGGCAGCAAGATCGAAGTCGCCTACTTCGACCAGATGCGCAGCACGCTGAACCTCGACGCGACGCTCGCCGACACGATCAGCCCGGGCAGCGAATGGGTGGAGTTCGCGGGCCAGCGCAAGCACGTGATGAGTTATTTGAACGACTTCCTGTTCTCG
>JANMXL010000064.1:0-70154 GCA_031380885.1 Burkholderiales bacterium | reverse complement strand
TGGTGGCCCAGGCGGTGCCGTAGATGCGCTGCAGCATCTCGTTGCGGTGGTCGCCACGCCAGTAGGCACCGGCCACTTTCATCAGCTTGAAGTGCTTGAGCTTGCCGGTGCTCGGCACATGCGGGCCGCGGCACAGGTCTTCGAACCCACCTTCGCGGTAGAGCGACACGTCTTCACCGGCCGGGATGCTGGCGATGATCTCGGCCTTGTAAGCCTCGCCGATGCCCTTGAAATGCGCCACCGCCTCATCACGCGGCAGCACGCGGCGCAGGACCTTTTCGTCCTTCTTCGCCAGCTCGGTCATCTTCGCTTCGATCGCAGCCAAGTCGTCCGGCGTGAACGGGCGCTTGTATGAGAAGTCGTAGAAGAAGCCGTTCTCGATCACCGGGCCGATCGTCACCTGCGCATCCGCGTAGAGCTCTTTCACAGCATGCGCCAGCAAGTGCGCCGTCGAGTGGCGGATGACGTCGAGCCCGTCGGCATCTTTCTCGGTGATGATGGCCAGCGCCGTGTCGTGCTCGATCAGGTGGCTGGTATCGACCACCTTGGCCGCAGCCCCGCTGCCCACCCGCCCGGCCAGTGCCGCCTTGGCCAGCCCGCTACCGATGGACGCAGCCACCTCGGCCACCGTCACCGGGCCTGGGAACTGGCGCTGTGAGCCATCGGGCAACTGAATCGAGATCATCAAAGCTCCGTCGGAAAAGAAAAAGCGCGGTCCACAACCGCGCCCTGTTTGAACCTGTGCAGCCGGAAATTTTAAGCGTCAAAACGGCAGGATCGCCAGGTTGGCCGTGCGGTCGATGAACCAGAGCGAGCCGATGACGATGGCCACCGCCGAGCCACCGCGGATCACCACGAACGGATACCAGGCCTGTCGTCGAAATGCGAACAGCGCGGTGACAGCAATCGCGACGATGAACAACTGCCCCAACTCGATGCCCAGGTTGAACTGAAACAGCGCCCAGGCGAACTGCACCGTCGGCAGGTTCAGCTCGCCCAGCACGCCGGCGAAACCGAAACCGTGGATCAGGCCGAACAAGAAGGTCACGACGGCCCGGCGCCCGCGGAAAATCGGCGTCAGGTTGTCTATCGCGGCGAGCACGATGGTCACCGCGATCGCGGGTTCAATGAACGCCGACGACAGCGACACCAGCTTCAAGCCGGCCAGCGTCAATGTCACCGAATGCGCGACGGTGAACGCGGTCACGATCACCGCCACCGGCATGATGGCCTGCGCCAGGCGCTCCACCGGCTGCCAACCCGTCGTCGTTCGGCGCATCACCGCAGGCAGCAGCAGCGCCAGCAGAAACAGCACATGGTCGTAGCCGCCGAGGATGTGGCGCATGCCTTCCCTGACGAAGCCAGCAGACGCTGTCGGCTCCGGCTGAGCAGCCGCCGTCACACCGGCCTCAGGGCCGCTCGCTGTGACACCAGCCGACACCGCTGCGGCAACGCCCACGCCCGCAGCCGACGCAGCGGCCTTCGCCGCCGGCGGCAACACCTTGGTCGGGTCGAGCACCTGCACCACCGGATCGCTGCCAGGCCGCTCGATCTTGGCGATGGCGCGGTGCGTCGGGTCGATCTCGCGCAGCGCGCTGTAGCGGATCGTCGGCAACGTGGCGTCGACCGCACAGCTGCCCGACCAGGTCAGCGCCGCATAAACGCCATCGGCGCGACGTTCGAGACCCGTCGCCACCGACTGCCACTGGCAGCCATCGACCAGCACCCGGGCCGCGAGATAGCGCTCGATGGCCGGGAGTGCGGCCTTCACCTCGCCCCAAGTCAGCTGGCCATTGGCATCGGCATCGATGTCTTGCACCGCGTCGAGATCGCGCAGCGCCAGATCGACACGCAGCGTCGATGCCGCTCCGCCCAGCTTCAGCTGCAGGTAGGCATCGCTGCCCTTGTGCGCCATTGCCGGGCCGGCCACCAGACCGCAGACCAGCCATGCCAGAGCCCGCCACTTGCGTCGAACGATCGATGTCACCGACACCTCAGAGCAAGGCATCGAGGCGCTGGTCGTGCAGACCCATCTCCTTGCGCAGTTGATCGGCTTCGCGGATCGCCTTGGCGTCGCCCGCGGCGCGCGCGGCATGCGCCAGCACCAGCAGGTCCAGCGGTTCGCGCTGCTTGCGCACGTTCTCACGCGCCAGTGCCAGCGCAGCGGCGGGTTTGCCATCGACCCACAAGGCGAACATGGCTTGCTCGCGGGCATGCGTGCCGCGCGCACCCGGTCGCAGATTGGCCTGCGCCATCGCGTCGCGCACGAGTCGGGCATCGACGGCCGCGTTCGGCGTTTTCAGCCGTGCACCGGCCATCGCCAGCCGCAGCATCACCGCGTCGGTGCGCGGCTGCGGCACCAGCAACGCCAGGGCTTCGTCTTCACGGCCCTGTTCGAACAGAAAGTCGATGTAGGTCAGCAGCGTGTAGCCACCGGTCTCGGCTTCGAGTGCTTTCTTGAAGTCCGCTTCAGCCGCTTCGGGCTTGCCATCACGCTGCTCCAGCTCGGCCAGCGTGGTCAGCAGCCAGGACTTTGTCGATGCGGGCAAGCGTGGCGGCGTCAGCAGCTGCTGCAGCATGCTGCGCGCCGACTCGTTGTCACCGCGCAGGCTGGCGTTTTCGGCCAGGCAGGCTTGCGATTCGAGGCGCGCGCCGGCCGCTTGCAGACCCAGGCAGGCCGCGTTGGAGGCGGCATAACGGCCCTGCACACGGCGCACCGTGGCCAGCGTCAACCACGCCTGCGCGTGGTCGGGTTGGCGCGCCACCAGCATCTCCAGGTGACCGGCCGAAATATCGAACTCATGCAGGTACTGCTGCACCGTGGCCTGCAACAGCAACACATCGTCGGGTGCGGTTTTCGCATTCGGCCACGATTGCAGGACGGCCAGCGCCTGCCCGGCGTAGCGTGGGTCGCCCAGATCACGCGCCCGCGAAAGGTAGCGCCGGGCCAACGACACGGCCGTTGCCACGTCGGTGGGGTGATTGACCCACAAGCGCCTCAGTTGCCGGTCTTCGGCTGAGCTGCCACCGGCGGGCAGTATCTCGATCACTTCGGTGTCCCGGGTCGGGTTCAGCGGCTCGGCATGCGCGCCCTGGCTCCACCACACCGCCAGCACGCCACCGGCCAGCACCATAGCGAAGCGCCAGGCTGAAACTTGAAACATCGCCCTCGCTCCTGTGGGACTCACTCAAAAAACCGGCGCGCTGCCCCGCAAGGGGCATCGCGCCGGGATTCTCTCTTACCCTCTCTTACCGTTCGTCAGGGGATGGCAGCCGGCTCGGTCGTGTCGCTGGAGGCCAGCGTGTCGGGAACCGTGACTGGCTCCAGCGTGTCGGTCGTTGTCGCAGGCACTGCCGTCAACGCGGTGACATAGTTGGTGGCCGCCACTGGGTCGCTGGACGCGGCCGCAGGCACCGCTTCAGTGACCGGGATGGATCCACCACCACCACCACCACCTCCGCAAGCGGTCAACAGCACCGATGCGAAGCTCATCAATAGCAAGGTTTGCTTGGCCATGATGGTGGGCTCCTTAGTTCGTGCCGGCGCCGGGAATCGGCTTGGCAAAGTACGGGAAGGTGCTGGTGCGCACATAGTTCGGCGTGTCGACTGCTTGGTCGATACCGTCATGCAGCGAAAGTGCGGTGGCACCTTGCGGCACGGCGGCGACATTGCAAGTCGAAGACAACACTGTCGGCGTGGCGCCGGGAATGGTGAAGGTGTTCAAGCCCAGCACGTTGGCGTTGTTGGTGGCGTTGATCGCCGACAGATTGCCGACGCTGTTGGCCAGGCAAAGCCCACCCGCCACAGCGATCAACGAAATGTCGACCACGTCGTCATTCGGACGGCGACCGTTCGGGAACCCGGCCAAGTCCACGGCGCTGCCAAGGTTGGCTGCACCGCCCACACGCACCAGCTCACCGGCCACGCCCAAGCGGTTTTGCGAAGCCAAGGGCACTGCAGCGTTGGCAGTGTTCAGGCGCAGCATTTCAGCCGGAACGAGGCCAGCCGAGGTCAGGCTGGTGGTCGGCCGGTTGACCCCTGCGATGCCGTTCAAGAACACGTTCAACAAGTCGGTGCGCGGCAGGTTGGTCGGGGCAATCGCGCCGGCGGGCGTGGCGAAAGCAATCTCAAGCAGGCGCGGCAGCGTCGGATTCGTCACGTACGTGGCGAATTGCACATCCCCCGCTGGCTTAGAGCCGTTGAAACGATCCTTGTCAGGCAAGCCGATAACCACCTCGTTGACCAGGGGCATGCCCAGGCGCGACACCTGGGTCCAGGCGCCGCCGTTGACGGCTGTGGTGCCGTGGCCGCGACGTGGAATCGGGTTCAGCAGGCGGCCTTGGCGCTGGCTGGCCGTCGTCCAGCCGCCGATGACAGGATCGGTGCCGGAGGTCAGACAAGACTTCGGCACTTCGATGGCCAGGGTGGTGACGTTCTTGTCTTCGAGGACATCTTTACCAGCGTTGTTCGCCGGGTCGCGCGCGGCATTTTTCAACGCTGGGTTGGTGATGACGGACAAAGGCACGTTCACCAGATCGAAAATCACCCCCACGTTGACGGCGAACGGGTCTTTGCGCTGACCGACGAACACCTTGCCCGGTATCGAGCAGCCAGGGATGTTGACGCTGTAGATATGCTGATTGGCGTAAGCGGTGTAGTCGGGGATGGTCTTGCTGCCAATGTTGTCCGCAGGCTTGTCGAAGGTGGCCGAGCCGCCCGCCACGTTGGTGATCGCGGCCTTGGTGCCGGTACGACGGTTACCGCGGATGATGTCGACGGTGAAGGTTTCATTCACATTCAGATTGGGCGAATTCGGCACGGTGACTCCACCGGCCTGAGTCAGCGGAATCGCCACCAACGGTGTGCTCGCGGTGGGTGGGATCGGAATCTGAATGCCTGGCGATGCGGCAGTGCCTTTCAAGTTGTTCTTGAAGTGGAACTGAAAGGTGATGTCTTCTTTGCCGTCGCCGTTGTTGTCGATGTGGATTTCGTACAGCGCGTTCGGGTCGAGCGGGAAGAAGTTCGGGCCGCCGTATGGATCTTGGAATGGCTGGTAGTTCGCCATGATCGAGACGAAGTCGCCGCGGCCGGTCTCATAGCTGTTAAACATGTAAAAGTCGGTCGCATCGACGCGCGACGAGCCTCCGATCGACGGTGCCTCGCGGTGGCTGGAAGCGTGCGCCGGCAGCGCCGCACTGAGTCCGTAGGCAGCGGCCAGCGCGCCGATGATCGGCAGCAGGCGAGTGGATGGCGTCTGTGTTGTTTTCATGGGTGGTGTCTCATTTCTAGGTTGTGGGGTTCACGCGCAGCACCAAGGTGCTGCGACCTGAATGGCGTGCCCGCTCCGGGGAGTCGAGTTGCGCTGTACCACTTACGAGATAAGTTCAAATCTGGATGCAGTCGATCACCGACTGAATCGCAGCCACATCCAGAAAGACAGGCGATGCGGGCGCAGACAGCCCAAAACCGTGACCGCTTCCAACGCCTACGTGCATCGATCGGCGGTGACAAGAGCGGAATCGTGTTTCGTTGCTTGCGGGTCATGACACTGACCCCATGGCGAGCGCGATGCCCAATGTGACGAAAACAAGCGGTCTATTGCGGCACCGCCTCCTCGCGCGCCCACAACACGCGCACCCGCGCCAGGTCGGCCACGGTGTCCACATCGACCAGCACACCCGGGTCGTCGACCTCGACCGGGTGCGCCGGGTAGCGCGACACCATGCGGCGCGCGGCCTCGTCGCCTTGCAGCGTGACCAGCTCGGAATACAGCTCGGCATTGAAGCCGACCGGGTGACCGCGCTGCCCGTGGAGCTGGGCGTAAGCAATCGTGTGATCGCGCAGCGCGGCGGCCACCTGCAAAAGCGTGGCCGGTTGCACCAAGGGCATGTCGCCCGGCAGCACCAGCCAGCCATCGGCGTTCGAGCGTGCAGCGACTCCGGCAGCGATCGATGCGCCCATGCCGAGCCGGGCGTTGACCGCGCGCAGGTCGCTGCGGCCTTCGACCAACCTTGACGCCGCTTCGAGCACCACGATGTCCTGGCGGGCGACATGGCGAGCCGCTTCCGCCACCAGCGCCTCGGTGGTGATCACCACCAGCGGCAGCCCGCTGCCGATCGCTTGGGCCAGCGTGGCGCCGAGCACACTGGTGCCGCCCAAGGGCTGGCTCAGCTTGTGTCCGGCGTCCTGGAAGCGGGAGCCGAGGCCAGCCGCCAACACAATGATCGCGGGCCCGGAAGTCATCGTCTGTGTCCTGTCGTTCTGAAGAACCAGATTCCGAGGATGCAGGCAACGCGTCCGGCGCACCAGAGGGGCATCACTGACATCGGACAGGGGGGCTTTCTATACTTGACCGATGAGCCACATCGCCGATCTCCGCAAGAGCTATGAACGTGCCGAACTCGACGAGAGCGCGTCGCTCGCCGACCCGCTGGCGCAGTTCGAGCTGTGGCTGCAGCAGGCCTTGAGCGGCGAGCTGCCCGAGCCGAATGCGATGACGCTGGCCACCGTCGGCGCCGATGGGCGGCCCTCGACGCGCGTGGTGCTGATCAAGGGCTGCGACGCACGCGGCATCGTCTGGTACACCAACTACGACAGCCGCAAGGGCCACGAGCTCGCGGCGCAGCCGCAGGCCGCGCTGCAGTTCCACTGGGTCGAGCTGGAGCGGGTCGTGCGCATCGAAGGCCGGGTCGAGAAGGTCGATGCGGCCGAGTCGGATGCCTACTTCGCCTCGCGCCCGCTCGATTCGCGCATCGGCGCCTGGGCCTCGCCGCAAAGCGAAGTGATCGCCTCGCGCAGCGTGCTGGTCACGAATGCCGCGACCTACGGCGCGCAGTACCTGCTGAACCCGCCGCGCCCGCCGCACTGGGGCGGCTATCGCCTGGTGCCTGACCGCTGGGAGTTCTGGCAAGGCCGCCGGTCGCGGCTGCACGACCGGCTGCGATACCAATTGCAAGAGCAACGGTGGATCAGGGAGCGGCTGGCCCCCTGATCCGGCGGTTTTTGAGAAAGCTCGCGGCGTCAGAAGCTCACGCGCATCCCCACCTGCAGCGCACGCCCCGGCAACGGCGACAGGCCACGGATCGTCTGGATCGTCGAGGCGCTGAACGCCCGCTCGTTGCCCAGGTTGGTCAACTTGACGAACCAGATCGCGTCAGCCAGGTTCACGCTGATGCGCTGCGACAGAGACAGGTTGACCAGGGTATGGCCCGCCGTCGGCCGGTCGGTGTCGGGCACCCGGCTTTGACGCGCCGAATGATCGACCTCGAAGCGCGCCGCCCACGGGCCCCGTGCCGCATCGAGTCCGAGGTTCAGCCGCCACGGCGCAACGCGCGGCAGCGGCTCGCTGGTCGTGCGGTTGGTGGCGCGGGTGGCGTCGAATTTCGTCGTGCCATCCAGCGTCCACGGCACATCGAGCAGGCGTTTGCGGCCTTCGATCTCGACGCCGTACAAGCGCGCTTTGACCGAGTTGAAGCGATAGAACGGAACGCTGTCGGGTGTGCCGTCGGGCACCACCGTGCCGGACTCATCCACCCGCTCGCCCGACGCATCGAGCGAGATGAAGCGCGAGAAGCGTGAATAGAACGTGCCCAGGCGCAGCTGATCGGTTTCCGTCTTCCATTGCAACGCCAGATCGAGGTTGCTGCCGCGCTCGGCCTTCAAGCGGGTGTTGCCCTGCTCGTAGGATCCGGTCGCGGCATGAACGCCATTGGCGTACAGCTCAAAGTAGGTGGGCGCGCGCTCGGTGGTGCCGAGCGTTCCGGTCAACGACCACGTGGATGACAGCGGGGTGACGTTGGCGAGCGAAAAGCTGTGCAAGGAGAAGTTGCGTTGAAGCGCGTTGCCGAACTTCGGCGAGCCCGCGCCGACATCGCCTCTGGAATCGACTTCGGCGTACTCGAATCGCGCGCCTGTGGACAGCGTGCCGCCGACCCAGGCCAGCTCTTCGAGTGCGAACAGCCCGGTCTTGCGGGTAGTCGTCTTCGGCACGAACGCCTCCTCGCCCAGCGCCGAGAAATCGAAGTCCTCGTGCTGCACGCCGACCACGCCGCGCAGCGGGCCGACCTGGGCGTGTTCGGCCTCCAGGCGCAGGTCGTAGCCTGTGCTGCTGAACACCGTGCCAACCGCGCCGCTGCCTTCGATTTCCTTGTGCTGGTAGTCGGTGTAGTTGGCATTCAGCCGCAGGGCCCGCAGCGGGCCGTCGGTGATCTTGAGCTCGCTGGCGAAACCGACATGGTCGCGCTTCAGCTTGATCTTCACATCGGGCTCGGCGGTGATGCCGTAGTCGCTGTCATAGGTGTCCACCGACAAGCCGATGTGGCCTCGCATGGGCTCGGCTCCGCCACCAAAGAACAGCGATCCACCGAGCGCACCACCACTTGTCTCGGCCGCTGAATTGCGCACGCGTCGGCTGCGGTCCAATGGCACGCCATCCGCCACCGGCGTGTAGCGCGGCACGCGCAGGTTCGAGGTGTCGCGGCCGAACACATCGGCATGAACGGCAAAGCGGTCGTTGCCGGACTCGATCAGCGCCGCACCGCTGCGCTCGCGGGCGGCGCCGCCCAGCCGGGCTTCGGCCGCACCGGAGAAGCCGGACAGTGGCGCACGCGGAATCCGGTTGTCCAGCGTGTTGACGACACCGCCGACCGCGCTGCCGCCGTAGAACAGCGCGCCCGGGCCGCGCAGCACCTCGATGCGGTCGACGATCAGCGGGTCGATTGGCACCGCATGGTCGTAGCTCAATGACGAGGCGTCGATCGAGGCGCCCGCGTTGCTGAGGATGCGCACGCGGTCGCCGTCGAGCCCGCGGATCACTGGCCGGTTGGCGTTGGGCCCGAAGTAGGTCGACGAGACACCGGGCAGACCGGACAGCGTGTCGCCGAGCGAGCTGCCGCGTCGCAGCACCAGGCCGTCGCCTGCGAGCACCGACACCGGTGCCGCGATCTGCACGCTGCCCAGCGGGTTGCCGGTGATCACGACGGTGTCGAGGGTGCGTGACGGCGGCGCTGTGGTGGCCGCAGAGGGTGCATCGGCGCGGCTCTGCGCCTGAGCGAGCCGCGGAACAACGGCCGCAAAGACCAGGCTCAAGGACAGCGCCAGCGCGCTGCGCGGAGGATGAAAACGTGGGTGCATGATGAGGAACTCGGAACATGCGAACACCGACGCGCGACCTGAAGGCCCGGCGCACCGATGACGCTTTGAATAAGGTGACACCGCGGTCCGTCGCGGACAGCGGCGTGCGTGAGGGAGTCAGAACGCGCGTGTGAGCCCGGCCAGCGGCCGGGCAAGCGCCATTCAGCCGATCGCGGGCGGTGCGCGGGCGAGGAAGCCCGTGACTTGCGTGGCGTGGTGCCACGCGGCATGGACGGCGTCGGGTTGAACCGGCGCCGCAAAGGCGAGGGCAAGCACCGGCAGGTCGTGCAGGAGGTCGGCGTGCGTCAGCTGATCGAACAGGGTGCAACCGGCGCTGCCGCCGTGGTGACCGGCAAACATCGCCTGCAGCCAGCCGTGCGCTGGCTGCGCTGCCGTGATCGCCTCGGGGTCAGCGCCGAGGCGCACACCGGCCTGCGCCTGCCCGGCCTGGTGGGCGTATCCGCCCTGCGGATGCACATAGCCGTGCAGCAACCCGATCGATTGCACCAGCAGCGCGCTTAACCACAGCGCCGCAGCGAAGGCCACGCGGGGCCAGGCGGTCTTCATCACGCGGTCTGCTTGACCCGGCTGGCGAAGGTCTTGCGGAATTTCTCGATCTTCGGCGCAGCGACCATCGCGCAATAGCCCTGGGTCGGGTGGTTCGCGTAGTAGTGCTGGTGGTCATCCTCGGCGCGTGAATAGTCGGCCACCGGCAGCAGCTCGGTGACCAGCTTGCCGGCCACCTTCTGGTCGACCTCGTCCATCACCTCGCGGGCCACGGCCTCTTGCTCCGGCCGATGGAAGTAGATGCCCGAGCGGTACTGGGTGCCGGTGTCGGCACCCTGGCGGTTCAGCGTGGTCGGGTCGTGGATCACGAAGAAGATCTCCAGCACCTCGCGCAGGCTGATGCGCTCGTTGTCGAAAGCCACGCGGATCACCTCGACGCAGCCGGTGTTGCCACTGCAGACCTGCTCGTACGTGGGCCTGGCGACTTGGCCATTGCTGTAGCCCGATTCGACCGCGGTGACGCCTTCAACCTGCTCAAACACCGCCTCGGTGCACCAGAAACAACCGCCGCCCAGTGTGATGACTTCTTGTGCCATGACCATCTCCTTCGATCTGATGTGCGGATTATCGGAAGCAATCCAAGACCCTGGGTCGCCGTGGGCCGGGCATTCTTTCCGGTGGTCACTGCCAGGCGTACGTCGCGGTGATGCCGGCGGTCCAGGTGCGCGGCAGTGCGGTCTCGAAGTAGCGACCAGCGCCTTCGTTGACGATGACCGATCCGGCGTCATACCGATTCGTCAGGTTGTCGATGCGCAACAGCTCGCTGAACTGCCAGCCACCGACGGTCTGCTTCCAGCGGGCGCGCAGGTTGAACAGCGTGCGGGTCGAGGTGGCGTCGGTGTTCGTGTCGTTGACGTACAGCCGGCCGGTGTGCACCCCTTCGGCCGCAGCGCTGAAGCCGCCCCAGGGCTGATTCGGGGTCCAGGCGAGTTCGGCGTACAGATGGCGATCAGGCGTGCCGGGCAATCGGTTGCCGGCGCGCACCAGGGCAGCGCCGCTGCCCGAGCCGCTGACGAACGCGTCGTCGAAGCGTGCGCGCAGCGCGGTCAGGCTGACGACGCTGTGCAAGGTGTCGCTGAGCTGGGCATCGTGCGACAGCTCGATGCCGCGCCGCGAGGTGCGCCCGGCGTTCTTGAAGGTCGAGCGGCCGCCTGCGTTGCTGGCAACGACGAGCTCGTCGTCGGTCTCGATGTCGAACACCGCCACATCAAGGCGCTGGTAGTTGCTGATCTTCCACTTCGCGCCGACCTCGGCGTGGCGGCTGCGCGAGGCTTTCAAGTCGGTGTTGAGACCCGTCTGGCCACCCGGTCGGTACGACAGCTCATTGACGGTCGGCGTCTCGAGACCGCGGCCGATATTGGCGTACAGATTGAGCGTCGGCGTCGCCTTCCAGGCGAGGCCTGCCACCGGGTTGGTCGCGCTGAAAGCGAGCCGGCCGCTGTCGTCGGGGTTGCCCGCAGCGATGTAGCGGTCGGCGGAGTCGAACCTGACATGGCTGTGCCGCGCGCCGGCGGTCAGCGTCCACGTGGAGGTCAGGTCGTAGGCCGCTTGCACGAACACATCGGTGCTGCGCACGGTGTTGACCTCGTCGCGCTTCAGGGCACCGCGCTCGCCACGCGTGTTGACGTAGCCCTGGCGGTCTTCGCGGTAGGTTTCCACCTCGACGCCTGCGGTCAGCTTCAAAGCGCGGCCGTCGCCGAGTGCGATGCGGTGGTTGCCCTGAAGCGCCGCGCCGCCGTAGGTGCGGTCGAAGTCCACGATGCCGCCGCTCGACGTCGGCGTGCCCTGCGCCGCGATCGGGATCGACAGCGCGTTCGCCAGCTCGCGCGAGCCGATGTAGACCCGCGCCGACAGCGCAGTGGCGTCGCTCAAGCGGTGCTCGATCGAGGTGCCCACCTGCTGCTGCCGCACCGTCTTGCGCGGGTCCTGCGCCAGCGCCGCGAGGTAGGCCGGGTTGCTGCCCGCGCGGTGGCTGCGGAACTGCGCGGCGGTCAAGCCCAGCGGGTCTTTCGACATCGGCTGGTCGAGCACGTTGAGCACCACGGCGACATGGGTGTCGGCTGTCCATTGGCTTTGCCAGCGCGCATTCAGCTGGCGCCGCGTGGACTCGCTGTGCGGGCGGAACCCATCGGTGTGGAATTCGGCGCCTTCGATCGTCAAGCCGTAAGCGGGCGTGCTGGTGCTGGCCTTGACGCCGAGCTTCCACAGCCCAAAGCGGCTGCGCGTGGCGCTGAACGTGCCCGTCGGCACCAGCGCATCGTCCTCGGTGAACACCTGCACCACGCCACCGGCGGCATTGCCGTACAGCTGCGCCAACGGGCCGCGCAGCACCTCGATGCGCCCGACAGAACCCAGCGCCACATTCGACACCTGGCCCTGGCCGTCGGGCATCGTCGCCGGGATGCCATCGACCAGCACCTTGACGCCGCGGATGCCGAAGGTCGAGCGCGCGCCGAAGCCGCGGATCGACATCTGCAGATCCTGCGCGTCGTTGTTGCGGTTCAACACCGAGATGCCCGGCACCCGGTTCAACACCTCGGCCAGACTGACCTGCGGGCCGGCGTTCTCGATCGCGTCACGGGTCACAGCCGAGATCGCCGAGGGCACGTCGAACGAGGGCTCGCGCGCCCGCTGGCCCGAGATAACGACAGTGTCAAGCACCGTGGCGGGCGGGCCCGCTTGAGCGTGGGCATCGCACACCAACGCGAGCACAGCGGCACCCGACAGCACTGCCTGAATGCGAAGCCTGAAGACGCGGCGCACGTTCAAGGCGTCAGTCATTGGTCAGCGACAGCTTGGCGCTCGGCAGCCAGGCTTCGGCACCGTCGGCCGCGCTGCGCACCTTCGGCGCCGCGATGAACAGCCGCTCGCTCGGCAAGCCCTTGGCGACCAGCGCATCGCGCACCGCCAGGCCGCGTTGCAGCGCCAGCTGGCGCATCGCATCGGACGTGACTTCGATGGTCGATTTCAGCAAGGCTTCCATTTCAGCAGGTGGCAGACTCTTGGCCAGCCCGACCAGGTTGCGCGGCTTGTCCGGGATGTCGGTGTCCTTGTAGACCGCCTTCAGCAGCTCATCGCGCTCGCCCGCGCCGAATACCAAAGCGACCACCGGCGCCGTGGGCGCAGGGGCCGCCGTGGCTGCCGCACCGGAGCGCGCCGCCTCCTTCTTGCGTTCCTGCGCCAGGCGCGCATTGAGCGCCGCCTGCACATAGCCGTCGCGATCGGTGGCCGGATCGGACACGCCGGTCACCGTCATCTTCAGCGAGGGCCGATCGGCCAGTGCCTGCGCCACCTTGTCCAGCGCCGCGGCACCGGACTCGGTGACATACGGCACGCCGA
This sequence comes from Burkholderiales bacterium, assembly GCA_031380885.1. GTDB lineage: Bacteria > Pseudomonadota > Gammaproteobacteria > Burkholderiales > Burkholderiaceae_C > PBB1. The sequence continues at coordinate 57,115 of JANMXL010000064.1, read as the reverse complement.
CACCGAAGGCCACTTCGCTGAGGTCTTCACTGCCGCCACCGAACATCAGCGAGAAAGGCGCGGTAATGGCTTTTTCGATCAGGTTGAAGATGACCTTGACGATGATGCCGGCGACGCTGAACTGTGGGTCGTTCAGCGAGCCGCTGATCGGCAGGTTGAGGTCGATCACGCCGTGGCGGTCGGTCAACAGCGCCACCGCCAGCAGCACCGGCAGCTTGGTGGCGCTTGGGCTGTCGATGCGCTCGCCGAAGGTCAGCTGGTTCAGGATCACCTGGTTCTTCGCCTCCAGGCGGCCATCGGCAGTGATCGCGTACGACACGTCCATGCTGAGTTTGCCGCGCTCGATCGCGTAGCCGGCGTACTTGCCCGCGTACGGCGAGAACGGTGCCAGTTCGAGGTCGGTCGCTTTCGCGCGGATGTTCAGCGCCAGCGGCTGGGCCGTCGGGTTCAGCTGCCCGGAGATGTCGAGCAGCGCGGTGCCAGCCGCGCGGCCGTGCAGCGCCAGCGTGGCCATCTCGCGCGAGCCCGAACGGAACGCGCCCAGGCTGCCGTTCAGTTCGGTCAGCTCGGCGCTGTAGTTGGGCCGAACGAAGTGATCGCTGAAGTCGACGCGGCCGTTGGCGAGCTGGGTCGCACCGATGCTCAGCTGCATCGGCGTCGCCGGGGTCGCGGCGATGGCGGCCACACCGGAAGCGGCCGAAGCCGCGGGGCTCGCGGTCACGGCAGAGGGCGCGGGTGGTGCCTGCGTTGCCACCGGCGCACTGGCCGCGTCACCCGGCGCCGCAGCCCGGCTCGCCGACATGTCCTGCAGGTTGAAGCGCCCGTCTTCGGTGATCACCAGACGGGAATAGAAATCGGCCAGCGCTGCTTCAGTGATGTCGATCACCGGCGCGCGCCCGGGCGCCATCGCCAGGGTGACGCCACTGAGCTTGAGCGACTGCCAACTCAGCAGCTCATCAGTGTTGCCGAACCCAGGCTTGGCGCCAGCAGCCGGCCGACTGTGCACCAGCACGTCGGCCAGCAGCACGTCGCCGGTGACACCAATGTCCAGCCCCGCGGGCAGCGCCTTGACCGACACACTGGCCTTGATGCCCGTCTCGGCACGCAGCAGGCGCACTGGCAACTGGTCGCGCACATAGGGCTCGAACGCCTGCAACGGAAAGCGATCGAGCGTCAGCGCGCCCTTGGCCATCAGCGGCTGCAGGCCGAGCTGGCCGCGCCAGTCCAGCACGCCCGACGTCGCGGCGCCCAGCGCCACCGCCGGCGATTTGTCGCTGGCCTGGCTGGCCGCCTGATCGATGTCGCGCGGGCCGAGCAGGCGGGCGCTGAACTGCACCTTGGCTGGTGCGATGGTGCGGGCGCCGTTCAGCGTCAAGGCTTGCACGGCGAGCTGGATCGCGCGCACATCGATGCGCACCGGCTCGGTGTCGGGAAGGCCGACCACATAAGCATCGTCGAGGCGCAACGATCCGCCATCGATGCCGACATCGCGCAGATCGACGCGCCAGCCGACATCGCCTCCCGACGCCGGTGCAGGCGCGGGTGCCGACGCAGGTGTCGTCGCAAAAGCAGCGACAGGGCGTGCTGGCGCAGCGGCCGGTGCAGTGGTCTTGATCCAGCGCTGCGCATTCCACACGCCTTCGCGGTCACGCGACATCGCCAGCGCTGGCTGCGTGACCTTGACGCTGGCCAGCGTGACGCTGCGCGCCAGCACATCGACATCCGCACCCTGCACCGCGAACTGCTTCAACGCAATGGCGGGCGGCGTCGAGGCTGGCTTGCCCTTGGCGGGCGCGACGACGCGATCGGCAATCTGCAGATCGTCGAGCGTGATCTCGCCATGCGCGACCGTGAGCTTGGGCGCGTCGCCCGCTGCCCAGTTCAGCTGCGCCGATGCGGCCAGCCTGCCACTCACCTGGGCTGGCAGCGACTGCGACACGTAAGGCGCCAAGGCCTCCAATGCGAATGCGCTCAGCTTGACATCGAGCTGCGCCTGCCGGTCGCTGGCGCGCCCATCAACCGTGAGGCTGCCCTGTGCTGGTGCACCCGCCGCCGACCCGGCCAGCGTGGCTTGCAGGCTCAGCGGCATCGCGCCATCCGCTGCGAAGGGATAGGCCAGCGGACCGGCCTTCAAATCAACCGCTTGCAGCGCCAGCGCGGCCGGTGGCGACACGCTCGCATCGGCCCACAGCACGTTCAGGCCGTTGAGCCGCAAGGCATCGACCTGCACCTTCCATGGCGCGGCGTGTGCGCGCGATGTCGTGACAGCCGAAGCCACGACCGCAGGCGCCGCAGCGGCCTTCGATGGCGTGCCAGCAAGTGTGGCCAGGTTCAAGCGGCCCGCCGCGTCGCGGTTCACATGCAATGTGGGCGCGTCGAGTTCGATGGCACCGAAAGCCAGCTCGCGGTGCAGCGGCCTGACTTCGCGCAACGCCACCGCCAGACGTTTCCATTCCAGCAGCGGCGCGCCCGCAGCGTCGTCCAGCGCCAGGTTGTTGACGCCGACACTGCCACGCAGGGCGGCGCTGGGCTCGGCATGGAGCGGCATCGCGAAGTCCAGCACCAGATCAGCCGCGACGCTGCCGCCGCGCAAACGCACCGGCAGCGATTCGGGCAGGTAGCCGATGTAGGGCAGCAGGTCGAGCTCGCCCATCTTCAACTGCAGCGTCGCCTGCCGGGTCTGCGCGAACGGTGTGGCCTGCGCGCCGGTGTCGAACGGGGTGCCGTTGAAGCGAAAAGCGAGCCGCGGCTCGACCTTCACATCGATCGTCGACGGCAGGTTGGCGAGGAAGGGAAGCCCCAGGTTCAGTGCTTCGAGCCTGTGCTGCTGATGCACCGGGCGGTCATCGACGTACACCGCCGCATTGCTGACCTTCAAGTTGTAGAGGGCGAAGCGCAACGGCTCCGAGGGCGGCGGCTCGGGCGTGGTGGCTTGAAGGCGAGCGATCAGGTCGTCGATGTCGTAGTGGCCCGGTGCGGTGCGCGCAACGCGCAGTTCGGGGGCGTCGATCTCGAACGCCTCGACCACCGGCGCGGCGTGCAGCAGCGAACTGATGTCGGCGTTGACATACAGCCGCGCCACCTTGAGCAGCGGCAGCGCCTTCGCGTCACCGGGCGCGCCGCCGATCACGATGTCGCGCAGCGTCAGTTCGAGCGACCAGGGGCTGAAGCTGACCCCGCCCAGCGTCACGCTGCGACCGAGCGCTTCACCGAGGCGTTGCTGCGCCTGCGACTTCAGCACCGGCGGCACGATCGCCCACGCCAGCACCCACAACACGGTCAACGCCCCACCCGCCCAACCGAAACGCCGAAACCACTTCACTGCTTGTCTCCTGCCACATCAACCGAGCGATGCCACGGGCCCAGCTGCCTATCGTGTCATGCGCTCACGCTCGCTCACAATGAAGATTGTCCCCGCAGAGGCCAAGGAACCCCGCTTGCACGACCTCATCAACCTGCTCGGCATCGAGACCTGGAAGCCCGTGCTGACCGCCCTGCTGCTGCCGCCGGTGCCGCTGCTGCTGGCGGTGCTGATCGGTGCGCGGCTGATGCCGGCGCGCCGTGGCTGGGGCTGGCTGGTGGTGTCTCTCAGCGTTGCCGGGCTGTGGCTGACCGCCTGCACCGGCTTCGCCCACGTGATCGAGCCGCTGCTGCTCGCCGCCTCGCCACCGCTGCGATCAGAGCGCATCGCCGCGCTGCGTGCAGAGGGCCGCTCAGCAACCGGTGCTTCTGCCGCCAGCAACCGCAATGGCCGCAGCGAGGTCGCGATCCTGGTGCTGGGTGGCGGGGTCGAGCCGTATGCGCCGGAATACGGCATGAGCAGCCTGTCGCATTACTCGCTGGAGAGCCTGCGCTACGGCCTGTGGCTCGGCCGCGAAACCGGCTGGCCGGTCGGCTTCAGCGGCGGCACCGGTTGGGGCAACGGAAGCGGTGCGGCCGAGGCCGACGTGGCCGCGCGAATCGCCACGCAGGAATACGGCCGCCCGCTGCGCTGGGTCGAGGCCGAGTCACGCGACACCCGTGAGAACGCCGTGCGCAGCCTGCCACTGCTGCAGGCCGCAGGCGTGCGCCATGTGTTGCTGGTGACGCGCGGCTGGCACATGCAGCGCGCCAAGGCGCTGTTCGACGCAGCGGCGGCCGAAAGCGGCATCCGCATCGAAGCCGCGCCGATGGGGCTGGCCACGAAGGCCGACATTCCGCAGCTGGCGTGGTTGCCAACCTCGGCCGGCTTCGAGCGGGTGCGGCTGGTGCTGCGGGAGTGGCTGGGGTGGAAGCTGGGGGCTTGATGCCTTCTGAACCGCACCCTTCGCATGCAGGCAAATCGGCAGTCCCGGCTGAACACCCGGTGAACCTGTTTCGCGCTGAATTCCAGCCCATAGCCAGCGGTCGAGAAATACGGCCGGCGAGGTAGAAAAAGGGCGTGCAGCCGGTCGTATCGGGCGATGCAATCGGCCCAGTCCAGAAGCCGCTCGATGGTGATCTGGCTCAGCCGCAGATTGACTGCTGTCACTGCTCCACTGCGCGCAGCAGATTGAGCCTGGTGAACGCCAGCGTCTCGGTGCCGAAGGTCTGACCGGTTGGCTCTGCGCTGAAGCACAGTTGCACCAAAACAAGAAAAAAACGACAGGCGGTCTGAAGCCTCAAACCATGTGTCGTTTTACAAATGACAAACGGCCTGCCATTGCTGGCAAGCCGTTGTTTTGACTGGTGGGCCCTGAGTGACTCGAACACTCGACCTACGGATAAAGAGTCGAAATTCAGCGCCTGCGGTCAGCCAAATTTGTGCCAGTGTTGGACCATCATCAAAGCAGGTCGGGTCTGTTCGCCTTGAGCCATGACCTGACGTGGGCCAGCAGCTCCTTCGCGCTCATTACGCACTCTGCCGCCGCCGCGTCGGGCACCAAATCACCAGAGTAGTCCGAAAGATTGCGTTGTTTGCGCAGCGCATCAACAACGATGACCTTCGGCTGCGGAAGACCCACGGTGAGCGATAGCGTCTAGATCGCCGTCTGGTGATGCCCGGGTTTGCTCCTCAGCGTCCGGTAGCCATTCGCGTTCAAGGCCACCATCGCCATTTGCATGATCGCTTTGTGTGCGGCGTCGAACCGGTTCTCGCTGCTCAGCCCTTGGAGCTGTGCATCGGCAATGTTGCGCTCGGCGGCAGCGACGAGCACTCCCACCGACACCTTGTCGGCGGCAACGGCGTCAAGGCTGACGCCCAGCAAGTTCTTCAAGATCATGCGCGTTCCCGATCAAGAATATTTTTGGCTTGGCCAGCACGTCGGCGAGAAACGGCTCCACCGATGCCTTCGAAGAAAACTCGATGGCCGAGTACACCTTCGGATTCACCTCGCGGCCAAGCGTCGTTTGAACGGAGTAGAGAAGCGCCACAACCTCTCGGAAGCTGATGTCGCCAATCAGCATGAGGTCGATGTCGCTGCCAGCAGTTTCGCGTCCCTGTGCTGTCGAGCCGAACACGAATGCAAGACGAAGTTTCGGAGCCACCGGCGCGAGCGCTTGAACGAGCACGTCGGCCATGCCGGAGGTCTTGCGCAAGATGCTCGCCAGTTCCGCGAAGATTGGCCCGCCGGTGTCGGCGCTGTACAGCTGCTGGTTGCCGCGCTTCTCGCGTTTGAGCAAACCCACTTCTGCGAGCCTCGTCAGCTCGCGGGTGATGGTGCCTGGGGCCAGGCCTGTCCGACGCGCGATTTCACGCCCATGCAGAGCCTCATCTGGGCGAAGCAGCAAAAGCCCCAGCACGCGGCGCCGGTACTCAGGGAACAGCAGGGAGGGCAAAGATTGATGCATATTCGGCGTCGAATGTCGCCTTCTTTGCATCGATTCGCAACCTGCCGGTTGACCATAGCGCGTGGCTGTCGGCACCAGTCTCAGCGCGTGCCGATTCTGTGCTGATGCCATGAACATCGCGGTCTCGCGAGGTCGTCGACACAAACAAAACGGCCTAGCGTTTCCGCCAGGCCGTTGATCTTCAACACTTAATTTTTGGTGGGCCCTGAGTGACTCGAACACTCGACCTACGGATTAAGAGTCCGCTGCTCTACCAACTGAGCTAAGAGCCCGAAGCTTGACGCCTTCGGATGAAAACGATGTGTGCCGGTGGTGGGTTGTGCGGGACTCGAACCCACGACCTACGGATTAAAAGTCCGCTGCTCTACCAACTGAGCTAACAACCCCGGAACAACCTGGAATTATAGCCCGACTTCCGCGCCTGTTGGCGGCGCGTGTGTGCGCAGCGGCGGCACTTGGCGACTCAACCAGGCACGCACGACCTCGCTTGCGGCGACCATGCCGAAGGTCGCGGTCACTGTCACGCTCGATCCGTAGCCATGGCAGTTCAGGTTGCCTTCGGTGTCGCAGGACGCGGTCGGCTGACGCACTGCTTCACGAGAGTAGACACAGCGGATGCCGATGGGCCCGTGGCGCGCGGCGCCATGGTGCTGACGCAGGCGCTGGCGCAGCGAGGCCAGCAACGGATCGTGCGTCACATCAGTCAGATCACTGACCTCGACAGCCTGCGGGTGTTGCTTTCCGCCGGCGGCGCCGACGCTGACAAAGGCGGTACCCGTACCGATCGCCCAGGCGGCGAGCACCGCCTTGGCACGCACCTGGTCACAAGCGTCGATCACCGCATCGACCGGCTGCGACAGCAGCGCCGGCCAGTTGCCCGCCTCGACAAATTCCTCGATCGGCCGCAACACGCAGCCGGGATGGATGTCGGCCAGGCGCTCGCACAACGCCAGCGCCTTGGACTGGCCGACCGTGCACCCTAGCGCCTGCACCTGGCGGTTGATGTTGCCTTCCGACACATGGTCCAGGTCAATCAGCGTCAACTCCGCCACGCCACAGCGCGCCAGCGCTTCGGCAGCCCAGGAGCCCACGCCACCGAGGCCGACCACCGCGATGCGGGCCGCGCGCAAACGGTCGTAGGCCGCATCGCCGTGCAGCCGGCGCAGACCGCCAAAGCGGCGTTCGAGATCGGCCACCGGCGCGTCGTCGATGGCCTGCGGCGCGTTCACTTCAGCGCAGCGAGACGTGCCTTGCCCGCTTGCGCTGCCTCGGAGTCCGGATAGGTCTTGAACAGCTCATCAAGCGCCCGGCGCGCGGCCCTCGTGTCTTTCAGCTCGAACTGGCAGTTCGCGATCGCCAGCAGCGCCTCGGGCGCACGCAGGTCGCCGGGGTAGCTGGTGGCGAAACTGCGGAACGACGAAATGGCGTCGGCATAGCTGCGTTTGCCGTACTGCGCATTGCCCAGCCAGAACAGCACCGACTGGCCGTAGCCGCTGCTCGGGTAGCGGCTGCGAAACACCGCCAGCGAGGTGGCGGCAGCGGCGAAGTCACCACTGCGCACCTGTGCCATCGCGGCGTCGTATCGACGAATTTCCTCGGCGTCGGCCGTGAACTCGCGGCCATCGACCGAGGCCTTCTGCGGCTCGACGCGGGCGAGGCGCTCGTCGTAGCCTTGCTTCAGATCTTTCATCTGGACCTGCATCAGGCTGACGTCGCGCGCCATTTGCTCGACCTGGCCGCGCAGGCTGGCGTTTTCGGTGCGCATCAGGTCAAGCTGCCGACTCAGGTCGGCCAGGCTGGCACGCAGCTGCGCAATCTGCTCGGCCTGGGCCGCACGGGCCTGCTCGTTGCTCTGCTCGATCTTCTGGCGCAGGTCGAGGATCGCGCGGCGCGCCTCGTCGTCATCGAACAGCCCAGCCTGTGCAGCCGGTGCCGACAGCGCCAGCACCAAACAGGCAGCGGTCGTCCAAGGCGCCACCCCCGTGTTCCGCCTGACCGGCGCGGCGCTCATCGGCACGCCCTCAACGGGCGACCAGCTCGACGCGGCGGTTCTTCGCATAAGCCGCTTCGTCGCTGCCGGCGACGGCCGGGCGCTCCTTGCCGAAGCTGGTGGCTTCCAGCTGGCCATCGGTCGCACCCGCCAGGGTCAGCGCACGCACCACCGCTTCAGCGCGCTTCTGACCCAGCGACAGGTTGTATTCGCGACCGCCGCGTTCGTCGGTGTGGCCTTCGACGGCCAGTTTCGCCGTCTTGTTCGCCGCCAGCACCTTGGCGTTCGCGTCGATCACCGGGCGGGCGTCGTCGCGCACGGTGTAGCTGTCGAAGTCGAAGTACACCACCTTGCCGGTGCTGGCGAACAAACCAGTGCCACCGCTGTTTTTCGTCAAATCGACCGGGGTGACCTGCGATTGCGGCGTGCCTGCCGAGCTGGTGTCGACGCCGGTGCCACTGCGCGTTTCCACCGGCACGTTCTTGTCGTCGAGCTTCACGTTGGAACCGCAGCCCTCCAGCGCCATAGCGCACAGCGCAGCCCAGAGCAGTCGTTGAGTCGGGCGAAATGGCATGGAATTCGTGTTCATGAGGACTCCTTGTGAAGTGAACAAATTATCAGTGGTACGGGACAGCAGAACAACTGAGTAGGCGCATCGACGACGGCCAACCGGAGGCAGCCATCAGCGCCCGTAAGGCCCCCAGACCGGCTCGCGCACATCGGCCGACGACGACACCAGGCGCGATCTGATCTTGCCGTCCAGCGAGGTGGTCAGCAACACATCGCGGCCCTGCGCGCGCGACGCATAGATGATCGAACGGCCGTTCGGTGCAAAGCTCGGGCTCTCGTCGTCGGTGGTGTTGCTGACCGACATCGGCGCGCCGCCGGACAGGTCCTGCACATACAGCCGGAAGGCATTGCCTTCGCGCGACACATAGGCCAGGGTGCGCCCGTCAGGGCTGATCGCCGGGCTGATGTTGTAACTGCCCGCAAAGGTGATCCGCTCGGCCGCGCCGCCACCCGTCGGGATGCGGTACACCTGCGGCCCACCACTGCGGTCGCTGACAAAGTAGATGCTGCGGCCGTCGGGCGAGAACACCGGCTCGGTGTCGATGCCGATGCTTTGCGTGAGCCGGCGAACGTTGTCGCCGTTGCGCCCCATCAGGTAGATCTGCGAGCCACCGTCGCGCGACAAGGTCACCGCCAGCGTCTGGCCATCGGGCGACCAGGCCGGTGCGCTGTTCGAGCCGCGAAAATTCGCGACTGGTCGCCGCTTGCCGTTGGCCACGTCCTGCACGTAGACCACCGCCTTCTGGGTCTCGAACGACACATAGGCCAGTTCGCGGCCATCGGGTGACCAGGCCGGCGAAATGATCGGCTCGGCGCTGTTCAAGGCGATCTGCCCGCCTTCGCCATCGGCATCGGCGATGTTCAGCGTGTAGCGCTTGCCCATCCGGGTGACGTAGGCGATGCGCGTTGAGAACACGCCCTTCTGACCGGTCAGCTTTTCATGGATGAAGTCGGCGATGCGGTGCGCTGCCAGCCGCAGGTCGGCGGCCGCGACCACCGTGCTTTGTGCGCCCAGCTCAGCGCCCTTGACCACGTCCCACAGTTTGAAGCGCACGTCGTAGCGGCCGTCGGCCAGCCGCGTCACCGAGCCGCCGACCAGCGCATCGGCGGCGCGGCGCCGCCAGTCGGCCATGGCCGGTTGGGCGGCCTCGTCGAGCACGCCCGGTGCATCGACCGCGCGAAACAGGCCGCTGCGCTCCAGGTCGGCCCGCACGATCTGCGACAGCGGCTGCGCGAGGGTTTCCTCATGCCGGAAGCCCACCACCGCAATCGGCACCTGGGAGGCGCCGACCCCCGACATCTCGACCCGAAGCTGGGCCTGTGCGGCGGGGATGACCGTCAATGAAACCGCCAGGGCGGCCCATGCGGCGGTGAAAAAGCGGGAGGCAGCAGCAGTGATCGGGCGCGGCATGGGCGGTAAAAGAGGCAATCTCAGGCTGAGCTACAACCGCGGTGGCGGCGGCATCGCCCGAGCATCGCCAATGATAGAGGGGCGACGGGCACCGACCAGGGCGTCACCGCGGTGCAGCGAAGTTCCGCGGCCGAATGCAACGCGGCGGGCTGGAGGGCATCAGGCTGCCAGTTGGTCGGTCAGAAGGCTGTCGTATTCCTTTCTCACCACCGAATAGCACTCACAGGCGCGGCGCTCCAGACCACCACGGTCGAGCACGGTGATGTGCCCGCGCGCATAGCGGATCAATCCGGCCGCTTGCAACTTCAGCGCCGTCTCGGTAACGCCTTCGCGGCGCACGCCCAGGGTGCCTGCGATCAGCTCGTGCGTCATCACGATCTCGTTGCCGCCCAGCCGGTCCAGGTTCAGCAGGAGGCAGCGGCACAGCTGCTGGTCGATCGAGTGGTGGCGATTGCACACCGCCGTCTGCCCCATCTGCGTCATCAGGGCCTGGGTGTAGCGCAGAAGCACCTGCATCACTTCCGAGGAACGTTCGAACTCGGCGCGCATCGCATGCGCCTTCAGCCGCAACCCGAAGCCGGCGCTTTGAACGACGGCACGGCTGCAGGCCGACACCCCGCCCATGAACAGTGACACCCCGACCACGCCTTCATTGCCGACCGCAGCGATCTCAGTCGAAGCGCCGTCCTGCGTCACATTGAGCAGCGACACGATGGCGGTGGTCGGGAAGTAGGCGTGCGCGAGCGACGTGCCCGATTCATGCAGCACGTGGCCCTGCGGCAGGTCGACCCATTCGAGCTGTGGCAGCCAGCGCTGCCACGCCGCCTCGGGCAACCGCGCCAGCAGGCCGTTCCTGTGGGCACTCTGGCTGATGTCCAGCGCCGCGCTGTGCAGCGGCATCGGGATCGGCATCGCAAAGCGTCGAGGAGGAGATTCGCAAAGGCATTTCATGCCACCCATCGGCAAACGGCGTGCCGGACCGACGCCAATTTGCCTTCGCATCAACTTGCGGTCGAATATGAGCGGCGCATACCATCGGGCATGCCCGTCTCGCCAACGCCTGCGTTCCTCGATCACCCCGGGGCCTCGGCACGGCTGCTGCGCGACGGTGTCGACAGCGCCGCCGTCGCGGCGCTCGGTGCGCCCGCCGACTGGCCGGCCGAATTGCGGCTGTTGACCGGCCTGATCCTCGGCGCCAGCGAAGCGATGTTCGTCGCATGGGGCCCGCAGCGGATTTTTTTCTACAACGACGCCTACGCACCGATCCTCGGCACGCGTCATCCGGCAGCGCTCGGTCAGCCGATGCGGCAGGTTTGGCCCGAGCTTTGGCAGATCATCAGCCCGCTGTTCGACCGGGTCGATGCCGGTCACAGCGTGCAGATCGACGACCTGCGGTTGACGGTGCAGCGCGACGGCGTGCCGGTTGAAACCCGTTTTTCCTTCAGCTACCACCCGGTGCGCGACGACGCTGGCGCGGTGGTCGGCCTGTTCTGCATCTGCGCCACGCTGCGCATCGAGCAACGCCTGCGTGACGAGGCCCAGGCCCGGCTGCAGCTGGCCGAATCGTCCCGCCGCCTGAGCGAGGAGCGCTTCAAGGCTGCCGTGCGCGCCGTTGGCCTGATGTGGACCAACACCGCGCAGGGTGAAATGGTCGGCGAGCAGCCCGGCTGGGCGGCCATCAGTGGACAGACGCTGGCGCAGTACCAGGGCCATGGCTGGGCGGCCGCCGTCCATCCTGACGACGCAGCACCGACGCTGGCAGCCTGGAAGCAGGCCGTGGCCCAGCAGCGAAACTTCGAATGGGAGCACCGCGTGTGCAGCCTCGATGGCAGCTGGCGGCGCTATGCGGTGCGCGCGGTGCCGGTGTTGGACATCGACGGGTCGGTGCGCGAATGGGTCGGTGTGCACATCGACGTGACCGAGGCGCGGCAAGCGTCTGAAGCGCTGCGCGAAGCCGATCGACGCAAGGACGAATTCCTGGCGATCCTTGCGCACGAGCTGCGCAACCCGCTGGCGCCGATCCGCAGCGCGGCTTCGGTGCTCGGCCACCCGGGCCTGACCCCCGACGAACTGGCTGCCAGCCGGGACATCATCAACCGGCAGGTCCGGCACATGGCTTGGCTGCTCGACGACCTGCTGGACATCTCGCGCATCTCGGCCGGTCGGCTGGAGCTGAGCCTGCGTGAGCAGCCTCTGCGTGAGGTGGTGCAGACGGCCATCGAGACCGCCCGGCCCCTGCTCGACGAGAAGCGCCACACGCTGCACATCGACTTGCCGTCGATCGATGTCGAGGTCGACGAGGTGCGCCTGTCGCAAGTGCTGGCCAACCTGCTGCTCAACGCCGCGAAGTACACCGAGCCTGGTGGCCGCATCGGCATCACCGCGCAGGTCGATGCCGACACCCTGGCGATCGCCATCAGCGACAACGGCGTCGGCATTACGCCCGAACAGCTGCCCTATGTGTTCGACATGTTTTCGCCGTTGCGAAACGCCAGCCACCACGCGCACGGCGGCTTGGGCATCGGGCTGGCACTGTCACGCGGCCTGGTCGAATTGCACTGCGGGCGCCTGGTCGCGGCGAGCGCCGGGCTTAGCTGCGGCAGCACCTTCAGCCTGCTGCTGCCTGTCAGGCTCACCGGATCGAAGCCCGTGCCGCTCGACGTGGCGGCGCCACAGCACACTGGCAGCACGACAGAACCGAAGGCTGCACTGTCGATCCTGATTGCCGACGACAACCAGGATGCGGCCGACAGCCTGGCGATGCTGCTGGGCCTGGAGCACCACACGGTGCATGTGGCCAGCGATGGCCCGAGCGCGCTGGCGCTGGCCTCGCAGGTGCGCCCGCAGGTGGCGCTGCTCGACATCGGCATGCCGGGGCTCGACGGCCACGAGGTGGCACGCCGCCTGCGCCGCGAACCGTGGGGCGCCGACATGCTGATCGTGGCGCTCACCGGTTGGGGGCAGCAAGAAGACCAGCGCCGCTCGCAGGCCGCAGGCTTCGACCACCACTACACCAAGCCTGTCGATCCGCAGGCGCTGATCGACAGGCTCGCCGCTTGGCAGCACCGCGTCAGCGGCGCCGGCTGAGACAGCGATTCGCCCTGCGGGCGCACGATTTGCCACGCTCCCTGGCAAGACTTACCGACAGGATTTCCGATGAAACGCCAGACCGCACCGCAGCCTCCCACCACCGTCAACTCGGCCCCGCCAGCCAAACGATCGGCGCGGACCCAAAAGCCCAACGCCCATGTCGGCGTGGCCCGGTCGCCCACCGCACCAGGATCCCGTCCGGCCCAGGACGGTCAACGGTTGCCGATGCCCAGCGAACGCGATGAGAGGCCCGGCGAAGTCAACCCACACCCGCAGGATGTGATGGTGCAGGCGAAGAAGGACCTGGACGCGGGCCTGGTCGACACCGATCTGCGCGCGACCGCCGGACTGGACGACACTCGCCGACGCGACCTATTGCGCCGCGCCCGCTGACGGGCTACCAACGCACCAACGTTCTCGGCGCACCCCATGGCGTGTGGCGCCTGTGCGGGCATGGCGAACGGCGCTGCCGACGCTGCAGGCTCTTGCAGAGCGCCCATGTCCGTCACCACGGGTTCACGGCCGAACGCCGTGAGCAAACCCGCAGAGGCAGCGTGCACCACATTCCTCTGGGGCAGATCTGCGCAAAGGCTGTCGCGCAATCGCGCCAACGTCGGGTGCTCAATCAGAAAAGGCGGCAATTCCGATGCCAGCCCGCTGGGTGATGGGCGCGGGTATCTCGATTGCCCGAATTGGCCGCCCTCCACCACCGCATGCACTACCCATGACGCGCTTTGCCGAGACGACCCGAGCCGCCAGTTCGCCATGGCGACATTTGCCCGGCACGACGCTGCCCGACCGGCAACTGATCGTCGTCTCCGACCGCGCACCGTGGTCGCTTCAACGTGCAGGTGACGGCGTTCAGGCGGTGCAGCCGGCCAGCGGTCTGGTCAGCGCCATCGAGCCGGTGATGCAAAGAGGTGCCGGCAGCCGGACCTGGATTGCCCACGGCAGCGGCAATGCCGACCGCCAATTCACCGACGCCGACGACACCTGGCAAGTCACCACCGCGGGGCATCTATTCGGCGGCTATCGGTTGCGTTATCTGTGGCTCAGCGCCGACGAGCAGCGCGGCTACCGCGACGGCGCCGCCAACAGCGGGTTGTGGCCCTTGTGTCACATGGTTCATGTGCGCCCGACGTTCACCGACAGTGACTGGGCTGTCTATCGCCGCGTGAACCAGCGCTTCGCCGATGCGGTGGTGCACGAAGCGCAGCGAGCCAACCCGATCGTCTGGGTCCACGACTACCAGCTCGCGCTGGTCCCTGCGCTGGTGCGGCAGCGCCTGCCGCAGGCGCGGATTCTGGGCTTCTGGCACATCCCGTGGGGACACCCGGAACAAATGGAAATCTGCCCGTGGCTGAGTGAGCTGATTGCCGGATTGCTGGGCTGCGACACGCTGGCTTTCCAGACGGCCACTCACAGGCATCACTTCAACGCCAGCGTGCAGCGCGCCGGTTTGCAGCTAGACGCCGATGTCAGCGGGCCAGTGGAACGTGCGGGCTCGCTCACCGAGGTGCGCGACTGTGCGGTGTCGGTCGCCTGGCCGACTGCAGCACAGGTGGGGGCGATGCCGACCGTTGCGCACAGCCGGCGCGAAGCTGCGCAGCGCTGGTCGGTGCCGGTGGGCGGCAAGCTGATCGTCGGCATCGACCGTTTCGACTACACCAAAGGCCTGATCGAGCGGCTGCGTGCGGTCGAGCAGCTGCTGGTCAGGCATCCCGAATGGGTAGGCCGACTGCGCTTCGTGCAGATCGCCGCACCCACCCGGTCGACACTGCCCGCGTATTCCGCGTTCCAGGCGGAGGTGCACGACGAAGTCGCACGCATCAACGCGCGCTATGTGCGGCCGGGGTGGACACCGGTGTTGCTGCTGGACACCTGCCATGACCGCGTCGCCGTGACAGCCGCCTACCGTGCCGCTGACGTCTGCCTGGTCACCCCGCTGCACGACGGCATGAACCTGGTCTGCAAGGAATTCATCGCCGCACGTGACGACAAACAAGGGGTGCTGGTGCTCAGTGAACACGCCGGTGCGGCGGCCGAGTTGATCGACGCGCTGTGTGTGAATCCTTACCACTTGGCGCAGGTGGCCGAGGCCCTGCACCAGGGGCTGACCATGCTGCCCGCGGAGCAGCACGCGCGGATGCTCGCCCTGCGCGCCACGGTGCAGCGGCACAGTGCAGAGCACTGGGCGGCAAGCCTGCTGCAGGAGGCCACGGCGCAGCATCCGCTCGATGCATCGCACCACCCGACCAGCTTGGCTCACCACGCGCCGCACCACCGCCATGCGCAGACCATGACGGGGACATGACCGCATCGCTCTTCTCACCGCAAGGGCTGCGGGCCTTGCGGCGACTCAGCCACAGGCATGCGTTGCTTGCCTTCGACCTCGACGGCACACTGGCACCGCTCGTCATGCGGCCGAGCGATGCGGCGGTCTCGCGCATCACCGCCGCACGGCTGCAAGCGCTGGCGCGGCGCTGGCCGGTGGCAGTGATCACCGGTCGGGCGGTGGCCGACGCCCGGCTTCGCCTCGGCTTCGAGCCGCGCTTCCTGGTGGGCAATCACGGTGCCGAGCGGGCCGGCAGCACCTCATTCCCGGCACCGCACCACGCGCTCGCCGGCTGTCGCGAGCAGGCGCGGCAGTGGGCCCGGGTGTTCGATGAGCGCGGCGTCGATGTCGAAGACAAGGGCGCATCACTGGCATGGCACTACCGGCGATCGGCAGACGTCGCCTCGGTGCGCCGCTGGCTCGACAGCCTGACCGCAGCGCACGGGCCCGGCATCGCCGCGGCACACGGCCACAGTGTGCTGAACATCACCCCGTCAAATGCGCCGAACAAGGGTGACGCGCTGGTGCAGCTGATGCACGAATGCGGCGCACCGAACGCCTTGATCGTTGGCGATGACGTGAACGACGAGCCGGCGTTCGCCCGCGCCGGTGCGGGCTGCGTCAGCGTGCGCATCGCGCCGGTGGGCACAAGCAGCTGCGCGCGCTTTCGGCTCGGCGCGCAATCTCAGGTCAACGCGTTGCTGTCACAGCTGCTGAGCCTGTAGCCGGGCGCATCACGCGAAACCCTCCTGCTGCGCCACCGAGCGCGGGTCGGCGCTCCACACATCGACGCGCACATCGGGCTCGATCAAGCGGCTCAGGTGCGGCAAACCGAGCCCGCTGCCCAGCTGGCGGTGCAGCCGGTCACCGCTGAATTCGCAGTCGTCGCTGCGCCGTCGCCAATGGCACGCCAACACGGTGCCGCCCGAACTCAGGGACGCCTTGATTTTTCCGATCATGGCGTCCAGTGCGCCGGCGGTCAGAAAGTAGGCCAGCTCGCTGATGACGATCAGGTCGAACTGCTCGTCTGGCCATTGCGTCGGCACCCAGGCCTGCCGCACTTCAACATGCGCAAGCCCCGCCAGGCGTTGTCGGGCCAACTGCACCGCCGGGGCCGACCCATCGGAAACGAGCAGGCGCGAGCAACGCTCGGACAACGCGGCCGACAGCTCGCCGTTGGCGCAACCCGGCTCGTAGGCCGCGTCGTAGTGAGACTTCGGCAAGCACGCCAGGGTGAGTGCGCGTTTGCGCACCTCGTACCAGCGCGTGCGGAACTTCCACGGATCGCTGTCGGCATGGAACATCGAGTCGAAATAGGCAGGTGTGTGCGACATCGTGGCGGCCTCGGTTCAAACGAAAAAGTATTCGCGCTCGCGTGCCGCCCGGGCCAGGATTTCAGCGCCGAGCACCGGGCCCTGCCCGCCTTCCCGCGCGGTGCGCTGCGACACATGCGCCTCCAGTGCCGCCTGCTTGCGCTGCAGCGCTGCCGAATCGACTTGCAGCGCGCGCAGCCGATGCCAGGGCACACGCGCATCCCCGGGCGCGGCCCAATGCCACATCCACACCGGCGCAGTGAGCAAGCGGCACCCCACGGCAGCGCAGGTCTGCACGGCGGCGGCACCGCAGGCATCGTGGTCGGGGTGGCCGTCGAGCGGCCAGGTGGTGACCACCACATCGGCAGGCCGCAACAAGTCGGTCAGGCGCAATCGGAGCACGTCGGCCTGTGTCTGCACCGCACCGTCAGGCAGCCCCAGGCCATGCAGCGACGCGCCACCCAGGCCGAGCCGCAGCAGGCCTTCGGCTCTTTCGGCGCGGCGAACAGCTGTCAGCTGCTGGGGGGTCCACCGCTTCGATCCGGGGTGGCTGCCTTCGCCGTCAGTGACCGCCACGACGCAGCACTCACCACCGCGCGCCGCATGCATCGCCAGCAGCGCGCCGCAGGCCAGCACCTCGTCGTCGGGGTGCGGCGCAACCACCACCAGCCGTGCCGTTGCGGGCAGCCAGTCGTTCCACGCCAGCGTCGGCACGTCCAGGGCATCCAGCCACTCGCGCCACACCGATTCGGTGCAGCCGACGCCTTCGATGGCACGTCGAGCGGTCAGAGCGCCCATGGGCTGTCGTCGGTGCCATGGCGGGAGGCTGGCAGCGGTGCCGCCACCCGCTCGCCCAGTGCGGCGAAGTCCCGCTCGGCATGGCTTTGCCGCACGAACACCGGCAAATCAGCGGCCATGCGTGCAAAGTGCCGGTCGCGACAGTAGGCCGCGGCGCCCAGGGCACGACCTGCCTCGTCCAGCAACACCTTGGCGCACAACTCGGCCGCGAGCCGGGTGCGCAGCGCCACCTCACTGGCATCGGCCAGCGGATGGGCGTCTATCCATTGCGCCGCATCGCGCAGCAGCGCCGCGGTGCTGTGCAGCGCCACATCGACACGGCCGACCGCCAAGGGGCCGAACAGGCTGCGGGTGGCGTCGGTCGTGCGCGCGACCGAGTGGCGCAGCGCCACGCCGAGCGCGCGCGCCCCGCCGTACCAGCACGCCGCGATGCCCGCGCCGCCCTGCCAGAAGCCGGGCCGGGACAGATAGTCGCCGGGTGCGCCGACCGCATCACCCACCGCGCCTGAAAACGACACATCCACGCTGGCGCTGCCTGCCATGCCAACAGCACGCCAAGTGCTGCCATCAACCGTCACCCCGTCTTGATTCATGACCACGCGCACCAGCTGTGGCCCGACATCATTCGTGGGCCAGGCGGTCAGCAGCCCATGGCTCAAGCGCGCCGCCCCCGAGCACCACGTCTTGGCGCCGTGCAGCGACACTCGGCCGTCGGGCCGGGACTTCACCGTGGCGCGCGCGCCAGATCCCTCGGCCGCCCACATCCCCCAGGTGCTGTCGGCAGCGATGTCGCGGTCCAGCGCCAACTCGCGCATCACCGCAAGCGCATCGGTGTGGCCTTCATACAGTTTGCCCAGCGACAGATCGTGTTCGGAGACCGCCGCCAGCGCCTGCCAGCGCAGCAGCGTCTGGCCGCCACCAGGCTGTGGCAAATCGCCGAAGCCAGCAGCCACCAGTGCGTTCAGCCGATCGCAAGCTTCAGCCTGCGGGTCCTGATCGGCCAGCGCGCGGCGCAGGCGGATCAGCAGCGTTGGCGACACCATCCTGACGGCAGCACTGGCGGTGCTCATGACGCAGTGGCAGCGCCTATTTCACGGCCCTCGGCACGGTACCGGCTCTCGGCATCGATGCGCTGCAGGGTGGCTCCGAAGCCCAGTGGCGCTTTGTAGAGCTGCCGCGCACTCGTCGTCACGCGGGGCGCGGCTGACCAGGCGATCGCAGCGCCGCTGGCTTGCAGCGCACGCACCAGCGCCACGTCTTCGCTGCTGGTCAACGGCTGAAAGCCCCCGGCGCGGCAGTACGCCGCCGTGCTAACGCCCAGATTCGCGCCGTGGATGTGATGGTGGCCGTCGGCATCGGTGTAGGTGGCGTCGTAATGGCGGCGCATGCGCTCACCGTAATCGCCCCAGTTGCTGACCGCGACCGTGCCACACACCGCATCGCTGCGCAGCGCCAATTGTGACGACAACCATTCGGGCGCAACCACTGAATCGGCATCGGTGAAGGCCAACCAGCGTGCGCCTCGATCGATGGCCCACTGTGCACCAAGTGCCCGTGCCGCGCCCACGTTGCAGGCCTGCAAGCGCAGCGTGTGGGCGCCGCAGACGCGGGCGATGTCCGCACTGCCGTCGTTGCAGTTGTCGAGCACCACCACCCGCAGCACGGGCTCGCCGTCCAGGCGCCGGCGCCGCGAGGCCTCGCGTACCGAACGCAGGCAGGCGGCGAGGTACGCCTCCTCGTTATGCACCGGAACGATGACCGCAATCATGGCCGCGTGATCACAGTGGCTGCACTCACGCGCGCAGCGCCATGTCGGCCGCCGCGTGAACGTGTCGTGGCGGCGGCGCGGAGCGCATCGGCTCCGCGTTTCGCGTCAGACCAGGGCGCACGCGCGTCGCTCCCACACGCAACAGCGCACGTAACGGGTCGGCGTCGAGCCGGTCGAGAGCCAGCGCGCGGCGAACCAGCGGCTGATGATGCTGAAAGCGGTAACGCAGCACCGCGCGCCTGTCGTCGATGGCGTCCAGCTCGAAATACAGCGGGTGTGCGCTGTGGTCATCGGTCGAGATGCCAACATTGATGTGCTGCCACAGCGGTGCGCCGCACACACGCGGCGGCATCGCCACCGCGCCGAACAGGTGCACGGCGAGCACACTGAGGCTGCGCAGATACAGCGTATTGCCCGGCAGCTGAGACCAATCCATGCTCTGCACTTCGAGCGGCATGGCGCCGTGCTGCGGGAGCTGCACCCGAACTTGCGACGTGCCGTCACATGGCGCCAGGCGATAGGCGCGCCGATCCGGCACGCTGCGTTCGTAGTGGATCGCGATGTCGAGCGAGACCGGCCGCGGCCAGCGCTTGATCAGATTCATGTCGATATTCATAAACGTGGCTCCAAGGTTCACACGGCGCACAGCCGTCCGGCGCTGCAACAGCGAAACGGTGCCGCCGGTGATGTAACTAATGGCAAGCGACGTGCCGCAAGCGGTTTCTGCCACAAGGTCAGGCCTGGCGGCGGCGCCGTCCCACCGCGTCGATGCGCAGCAGCTGACGGTATTTGGTGACGGTGCGCCGCGCCACCACCAGCCCCTGCTGGGCCAGCTGCCGGGTGATTTCGGCATCGGACAGCGGCGCATCGGGTGCCTCGGCGGCGATCAAGTCTTTCAGCAACCCGCGGATGGCCGTGCCCGAACAGGCGCTGCCGTTGGCCGTGACCATCACCCGCGAGAAAAAATGCTTCAGTTCGAACACACCGCTGGGGGTGGCGATAAATTTGTTGTTGGTGACCCGCGAAACGGTGGACTCGTGGATGCCGAGTTCATCGGCGATCTCCTTCAGGCCCAGCGGCTTCATCGCCATCGGCCCGAATTCCAGGAAGTGACGCTGCCGCTTGACGATCGCTTCGGCCACGTCGAGGATGGTCGAGAAGCGTTGCTCGACGTTCTTCACCGTCCAGCGCGCTTCCTGCAGGTGGCCGGCCATGTCGGCGTTGGCGGTGCTGCGGTGGCGCTTGAACAGCGCGGCATAAACCTGGTTCAGGCGCACCCGCGGGATCACCGCCGGGTTCAGCTGCACCCGCCATTCGCCGCGCACCTTTTTCACCACCACATCGGGCACCACATAGGCGGTGCGAATCGAGCTGAAACGCCAGCCAGGCCGCGGATCGAAGCGGCGGATGCGATCGCACGCCTGCTGCACCCGCAACGCCGGTTCGCCGAGCGCACGCGCCAGCGCGTTCACATCGCGCGCCGCCAGCAGCGTCAGGTGCTCGGTCACGATGCGCTCAGCCAGCCCGCGCAGCAGCGGGCATTCGATCGCCGGCAGCTGCAGCGTGAGGCATTCGGCCACGCTGCGAGCGCCCACGCCCGCCGGGTCCAACGCCTGCACGCGCTGCAAGGCCGTTTGCATCTCGGCGGCGTCCACCGGTGGATTCAGCGGTACCAGTTCGCACAGCTCGGCCAGCGGGGTGCGCAGGTAGCCGTCGTCGTCGAGCGATTCGACGATGGCGCGCGCCATCCACAGCTCGCGGGTCGCCAACGGTTGCAGATCGAGCTGGGCATTCAGGTGCGCATTCAGCGGAAGATCAACCGCCATCAGGTCCAGCGCCGACACGTCGCCATCGCCCGCCTGCCGCTGCGACGACGAGCCTTCGACCAGCCACAGGTCGCGATCGTCGCCGCGGTCGTCGGCAAGGCCCTCCGCGTCCGACGACATCGCGTGGTCGTCGAACGGCATCGCAGCTGAAGCCAAGGCCTCAGCACTGTCACCGTCCAACGCATCGACGTCGGCGCCCTCGCCCTCCGCCACGCCGTCCTCGATCTCCAGAAACGGGTTCTGGCCCAGCACGTCGCGCACCGTGGCAGCAAAGTCCATCGACGACAGCTGCAGCAGCCGCACCGCATGCTGGAAACGCGGCGACAGGGCTTGCACTTGACGGGTATCGGTTTGAAAATTCAGGGTCACCACAGCGGCCGCTCCTCAAGGGGTCTGCACCGAGCGTTCGCAACCCCCGTGCCGTGCCGCGCCAGGCGCAACTGCCCGGGCAAGCGACAGGCCCGCTCGCCGGGCCACTCGGGTCGCCTTACCGATGCGGCCTGCATTACGGTAAATTTTGCCGATCAGGCGCGTTCACGCCTTGCCGGTCAGGACACCGCGGTGTCCATTGGGCACACCGCTTGCCAAGATTGCGCAATGCACCCTCTCTACCAAGCCACTCCCATGTCACGCCAGCACGGCCTTGAGCGACAGCCTCGATGAAGCGGCCGCCCGGCGTCAGCGGCCGCCTGATCGAGTTGTGGAACGCGATTGCCACAAACGGGGCATACCATCACTCTCTCCATGAGGAACGTTCACTGGACATGTCTATGGAAAGCCCTGCGAGTGGCTCGCTCGCCCCCCCTTTAGCACACCGCGTGAGCGCCTATGCAGATGCCGGCCGGCTCGCTGATGCTGTCGTTGTGGCATGGCAGGAGATCGATGCGGCCTTGACACCCATCGTTGGCCCGCGCGGTTTCGCGGCCCTCTACAAGCGCAGTGTGTATGTGGCGGCGCAGGGCCATCCGTGGCTGATGGAGGTGCATGACCACGCGCTGGCATCGGTCAATCTGTCCGACCTGAATTCGGTGTTCAAGCAGCAATCGCATTTGGAGGCCACAGCCGGCGCGGCCCTGCTTTTCGAAACTTTCCACGACCTGCTGGTCAGCATGGTCGGACCATCTCTTACTGAACGATTGCTGCGTTCCGTGTGGGCCGCTGCTTCGAGCGGCCCCACCGCAAAGGACTTGACGACATGAGTGCCAAAGTGACCATCAACCGCCTGGCCACCGGCGTGCCGGGGTTGGACGAAGTGTTGGGCGGAGGGCTGCCCGAGTTCTCGTTCAACCTGATCGCGGGCCAACCCGGCTGCGGCAAGACCACGCTGGCGCACCAGATCATGTTCGCGCTGGCCACGCCCGAGCGCCCGGCGCTGTACTTCACCGTGCTCGGCGAGCCGCCGCTGAAGATGCTGCGTTACCAACAGCAATTCGGCTTTTTCGACAACGAAGTGGTCAACACCTCGATCCGCTTCATCAACCTGTCCGAGGAAGCGATGGTCGGCGACCTCGACCGCGTGCTGCGCCGCATCGTGGAGGAAGTCACCACCCATAGCCCGGCGCTGGTGTTCGTCGACTCGTTCCGCTCGGTGATCCTGGCCAGCGAATCGGCCAGCCAGGTGCCGAGCCCGCACAACAACCTGCAGCAGTTCGTGCAACAGCTCGGCATGCTGATGACGAGCTGGCAGGCCACCACCTTCCTGCTCGGCGAGTACTTCGTCGAGACCGACGCGAACCCGGTGTTCACCGTCGCCGACGGGCTGATCTGGCTGCGCCAAAGCGCGCTGCGCAACTCGGTCGTTCGCAAGATGGAAATCATGAAAATGCGCGGCCAGCCCACTCTGCCGGGCCTGCACACCTTTCGCATCGACAGCGGCGGCGTGCGCATCTTCGCGCCACCCGCCGCGCGGTCAATTGCTGGCGCCACCATGACAGCGAATGGCGTCGCCAACGGGTCGGCGCACTTCACGCCACAGCGAGCACTGACCGGCGTGCCCGCGCTCGACGACATGCTGGGCGGCGGCTTGCCGCGCGGCTACTCACTGCTGGTGGCCGGGCCATCGGGGTCGGGCAAGAGCATCCTGGCAGCCGCCTTCCTGGCCGAAGGCGCACGCCTCGGCGAGGCTGGCGTGATCGCGGTGTTCGAGCAGCACCCGAATCGCTCGCGCAATCGGGTGGTTGCCGATCTGGTCGAGGCCGGTCTGGTTGGCGTGGTCGACAGCCGCGCGCCTGATCTGTCGATCGACGAGATCATCGTGCTGCTGCTCGAAGAGATCCACCGCCGCGGCGCCACCCGTGTCGTCATCGACTCGCTGTCGGGCTTCGAGCTGTCGGTGGCGCCGACCTTCCGCGAAGACTTCCGTGAATCGCTGTCGCGTCTGGTCAAGGCCATGACGGATGTCGGCGTCACGGTGCTGATGACCTCGGAGCTGGAAGACCGCTACACCGACCTGCGCTTCAGCCCGTATGGCACGGCGTTCATGACCGACGCGATCATCGTGCAGCGCTACATCGA
This sequence comes from Burkholderiales bacterium, assembly GCA_031380885.1. Taxonomy (GTDB): domain Bacteria; phylum Pseudomonadota; class Gammaproteobacteria; order Burkholderiales; family Burkholderiaceae_C; genus PBB1. The sequence continues at coordinate 33,692 of JANMXL010000064.1, read as the reverse complement.
GGTCGCGAGCCGCCTGCGCCGCGTGATGGCGGTGGTCAAGGTGCGTGCCAGCGCGCACTCCGACGAGTTGCGCGAATTCGTCATCGATGACAGAGGCATCGTCGTCGGCAGCATGCTGCCCGATCACGAAGGCCTGCTGGGCGGCCGCCCGACCCGCAAGGGCTCACCAGCGCCCCACAGCGCCGACCCCGTGCCCACCGCACCAGAGCCAGCGCGCTGAGACATCTGGCCGGATTCAAAACGTGAACACGCCGGCCCCTCCCGACGACGCAGACGCTGCAATCGCTCGCGCCACACGTGAGCTCACCGAGTTGCGTGCCGAGGTAGACCACACGCGGGGGGTGCTGGCGCAATTGCAGGCCTGTGTCGTCGCGGCGTCGGCACAGCTGAAGTCGACGCATGTGGCTGACCTGCTAGAGGCCAATGAGCGGCTGGTGATCTCGGTGCTGCAGGCGAAGACCGATGCCGAAGGCGCGATGCGCGCGTTGATGGAAGTCTCGCGCGTCGCCGAGCTCGACGCGCTGACGCAGCTGCCCAACCGCATGCTGTTTCTCGACCGCTTCACGCAGGCGATTGCCGGCAAGCGGCGCCGCAACGCCCGCATGGCGCTGCTGTTTCTCGACCTCGACCATTTCAAGCAGATCAACGACACCTTCGGGCACGCCCTGGGTGACGAGGTGCTGAAGCTGGCCGCCCGCTGCATGGTGGAGTCGGTACGGGCATCGGACACCGTCAGTCGGCACGGCGGCGACGAATTCCTGATCCTGCTGGACGAGGTGGCGCAGGCCAGCGACGCGGCGGCCATCGCCGACAAGATCAACCTGGCGCTGGCGCGGCCCACCCGCATCGGCGAGCGAGTGCTGAGCCTGAAGGCGAGCATCGGCATCAGCCTCTTCCCCGACGACGGCGATGAGGCGTGCACGCTGATCGACCGGGCCGATGCCGCGATGTACCGCGCAAAGCGGCTCGACCAGAGCCACCGCATGTTCTTTGACCGGAGCAACTTTGCCGAACTGGAGTCGCCGGCCGCACCACCCGATTCGATGCGTCGAACGCTGGTGTCGACACCGAACACACCCGGCGACCAAGTCCAACGGCAGGCGCAGTTGCAGGAGGCCAACGAGCACCTGCTGCTGAGCGCCCTTGATGCCAAGGCCTCGCAGACCAGCGCCGAACGTGCGCTGCAACGGCACACCGAAAACATGGTGCGGGCGGTGCACGAATTGCGATCGCCGCTGATGTCGATCCGCACCGCGTCGGCAGTGATGGGCCGCAGCGGCAGCAGCGATCCGATGTTGCCGCGAATGAATGCCGTCATCGAGCGGCAGGTGGCGCAGCTGTCGCGGCTGGTCGGCGACCTGCTGGATGTGTCGCGCATCAACGGCGGCAAGCTGCGGCTGGAGCGGCAGCAGCTGGACATGCACGCGCTGATCGAAGAGGTGGTCGACAGCTGCCGTCCGGCAATGGACAAGCGACGGCAGCAGCTCGTGATTCATATGCCCACGGCTGAACTGTTGCTCAACGGCGACCCGATGCGGCTGGCCCAGGTGCTGCGCAACCTGCTCGACAACGCCTCGAAGTACACGCCTTCTGCAGGTGTCATCACGCTGACGATGGCGACTGTGGGCGACAGCGTGGTGCTGACGGTGCGCGACAACGGCATCGGCATCAGCCCACGCACGCTGCCGCACATCTTCGACCCGTTCGTGCAGGACACGCATGCCGCCGCCTTCAACGGCAACGGCCTCGGCCTGGGCCTGACGGTGGTGCGCGAACTTGTGGCCGCCCACGGTGGCAGTGTCAGGGCGCACAGCGAAGGTCAGGGCCTGGGCAGCGAGTTCACGATCACGCTGCCGGTGACCGGCCAACCGGCGGCCCCGCCAGGGCCTGTCGAGACGACTTGAGGCGCTCGAAGGCCACACCGGATGTGGCCTTCAAAGCGCGGGCCGTCAAGCCGCTTTGGCTCTGATTTTTTCGGCGCTGCGGCTTGCTTCGATTGCCATGTCGGCGGCCTGCTGGGCGCTGTGCTGGAAAGCCTGCTGGCTGTGCACGATGGCGTTCATCGAGCACTGACCCCACTCGGTCAGAAAGACGGCGTAGTTCCTGATCATCGATTGCATCATCTGACCAAATGCTGCGCCCTGGTTGAAGGGGCTCGTCAACGCGGAGGGTTGATACAGCGACTTGCCACCAGTGGCAATCGAGTTCGACAGCGCTTCCGGTTTCGGCATCATCTGGTTGACCAGTTCCATGTTGGACTGGACCAGCTTCATGAACGGCTGGCTGGTGTTGTAGATCGGTTCGTCTTTCATGGCATCGCTTTCAGTAAGGGCGGTGGGTGGGAGAAAAAAGCAAGCGCAGATGTCAACAGCCGTGCTCGCGCAGGGTGGCAAAGACTGTTCCCGGTCGATCACGCTGGCGATGTGGGCGCGTCGCTTGCCTGAGAGGTTCACTCAATGTCGAACACCTCATGGAGACACCGAATGAACCCATTCACCCTCACCGCGCTGTTGGGCGCTTGCGCCGTTGCGGCCGGCTGCGGCACCACCGAGTCATCGGCGCCTTCGATCGCCGCCAGTGCGGCCTCGGTCGAAGCCGCCCGCTCGGCCGGTGCGCCGGAACTGGACTCTGTCAACTTGAGTGAAGCGCGCAGCAAGCTGGAGAAAGCCCGCGCGCTGGCCGCTGCCGGCGACGACCGCGGCGCGCTGCGCATGGCCGAGCAAGCCGATGTCGATGCGCAGCTGGCTCGCGCCAAGGCAGGCTCTGAACGCTCGCGGCTCGCGGTCACCGAGCTGGAGACCGGCCTGCAAACGCTGCGCGACGAGCTCAACCGTGCGGCCGCCAAGCAAGCCCCCCGCCCGACGCCCTGACCCCTGCATGCACTTCCGGAGCACACCATGAACACCACCCGCACCCTGATCGCCACCGCCACCGTGATGGCACTCGCCGCCTGCCAGACCACCCCCGAACTGAACCCCGACATTGCTGCCGCGCGCAGTTCGCTGGAGCAGGCGCGCAGCAACACCTACGTCGCGCGCAGCGGCGCGGTCGAGCTGCAAAACGCGCAGCAGGCGCTGACCCGCGCCGAGACGGCCTGGGCCGCCGACCGCGATGTCGATCAGACACGCCACCTCGCCTACCTGGCGCGCCAGCGCGCCGAGATCGCGATGGCGGTCGGCATGCAGGCGCAGTCCGACGAGCGCGTTCAGCAGTTCACTGCCGAGCGCGAAAAGGTGAGGCTGCAGGCCCGCACCCAGGAGGCCGACATGGCAACCGCCGATGCCCGTGCCGCGCAAGCCGATGCACAGATGTCGAAACAGCAAGCTGATGCCGCGGCCATGCTCGCTTTGCAACAAGCCGGTCGTGCCGAGGGGCTGGAGCGCGATCTGGCCGACCTGAAGGCCCAAAAAACCGACCGTGGCATGGTGGTGACGCTGGGTGATGTGCTGTTCGACACCGGCAAATCCACCCTGCTACCGGGCGCGCAGCGCAGCGTCGCGCAGCTGGTGCAGGTGCTGACCCATCACCCCGAGCGCCGGGTGCTGATTGAAGGCTTCACCGACAGCGTGGGCAGCGATGAGATGAACCTGCAGCTGTCACAGCGCCGTGCCCAGGCCTTCCAGCGCGAGCTGATGAGCGGCGGTGTCGCGGCCGGGCGCATCGAGGTGCGTGCCTGGGGCGAGGCCAATCCGGTGGCCGACAACGGCAGTGCAGCCGGGCGGCAGCGCAACCGCCGGGTCGAGGTGCTGTTCTCCGATGCCGAAGGGCGCCTCGCTGCACGCTGACCCCACGAGAAAGACCTGCACGCGCTGCACCGGCGTGCAGGCCGGGAACGACAATTGCCATCGTCGGGGTCCGATGCGACTTGCGATGACTGCAGAGGGCGCCATGCGAGCCGACACGGCTCGCATGCCGAATTGATTCACTTCCGACACCGTTGCGATGCCCGTTTCCATCCGCTCCCGCCTGTTGCTGCTCGTGCTGTCGGTGCTGGTGCCGGGCGTGGTGGCGGCGCTTTGGATCATCAACCAGACCTACCACGCGGAGCGACAGGCACTCGATCGCCAGCTGAGCGAGACCACCCGTGCGCTGGCGACGGCGATCGACCTGGCGACCCCGCAGCGCCCCGCCGAGTTGCAGCGGTTGATCGCCCGGCAAGGCCTGCCACCGGATTGGGTGGTTCAGGTGATGGCGCCGGGCGGCGAGATCGTGGTGGTGCAACCCGGGGGGCTCGCCAACGCCGCGCCCCGCTTGACGCCCGAGGTGCGGCAACAGCTGGCCCCTGGCCGCGAGCTGGCATTCGAGGCCACCGGGGCGGACGGCCGGGCGATGAGCGCCTACCTCCACACCACGGTGAGCGGCTGGACGCTGGTCAGTGCGCTGCCGCAGCCGACGCTGGTTGCTGCCATGCCGCCTGCGGTGCAGAAGGTGGTGCTGGGTTCGCTGCTGTTGCTGGGGGTCGCGGTGTTCGGCGCGTTGTGGGCGGCGCGCCGAATTGTTGAGCCGGTGCATGCACTCCAGCGCGCTGCGAGCGGCATGCAGGGGGGTGAGCCAGTGACAGGACACAGCACCGGCATCGCCGAGTACGATGAGGTGGCCACAGCGCTGACCACCGCTGCCGACGCGCTGAGGCACTCCCGCAGCGAACTCGAACGCCGGGTCGCCGAAGCCGTCACGCGCACCCGCGAGGCCGAACAGCGCATCTCACGCAGCCAGCACATCGAGGCGCTCGGTCGGCTGACCGGCGGCGTGGCGCACGACTTCAACAACCTGCTCGGCGTGATCAGCAACAGCGCCCACCTGATGCAGCGTCAGAGCAGCGCCGCCGAGTTGCAGGCGCCGCTGGCCGCGACGCTGCGCGCGGTGGCGGTGGGCAGCCGACTGACGCAGCGGTTGCTGCGCTTCGCCGCGCAGCAGCCGGTCAGTGCGCAGCCGGTCGATCTGGCGCGCGCGCTGCCCGAGTTGCAGGACCTGATGCAGACCGTGCTGGGCGCGCGCATCGAGGTCACGGTGGCCGTGGCGCCTGACACGCCGCGCGTCACCATCGACACCAACGAACTCGAACTGGCGCTGACCAACCTGACGCTAAACGCCCGCGACGCGATGCCGCTGGGCGGTCACCTGAACCTGCAGGCACGCCGCGCGCACGACGACGAGGTGCCCGACCTGCCGGCCGGCGACTATGTGCTGATCACCATCAGCGATGACGGCCTGGGCATTGACGACAACGTGGCCGGGCAGGTGTTCGAGCCTTTTTTCACCACCAAGGAAGTCGGCCAGGGCACCGGGCTCAGCCTGGCCCAGGTGCTGGGTTTCTGCAAGCAAGCCGGCGGCACCGCGCGGCTGACCAGCACCGAGGGGTTGGGCACCACGGTGTCGCTGCTGCTGCCAGCGCGCGACGAACCGGCTGCCATCGTCGCCCCGGCGGCGCTCAATGGCGGGGCACCTTCGATCGACGGCACCCGACTGCTGCTGGTGGAGGACAACGACGACCTGGCCGACATGACCGCGGTGCTGTTGAGGAAGCTGGGCTGCGAGGTGCGGCGTGCCGCTGATTCGCAGGGCGCACTGCGGCTGATCGCCGACGAACCCGCGTTCGATGTGGTGCTGTCGGACATCAGGATGCCTGGCGGCATGGACGGCCTGGGCTTGGCGCGCGTGCTGCGTGATTACTGCCCCGACCTGCCGGTGGTGCTGCTGAGCGGCTATGCCGCGCTGACATCGGCCGACGAATTTTTCGTCGTGCTTGCCAAACCCTGCCCGCCGGGCGCGCTGGTGATCGCGCTGCACGACGCGATGGAAGGTGTTGCAGCCCATCGGTAAGGCCTGCTGCAAGACATGCTGCTGCAGTCGACGTTGACATTTTGCGGCCCTGCCAGCCCCGTCAATTCGGAGGACGCCCAGTGCTGACCGCTGCGCTGTTGCTGCTGGGCGGCGTGCTGCTTCTGCTGGCGCTGTCAGAGCGAAGCGTCAGACCGTGGCCCATGTCGCCAGCATTGATCTACATGGTGGTCGGCTGGGCAGGCGCCACGTGGCTGGGCGGGCCGGGGATCGAGACGCTGACGCAGCATGCAGCGTCAGGCGTTTTCGTCACCGAACTGGCGGTGCTGGTGTCACTCTTTGCCGTGGGGTTGCGCCTGGCGCTGCCACCGACCTTCAAGGCATGGCGCGTCGCCCTGCTGCTGGCCGGGCCCGGCATGGTGGTGACGATCGTGCTGGCGATGCTGGCCGCTCATCTGGTGCTGGGCCTGCCCTGGCCCGCCGCGCTGCTGCTGGCCAGCGTGGTGGCGCCGACCGACCCCGTGCTCGCGTCCGATGTGCAGATCGAATCCAGCGAAGACCGCGATGCGGTGCGTTTGTCGCTGACCGCAGAAGGTGGCATGAACGACGGCGGTGCGCTGCCGGGCGTCATGCTGGCACTCGGCCTGCTCGGTTTGCATGGCCTGGGCGAAGGCGGCGCGCGTTGGTGGTGGGCGGATTTCACATGGCCCATCGCGGGCGGTGCGGTGGTCGGGAGCGCGTTGGGCTGGCTGATCGGGCTGGCGCTCAAACGCCTTCTGCTGCACGGCGACCGCGTGCTGCGCGACGAGTTCATCTACGTCGGTGTGGTGGTGCTGTCATACGGCCTGGCACGCGCATTGAACGCGTCGAGTTTCATCGTCGCCTTCGCAGCCGGCACCACCCTGTTGCTGCCGCTGCGCGACGCACCAGCGGGATCAGCCGGTGATCGCCTGACCGAACGATTGCATGCCTTCGGCGGGCGCATTGAACGCTTGATCGAAGCGGCGTTGGTGCTGGCGGTGGGCGCTGCGCTCGCCAGCGTGGGCGTCGGTTGGCGCGAACTGGGCTTCGCGCTGTTGCTGCTGATTGGGGTGCGACCTGCGTCGGTGATGGCGGTGGTGCGCCGCACCGACATGCCGCAGGCCCAACGCCGGCTGGTCGGCTGGTTCGGCATCCGCGGCATCGGCTCGCTGTTCTACCTGGTGTTCGCACTGGAGCACGGTGTGTCCGGTCCACTCGCGACAACACTCACCTCGGCCACGCTGGCCTGCGTGGCGCTGTCGATCGTGTTGCACGGTGTGTCAGCCACGCCGCTGATGCGTGCATACAAGCAGCGCCGATCGAAGTTGCCGACGAATCAGTGAGGCGGCAAGACCACCTCACTCAGTCAGCTTCGGCCCCATCCACAACCTCGCGAGACAGCACATCGAACACCGCAGCTTCGGTATCGACCGTGTCGCGTTCCACATAAACGAAGCCTGCGTTCGGATCGTCACTGGGATTCAAGTCGAGGTCGAAGTCCACCCCCAATGGTGGCTTGGCAAAGTCGGTCACCCATGCGCCCGGCGGGTTGCCCCACACCGTGCACCGCAGGCCGTCGGTGGCATCGGGGGTATTCATTGTTGTCATCAACATCTTTCGCGGGTGATGGTTGATGAGTGCTGGGGCGTGACTCGGCGGCGCTTAACGTGCGGAGCCGCGCCGAAAGAGGTTGACGATGGCCAGCAAGATGACTGCGCCGATCAGCGAGACGACGAGTGCGCCGATGCTGAAGTTGCCGTCGTTGATGCTGGCAATGCCGACCAGTGGGGAGATGAACCAGCCACCAAGTGCCGCGCCGACGATGCCGACAACGATGTTCAGGAACATGCCCTGTTGTCCATCGGTTTTCATCAGCATGCTGGCAACCCAGCCGATGAGCCCGCCGATGACGAGCCAGACGATGAGATTGATCATGAAATTGTCCTTGTGAAGTGCGCAGATGCGCGACGTGCGCTCTGCCGAAAGAGTGGGGCAAGCGGGATGCCTGAACGCGTCAGGCGTGTTGTGGGTGGAGGCGGCTGCGGCGGGCAGTTGCGATGTCAGGAACGCGGCTTGCCCGGTGGGCTGCACGACGCTGCTCAAACCCGATCTTCGGCGCAGACCGGCGACCCGTTCAACCCCACGGAGACACACATGCATCACATCATCAATTGCAAGACCGCCCTTGCCGCGGCCCTCCTTGTTGCTACCGGCCTGGCCGGCGCACAGACCGCATCCGACACCGCGCCCTCGAAGCCGGGCATGATGAATTCCACCACCAGCCCGAACCCGCTGCAGACCCGACCCGCCGACGGCACGCCGAACTCGGCGACCGGCACGCAGACCCCCGGCACCGGCACCGGTTCGAGCCGCACGATGCGCAATGAAGGCGGCATGGCGGATCCTGCGGGCAATGCACGTTCTGGCACAACCAACGGCACCAGCACCACGATGCAGGCCGACGAGATGATGCGCAACCGTTCCAACGGTTCCACCGGCTCGAGCGGTTCCACCGACTCGATGAACGACACCACAACACCGGCCCCAATGACCCGAGCCGCTCGCCGCGACCGCGGTTGAGCGATGCAGAGAAGGTGCCGCGTGCACCTTCTCTGTTCGGCAATTCAGCGGCCAGTCACCTGCGTTCCCATGAACGGGAACACCGCCTCCATCGGCCGCGTTTCCGGCAGCACGTAGGCGATGGCCCGCGACTGCTGAAGAAACGGCGTCAGCACGCGGTTGAAGAAGGCCACCGGCACGTTGATGCAGCCATAGGAAATGCGCCTGTCAGCCGGGATGGGTGACGCCAACCGTTGCAATCGACGTTCACCCGCATTCACCGAACGCACGCGGTGCATCGACACCGCCGCGGCATAGTCGATCCACAGGATCTCGTCGCCATGCAGGTTGCGCCCGGGCTCGATGACGAAGCGCCCGGCCGGCGTGGTGCGCGCGGCATCGGCGATCTGCGCCAGCGGCAGCTCGGCAACGCCAGGCGCGGTGTCGTCGCCGATCGCCAGGCCGAGCAGCACCGGGGTGCTTCCCTGCAGGCGCGCCTGGGTGTCGAACACCCAGAGGCGGGCCTGGTGTTTATCGAGCACGAGGAACGGTGCACCCTGGTGATCGTTCGACAGCGCCACCTGCTTCACCAGGGCTTGGGCGTCATTCGACAACGCCACCTCCGGCGCGGCCGGGGCCGATGCGGCAAAACACGCCAGGACAGCGGTGATCAACCAGCGTCGCGCACGCTGGGGTATCGAATCGACGGTGCAGGTGTTGGGCGTCAAGGCGTGAGTGGCAGCGGGACGAGACCCACTTCACGGCAAACGTTGTGCCCGTGGAGGCATTTCCCACTTCGAGCGCGATCGGCATGCCGTTTGCCATCACCGCGGCATGTCCAGCCCCATCTCACCCACACCATGATCGCCACCGCGCCCATCCGCCCTGTTGACAGCCCCCCGGCTGCAGCGCGAACAGCCGTGTTCATCGACAAAGACGGCACGCTGCTCGACAGCGTGCCCCACAACGCCGACCCGACGCTGCTGCGCTTCCAGCCCGGCGCGCTCGAATCACTGGCGGCGCTGGCGGCAGCTGGCCTGGCGCTGATCGTGGTCACCAACCAGAGCGGCCTGTCGCTGGGCTACTTCACGCGCTGGCAGTTCTCGCAGTTGCAGGCGGCGCTGGAGCGTCAGCTGGGCGAGGCGGCCGGCATCGCGCTGACCGATTTCGTGGTGTGCCCGCACACGCCGGCGCCCGACGGCCAGCCGGCCTGCCTGTGCCGCACACCCGCACCGGGCATGCTGATCCGTGCGGCACGGGCACACCGCATCGATCTGGCAGCGTCATGGATGGTCGGCGACACGCTCGACGATGTCGAAGCGGGCCGCCGCGCGGGCTGTCGCACGCTGCTGCTGGACACCGGCGGCGAGACCGAATGGCGCCGCTCGCCGCTTCGCACCCCGCACAGTCGCTGCAGCCGCTGGGAGGCGGTGACGCCGCTGATCCTGGCCGACCACAGCAGACTCCATCCCGCCAGCGATCGCGCGCAATCGGCGAGCGGCTGAGCAAACGCACCTCACTCGGCTGCCTGCGCGGGCTGTGCGTCAGGCCACTGGATGCTCCAGGCCGTCGGCGGCGTATTCCTTGAGCCGGTTGTAGAGCGTTTTCAGGCTGATGCCGAGCGCTGCGGCGGTGCGTTCCTTCTGGTGATGGTGGTGGCGCAAGGTGGCGAGGATCAGCGTGCGCTCGGCCGAAGCCAGCGATGTGCCGATGGGCAGCATGATCGACTCCTGTTCGAACGCCTCGTCCGATGCCGAGGCCGGTCGTCGTGCCACTGACGCCGCGGGCAGCGGCGTCACCGAGGCGGTGGCGCCCGCCATGGCGCCCACAACGGCGGGCGACGGCTGCGGCAGCCACTGCGCGTCGATGACGTCACCGGCAGCCATCACATAGGCGCGCTGCACCGCGTTGCGCAGCTCGCGCACATTGCCCGGCCAGCGGTACTGCGCGAGCCGCTCGAGCGCAGCCGCGCTGAAGTGCTTGGCCTGGCCTTCCTGCACTCCGAAGGAGCTGAGGAAATGCTGCGCCAGCAGGCCCACATCGCTGAGCCGATCACGCAGCGGCGGCAGCTCGATCGGGAACACATTCAGCCGGTACAGCAGGTCTTCGCGCAGCTTGCCGGTGGCCACCGCTTCATCCGGGCGGCGGTTGGTGGCGGCGAGCACGCGCACATCGGCCGCCTGCATCTGCGTCGAGCCCACCCGCATGAAGCAGCCAGTTTCCAGAACGCGCAGCAGCTTGACTTGCAGCTCCATCGGCATCTCGGTGATTTCATCGAGAAACAGCGTGCCGCCGCTGGCGCGCTCGAAAAAGCCCAGGTGCTGCCGGTCGGCGCCGGTGAAGCTGCCTTTCTCGTGGCCGAAGATCTCGCTCTCGATCAGGTTGGGCGAGATCGCACCGCAGTTGACGGCGAGGAAAGGCTGCTTGCGGCGGCGGCTCAGGTCATGCACCGTCTGCGCCACCACCTCCTTGCCGCTGCCGCTCTCGCCGGTAATAAACACGGTGACGCTGGTCAGCGCCACGCGGGCGATCTGCTCGTAGAGCCGCAGCATCGCCGGCGTGCGGCCCCACAGCGCCCCGAAGTGGCCGCTGGGTGCCACCTGCGCGGCCAGCGTCTCGACCTCGGCTTTCAACAGCGCCGGCTTTGTGACCCGCGACAGCACGCCTTGCAGTTGACGAAGGTTGATCGGCTTGACCAGGTAATCCGCCGCGCCAAGGCGCAGCGCCTGGATCGAGGTGTCCAGCGAGGCATGCCCGGTGATCAGCACCACCTCGGAATCGGCCAGCAGCTCGGGCTCGGAGAACAGGTCCAGGCCATTGCCGTCGGGCAGTTGCAGATCGAGCAGCACCAGTTCCGGTTGCTGCAACACGATTTGGCGCCGCGCATCGCGCAGGTTGTGGGCTACGGCGACGGTGCAGTGCTCGGCCATGATCAGCGCCTTCAGGGTGGACGCCGAATCCACATCGTCGTCAACGATCAAAGCGTGTGTCATCGAGCGCGGCTCCCAGGCCGAAGCGAAAGCCGCAGGATGCAGCGTTCGGTAACGGCAGCGCGATTGTGAGAGCGATCGGGCGTTTTTTCCGATTTTTCGAGCTGTTCGGCGGCCGCAGACAATCACCTCTTGTGTTCACCACGCCGACCCGCACATTGCGCAGAGGCACTATTGAAGGAGCACCCGATGAAATCCTGGATCCTGGCTTTGTCGCTGGCGCTGCTGGCGACCGGCTTCACCCCCTCTGACGTCGATGCCAAGCGCCTCGGTGGCGGTGGCTTCTCGGGCATGCAGCGCCAGCTGCCACCGCGCAGCACGCCGAATGTGGCGCCAGCACCGGCCCCTACCAAGCCTGGGCAGGCCGCCCCGATGACACCGCCTACCGCCGGTGCGCCGGCCGCCCCAGCGCCCAAGCGCTCGTGGATGGGCCCCATCGCCGGTCTGGCCGCCGGGCTGGGCATTGCCGCGTTGATGAGCCATTTCGGCATGGGCGCCGAATTCGGCAACCTGATCATGATGGTGCTGCTGGGCATCGTCGCCTTCGTGGCGATCCGTTTCGTGATGAGCCGCATGGCTGGCTCACGGGCCCGACCATCGTCCGCGGGCTACAACGGTCTGCGCTTTGCAGGCGACGCTCCCGCGGCAGGCGCCAGTTCGGGCTCGGGTTGGAGCGCCTCTGCGGCGGCACCGCCAGCGGCTGCCAACGCACAGACCTTCGCGCCCCCTTCGATGCTGCCGCCCGGCTTCGATCAAGCGGCGTTCGAACGCATCGCCAAGCTGACCTTCATCCGCATGCAGGCTGCCAACGACACGGCCGACCTGGTCGACCTGCGCCAGTTCACCACGCCGGAGATGTACGCCGCGATCAAGCTCGACCTGCAAGACCGGCTGCACGGCGAACAGCACACCGAGGTGATTCACGTCGATGCCGAGGTGATCGATGTCGTCGAGGAGGCCGAGCGCCAGGTGGTCAGCGTGCGCTACCACGGCACGATCCGCGAGCAGGCCGACGGCCCGGTGACGGCGTTCGACGAGGTCTGGAATTTGGTCAAGCCCAACGTCGGCGGCCAGTGGGCCATCGCAGGCATCCAGCAGACGCAGTGACGACGCTGCTGCACATCTCCGACACCCACTTCGGCACCGAACAAGCGCCCGTGGTCGAGGCGCTGGCGACGCTGGCAGGTCAACTGTCACCCGATCTGCTGGTGCTGTCGGGCGACATCACCCAGCGTGCGCGCACAGCGCAGTTCGCCGCCGCCCGGCGCTTCATCGATCGCCTGGCCCTGCCCTTTGTCAGCATCCCCGGCAACCATGACCTGACGGTGGTGAACCCCTTGGCGCGGCTGTTGGCGCCGTACGCCGGCTACCGCCGTGCGTTCGGCGACGTGATGGAGCCGGTGCACGAGAGCGCCGGGCTGCTGGTGCAGTGCGTGAAGACCACGCGCTGGTGGCGCCATATTGAAGGCGAAGTCAACGCCGCGCAGGTGGAGCGCGTGGCCGCGCGGCTGCGCCGCGCGCGGCCCGAACAGCTGCGGGTGGTGGTCGTGCACCAGCCGCTGCATGTCGAAGGCGAGGCTGAGGCACGGCACCTGCTGCGCGGCCGCGGTGCCGCACTGGCGCGCTGGGCCGAGGCCGGTGCCGATGTCGTGCTGGGCGGGCACATCCACCTGCCCTATGTGGCCGAGCTGACGCCCGCCGGTGCCCACGGCGCGCGCATCGTCATCGCGCAGGCCGGCACGGCCGTGTCGAGCCGGGTGCGCCGCGGCGTGGCCAACTCGGTGAACGTGATCCGGCAAGAGGCTGCAGATGCCGCCCGCTGTGCCATCGAGCGCTGGGATTTCAGCACCGAGCGCGGTGCGTTTCAGCGCGTCAACACACGAACCTTCGAGCTGCAGCGGCACTAGCGCGCTGCACCACTCTGTTCTGCACTTATTCCGCAGTTGTTGCCACCGGCAACACCGGATCTGGGCACGCTCGGCGTCGCGGTGTACGGTGGCGCTGGGGTCGGTGCCGCAGTAGCCGACGTTGCGTTGAGCACGCTGGGTGTTGTCAGCCCGGTGCCAGGGGTTTGGCAGGCGCTCAAGGGCGCGCGTTCCGTCGAGCATGGAGTCGAAGCGGCGCGAGCCGCACAGACGGCTGCCTCTTCCCGAGTCAGAACCCTTCTTCCCCTTCTCGTCTGGCGTGACGAACCCAATCGGCCGCTTGGGTGGATCGGGCGGCGTCATCAGCTCGCGCAGCGCATCGAAGACCTGCTTGAGCTGATTGCGCGTGTTGCGGCTGAAGGTGTCGTGGCTCATGGCCAGCGCCTCGGTCTTCGCTTCGCGGTTGTCGGTGCAGACCCAGAGTTGTCGATTGATGGTGAGCTACTGACCACCGCGCAGCCCGCGCTTGGTTGATCCGCTTCAGCCTTCGCGCCGCGCCTCCAACCGCTTGACTGCCTCACGCGCCGTCACGATGGCGATGCCGTTGAAACTGCCCATCGGCAGCAGATCGCGCTTGTCGCCCGAGGCGATGAGATCGGCGGCGCCGGCGAGTGCTGCGGCGATGACGTGATCGTCGTCGGGATCGGTGGGCACGACCCGGGGCGTGTCCGCCGGAGACACGATGACGGCGATGCGCCGCAAGTCATCGACGATGCCCTGCTGAGTGAGGCCGGCCTGGCTGAGCCGCGCAGCGAACTTGCTGCGCGAAAGCACGTCGAGCAACTCCGCCAGCAGCCCCTCGCTCGTGCAAAACTCGAACTCTCCTGCTTTGGCGCCATCAACCAGCCGGCGCGGCAGCCCAGCGGCGATGACGGCCGAGACGAGCAGATTCGTGTCGAGGCCGAAGCGCACCGATCAGGCGCCTTGCTTGCTGCGCCGCTTCTGCCTGTCCTTGCGACTGGCCTGAATCTCTTCCTCGATCTCATCTTCTGAGATCGTCGGCAGCTTCAGTGCATCGAGCCTGGCCAGCCCTTCGGTGAGCCGCTGCGCCGCTGCCGCGCGTTCCTCGCGCGAGGCCAGGAACTCCACAAAATCCACCACCTCGGCCACGCGGTTGGGGGGCAGCTTCTTCAACCGCTCGATCAACTGAACTTCGATAGCTGTCATTGCGGACTCCTGAGGTTCTCAGCGCGCTTGCTGCGGGTCTTGGCGATGTTGGACTGCCCGAGCAGGCCTTCAACAGGAAATTGCAACTCCTGCGCCAACGCGGGCAGCAGCGAAGCCGGTAGCCGCAGCCGTCCGCCCTCGCAATGCGCCATTGCGGCTGCTGAGCGATGCCGAGCGTGGCGGCCAGCTGCACCTGCGTGATGTTGCGTTCCTTGCGAGCCAGGGCGATGCGGGTGCCCAGCTGCTTGAAGAACGACTCGTCCTTGATGTTCACGGCCAGTGGTGGGTGGATGGTGGCGATCTTCATCAGGATAGGTCTGGCTGCGGTGGTGGGCGCATGTTTCAGGCTTGACGGTACTGTACGACCGAGTTCCGTGATGTGTCGTTTGCCGTGCCGTCAGCATCCAACCCCAAAAACCCGCCGCTCTGATGCGCCCACAGCCGCGCATACAGGCCGCCCTGCGCCAGCAGGCTGGCGTGGTCGCCCTGCTCGACGATGCGGCCGTGTTCCAGCACGATCAGCCGATCCATCGCGGCAATCGTCGACAGGCGGTGGGCGATGGCGACCACCGTCTTGCCTTCCATCAGCCGGTACAGGCTGGCCTGGATGGCGGCTTCGACCTCGCTGTCAAGCGCGCTGGTGGCTTCGTCGAGCAGCAAGATCGGCGCGTCTTTCAGCATCACGCGGGCGATGGCGATGCGCTGGCGCTGGCCGCCGCTGAGCTTGACGCCGCGCTCACCCACATGCGCGTCGTAGCCGCTGCGGCCTTTCGGGTCGGCCAGCGAGGCGATGAACTCGTGCGCCTCGGCGCGCTGCGCGGCTGAAATCATCTCGGCATCGCTCGCCTCGGGTCGGCCGTAGAGGATGTTGTCGCGCACCGAGCGGTGCAACAGCGAGGTGTCCTGCGTGACCATGCCGACCTGCGCGCGCAGGCTGTCCTGCGTCACCGCCGACACGTCCTGCCCATCGATCAGCACGCGGCCCGATTCCACGTCGAAGAAGCGCAACAGCAGGTTGACGATGGTGCTCTTGCCCGCGCCCGAGCGGCCGACCAGGCCGATCTTCTCGCCGGGCCGGATGTGCAGCGACAGACCGTCGAGCACCGGCGTGGTGCCGCCATAGGCGAAGCCCACGTTCTCGAAGCAGATGTCGCCACGCGTGACCTGCAGCGGCACCGCATCGGCGCGGTCGGTGACGAGCTGCTGGCGCGACAGCGTGTTCATGCCGTCCTGCACCGTGCCGATGTGCTCGAACAGCGAGGCCATTTCCCACATCACCCAGTGCGAAATTCCGTTCAGGCGCAAGGCCATGGCGGTCGCGGCGGCCACCGCGCCCACGCCGAGTTCGCCTTGCGTCCACAGCCACAAGGCGGCGCCTGCAGTGGCGGCAATCAACCCCATGCTGAGCACATGGTTGACCACTTCAAAGCCGCTGACCAGGCGCATCTGCTGGTGCACGGTGACGATGAACTCCTGCATCGCCGAGCGCACATAGCCCGACTCGCGCCCGGCATGCGAGAACAGCTTGACGGTGGCGATGTTGGTGTAGGCATCGGTGATGCGACCGGTCATCAGCGAGCGCGCGTCGGCCTGCAATTTGGCGACCTGCCCCAGGCGCGGAACGAAGTACCAGATCGCCAGCGCATACAGCGTCAGCCAGCCGACGAAGGGGAGCAGCAACCACGCATCGAAGCGGCCGACGAGCGCAATGATGGTGACGAAATAGATCACCACGAAGACCATGATGTCGCAGGTGATCAACATCACGTCGCGGGTCGCGAGCGCGGTCTGCATCACTTTCGTGGCCACGCGGCCTGCGAATTCGTCCTGGTAGAACTGCATGCTCTGCCCGAGCATCAGCCGGTGGAAGTTCCAGCGCAACCGCATCGGCAGATTGCCCGCCAGCGCCTGGTGCTTGATCAGCGTCTGCAGCGCGATCAGCAACGGGCTGGCGAGCAGGATGGCCGCCAGCAGCAGCAAGCTGCCGCGCTCTTGTGTCCACAACTGCGACGGTGGCACTCGGCCCAGCCAGTCGACCAAATCGCCCAGCATGCTGAACAGATAGGCTTCGAACACGCCGATCGACGCGGTCAGCAAGATCATGCCCAGCACCAGCTTGCGGGCACCGGAAATGCAGGTCCACACGAAGGGGAACAGGCCGCGCGGGGGTGGAGTCGGCTGCCCGTCGGGATACGGGTCGAGCAGTTTCTCGAAGGCTGAATACATCCGCACAAGCGTAGCCGATGCATGATGACCGGGTGTCCTCCGCCCCGAGTTTCCCTTCGTTGTCGCCGCTGGTGATCGTCCATGCCGACGACGCGCTGGTCGCGATCGAGAAGCCCGCCGGCCTGCTGTCGGTGCCGGGTCGCGGGGCCGACAAGGCCGACTGCGCCGCGACGCGAGTGCAGGCGCAATTCCACGATGCACAAACCGTGCACCGGCTCGACATGGCGACGTCGGGGCTTCTGCTGTTCGCCCGCGGCGCCCCGATGCAACGCGTGCTGAGTGCGATGTTCGAGGCGCGCGAAGTCGTCAAGCACTACGAGGCCGTGGTCGAAGGCCTGGTCGAGCACGATGAGGGCGAGATCGATCTGCCGCTGCTCGCTGACTGGCCGCAGCGCCCGCGGCAGAAGGTCGATCGGCTGCAGGGCAAGCCCTCGCTGACGCGCTATCGCGTGCTGCAGCGCGATGCGGCCACGCGCACCACACGGCTCACCTTGCAGCCGCTGACCGGGCGCACGCACCAGCTGCGGGTGCACCTGCTGGCGATCGGGCATCGGATCGCGGGCGACGCGCTGTATGCGAAAGGCGAGATGCCCACTGCCGACAGGCTGATGCTGCACGCAACGCGACTCGAACTGCGGCATCCGGTCACATCGCAAGCCTTGACGCTGGTGAGCGCAGCGCCGTTCTGAGGGCCACGACCGCGCCAGAATCCGAGGCTGTATCCGGCTGGTCTGAGCCAGCCACCGCTGCCGTGTCAGGCGCTGCCCGGGCCCTGGAAACCGCCACGCCGGAAGGTCAGCACCAGCGTGTCGCGGTGGCCGTCCAGGTGGCTCGCGTGCAGTGGCTGGATCGGCGTGGTTTCGTGGATCACCCGCGCGTCGTCGAGCATCAGCAGCGTCCATGGCTCGCCCATCGTGAAGCGGATGCCGGTCGGCCCGTCGGCGTCGAAGACCCGCGTCTCGCCGCCTTTCACGCCGCGGCGATCAACCAACACGACGACGACGAAATCGACACCGTCGCGGTGCGCGCCTTCCGGCGTCGGCCGGCCGATGCCGTCGGTGGTGTCGATGCGGAACTGGTGCGCCTCGACGAACCACAGCTGCGCGCCCTTGATCTGCGAGCACACGGCCGCCAGACCGTGCAGCAGCGCTGCCCACGCAGGTTGATTTGTGATGTCAGCGCGCATCGGCTCGAAGATGCGTTCGAGCCCGCCATGCAGCGCGTTGTATTCGAGCGGCTGCCAGTGGGGCCGGTGAGGCACCTGCGTCACCCGCGCGCCATCGACGATGAAGCAAGAATGTCGACGGCGCCGGTAGCGGCCACCGTCACGCAGGAAGGCGTCGGGCGGCAGGTCAGACCAGCTGGGTACCAGCGCCGTCAGCGGCACCGCGTCGACATCGATCAACGTGCGCAAGGCGTCGGGCGCCAGCACCGCATGGCCGACGGTGCGCAAGGCCTGCGGCAACGCGTCGGCCGTGATCGATGGCGGCAACGGCGACGTCACGGCAGCGCCTGCGGTGCGGGAGCCGAAACAGACGCGGACGCTGCGGCCACCTTGATGCGGCAGCCGGCCACCGCGACCACCTGGCCTGCCCTGATCTTGCAGGTCTTGCGCAACTCATCGCGGCCATCGACCTGCACGCCGCCAGCGGCCACCAGCGCCTTCGCCGCACCGCCGCTCTGCGACACGCCGGTGGCCTTCAGCAAGGCGTCCAGCGTGATGTGCTCACCGCGCAATTCGAAATCGATCAATTCCATCGGGTATCAATCTCAACCCACCCTCGGGTGGTTCAGGTGATCGGGATCAGGGGAGCGTGATTTTGTGTCATCGAGGCACCCCCGCCAAAAACACGCATGCGCCTGCCTTCACGATGGGGTACATTACTTTGACAGGTATACGCAAGACCGTGGTTGCTAGTGATCATCTACCCGCTTCTGTTCTGAAGCGGGATCGCAAGAAATCCCCAGTTGCTCTTGAGTGTCTCTGCATGCGGTTGCATGTGCAGTCGCATCATTTTGTTATTTGATAGGAAACCGTCCATGACGACGCAAACAGGTACCGTGAAGTGGTTCAACGAGAGCAAAGGCTACGGCTTCATCGCTCAAGACGCGGGTGGTGCTGACCTCTTCGCCCACTTCCGTGACATCACCGGCAGCGGCTTCAAGACCCTGGTTGAAAACCAGAAGGTCGAATTCGAAGTCAAGCAAGGCCAGAAGGGCCTGCAAGCTGCCAACATTCGCGTGCTGTAAAAGCGCTGCGATATCAGCTTTCGAAACGCGGCTTCGGCCGCGTTTTTTTATGTCCGCGCCGAATTACTTCGTGGCGTCACCCTGCATGGACTGGCCCAGCAGTTGTGCGATCAGCGCGTTAAGCCCGCCATCATGACCCACCGCGCGGTCGTGCAGCTGCCGCACCAGTTCGGCCGGCAGCTTGCAGGCGAACGGCAGCAGGCCGGCCTGTGCGTCGAGCCGGCGCTGCTCGCGCTTGTCGACCGCCCCGCTTGCGGGCTGCCCGAAGCGGCCGGGCACCGCGACCCCCTTCATCTGCCCGTCGATCTTCCTGGCCAGGTGCTTGACCAGATCGGTTTTCTTCATGCTCATGGTGTCGTGCTCTGTGCGCTGCGAGGGTTCGCGAGCCCTCGATTGTCGTGCGTGCTCGACAATCGAGGGCTGCGCTGAATTCCTTCGCGCCAACCAGGACGCATCCATGGCACTGAAGGCCACCATCCACAAAGCCAGCCTGCAGTTGAGCGACATGGACCGCAACGTCTATGGCGAGCATGCACTCACCATCGCGCGCCATCCGTCGGAGACCGACGAGCGGATGATGATCCGCGTGCTGGCCTATGCGTTGAACGTACCGGCCGACCCGCGCAACGGCACGCTGGAGCTGGCCAAGAGCCTGTGGGACACCGACGAGCCCGACCTCTGGCAGAAGGACCTGACCGGCCAGATCGTGCACTGGATCGATGTGGGCCAGCCCGATGAGCGGCGCATCCTGAAGTCCGCCCCGCGCGCGGATCGGGTCACGGTGATCAGCTTCAGCCACAGCACGCCGGTGTGGTGGAAAGGCCTGGAAACGCGCATCACCCGCACTCGCAATGTCGCGGTGTGGCAGATCGAGACCGAGCAGAGCCAGGCGCTGGCCGCGCTCGCCCAACGCAGCATGCAGCTGCAGGTGACGGTTCAAGACGGTGTGGTCTGGATCGGCGAAGGCGAGCGCTCGGTCGAGGTGCGGCCGGTGCGGCTCAACCCCTGACCCGCCGATCGGGGCCAGAATGGACCGGATGAAACCACCCCGCCCGCACGTTCGCGCCACTGCCCTCGAGATCCACCACGACGCCGCGCAGTCCTGCTTTGAATGCACAGTCGATGGCCTGCGCTGCGTCATCGACTACCGATTGATCGACAGCGTGATGCACATCGATCACACCGAGGTGCCGCCTGCGCTCGAAGGCCGTGGCATTGCGGCCGCGCTGGTGCGGTTCGCTTTGGCGCATGCGCGCGAGCACGGCCTGAAGGTCAACCCGCTGTGCTCGTATGTGCGGGTCTACATGCAGCGGCATGCGGACACCGACGATCTGCGCGCCTGAGCGACCTCTCCCGCCGACACCCCTCGAATGCTCCCGACCGAAGACGACCCCTATCGCTGGCTGGAAGACGTGCTCGGCGAACGCGCACTGGCCTGGGTGCGCGAACGCAACGCCGAGAGCGAAGGCCTGCTGACCGCGCGACCCGAATACGCACCGATCCGTCTGCAGTTGCTGGACGTGCTGAACTCGCAGGAGCGCATCCCGCAGGTGTCGCGGCGCGGCGATCACTTCTACAACCTGTGGCGTGACGACACGCACCCGCGCGGTCTGTGGCGCCGCACGACGCTGGCCGAGTACCGCACGCCGAACCCGGCGTGGGAGACGGTGCTCGACATCGACGCGCTGGCCGCGGCCGAGGGCGAGAACTGGGTCTGGGCCAGTGCGAACGCACTCGACACGGAGCCACACCGCTGCCTGGTGTCACTGTCGCGTGGCGGCGCCGACGCGACGGTGACGCGCGAGTTCGACACCGCCGCGAAGCAATTCGTCGAAGGCGGCTTCACGCTGCCCGAAGCCAAGTCACAGGTGACCTGGGTCGATATGAACACGCTGTACGTCGGGACCGATGTCGGCCCCGGCAGCCTGACCGACTCCGGCTACCCGCGCCTCGTCCAGCGCTGGACGCGCGGCACGCCGCTGGCGTCGGCCGTCACGGTGTTCGAGGGCGAAGCGACCGACGTGTCGGTCAGCGTGTCGGTCGATCTGACGCCCGGCCACGAACGCACGATCTTCAGCCGTTCGCTCGATTTCTATCACCAGCAGCACGTGCTGCTGGACGGTGATCGGCTGATCCCGTTCGACCTGCCGAGCGACGCCTCGTTCAGCTTCTGGAACCACGCGGGCGATGCGATCGACACGCTGCTGATCGAGCTGCGCAGCGACTGGACGGTGGCGGGTTCGACCTACCGGAGCGGCTCGCTGCTGGCCGCCGATGCGACGGCCTATCTCGCAGGCGAGCGCGTCTTCACGCTGCTGTTCGAGCCCACCGCCACGCGCTCGCTGGCCGGGTTTTCGACGACGCGCACGCACCTCATCGTCAACCTGCTCGACAACGTGGCGAGCCGGCTCGAACTGTGGCGGCGCACGCCGGGCGGCTTCGAGGCACGGGCCATCGAGGCACCCCACCCCGGCACGCTCGGCGTGCGCAGCCTGTGCGACCCGGTGCAGGCCGACGACCTTCTGGCCGAGCGATTCATGTTGGGCTACACCGATTTCCTTACCCCCGATTCGGTGCTGCTCGGTCACACTCAGCCACCGATCGGTGAACCCGCACTCGAACCGCTGAAAGCACGCCCTGCGCTGTTCGACGCCACCCGCCTGCGCACCGAGCAGCGCTTCGCAACGTCCGCTGATGGCACCCGCGTGCCCTACTTCATCGTCTGGCCGCGCGACGCGCAGGCCGAAGGCGGCACGCCGACGCTGCTCTACGGCTACGGCGGCTTCGAGGTGTCGCTGAACCCGTGGTATTCCGGCAGCTACGGCCGCGCCTGGTTCGAACGTGGCGGCGCGCTGGTGGTGGCCAACATCCGCGGTGGCGGCGAGTTCGGGCCGGCCTGGCACCAAGCCGCCATCGGAGCAAACAAGCAGCGCAGCTACGACGACTTCATCGCGGTGGCCGAAGACCTGATCGACCGGCGCGTCACGAGTCCGAAGCACCTCGGCATCATGGGCGGCAGCAACGGCGGGCTGCTGGTCGGCGCGGTGTTCACCCGGCGGCCCGAGCTGTTCAACGCCGTGGTCTGCCAAGTGCCGCTGCTCGACATGCGGCGCTACCACACGCTGCTGGCCGGCGCCTCGTGGATGGCCGAGTACGGCAACCCCGACGTTCTGGAAGACTGGGCGCACATCGCGCGCTACAGCCCGTATCAGAACCTGAAGCCCGACGCTCTTTACCCACTCGTGCTGTTCACCACCTCGACCCGTGACGACCGCGTGCACCCGGCACACGCCCGCAAGATGGCAGCCCGCATGATGGAACTGGGCCATGCGCTGCTTTACTACGAAAACACCGAGGGTGGTCACGGCGGCGCGGCCGACAACACCCAGCGCGCGCATTTGCAAGCGATGGAATTTGCCTACCTGTGGCGGCAGCTCGGCGGCGACGAGAATAGCGGCTGAACCCGGCAGCGCAGCCTGCGTCACACCCGACCTCACCCCGCTCAGACCATGTCCACAATCCTTCAGCACCTCCCCCTCGGCCAGAAGGTCGGCATCGCGTTTTCCGGCGGCCTCGACACCAGCGCCGCGCTGCACTGGATGAAGCTCAAAGGCGCCCGGCCGTACGCCTACACCGCCCACCTCGGCCAGCCTGACGAGCCCGACTACGACGAGATTCCGCGCAAGGCGATGCTCTACGGCGCCGAGTGCGCGCGGCTGATCGACTGCCGCCAGCAGCTGGTCGCTGAAGGCATCGCCGCGCTGCAGGCCGGCGCCTTCCACATCAGCACCGCCGGCATCACCTACTTCAACACCACGCCGATCGGCCGTGCGGTCACCGGCACGATGTTGGTCGCGGCGATGAAGGAAGACGACGTCAACATCTGGGGCGACGGCAGCACTTTCAAGGGCAACGACATCGAGCGCTTCTACCGCTACGGCCTGCTGACCAACCCCGCGCTGAAGATCTACAAGCCCTGGCTCGACCAGACCTTCATTGACGAGCTGGGCGGCCGCACCGAGATGAGCGCGTTCATGACGGCGCACGGCTTCGGCTACAAGATGAGCGCCGAGAAGGCCTACTCGACCGACTCCAACCTGCTCGGCGCGACGCACGAGGCGAAAGACCTGGAGCACCTCGACAGCGGCATCACCATCGTCAACCCGATCATGGGCGTGGCCTTCTGGCGCGACGAGGTGGAAGTCAAACGCGAGACCGTCAGCGTGCGCTTTGCCGAAGGCCAGCCGGTGGCGCTGAACGGTGTCGAGTACCGCGACCGGGTGGCCTTGATGTTGGAAGCAAATCAGATCGGCGGGCGCCACGGCCTGGGCATGAGCGACCAGATCGAAAACCGCATCATCGAGGCCAAGAGCCGCGGCATCTACGAGGCGCCCGGCCTGGCGCTGCTGTTCATCGCCTACGAGCGGCTGGTCACCGGCATCCACAACGAAGACACCATCGAGCAGTACCGCGAAGGCGGCCGCAAGCTCGGCCGCCTGCTGTACCAGGGCCGCTGGTTCGACCCGCAGGCCATCATGCTGCGCGAGGCCGCGCAGCGCTGGGTGGCGCGCGCTGTCACTGGCGAGGTGACGATCGAGCTGCGCCGCGGCAACGACTACTCGATCCTGAACACCGTGTCGGCCAACCTGACCTATGCGCCCGCGCGGCTCAGCATGGAGAAGGTCGAGAACGCGCCGTTCTCGCCGGCCGACCGCATCGGCCAGCTGACCATGCGCAACCTCGACATCACCGACACCCGCCACAAGCTGGGCATCTACACCCAGGCCGGCCTGCTGTCGCAAGACAGCGGTTCGGCACTGCCCGGCCTTGAGAATCCTGGCCTGAAGAACGATGGCGGCACCTGAGTTGCGCTCGGCCCGCATTCATCCCTGAACACCCATCACGCACCTCTCGACTGCCCCGCCATGACCGATCAGATCACCGCCTCCATCGCCACCCGCGCCAATGTGTACTTCGATGGCAAATGCGTGTCGCACAGCCTCACGCTGCCCGACGGCACGAAGAAGAGCGTCGGCGTGATCCTGCCGTCGAGCCTGACTTTCAACACCGACGCGCCCGAGGTGATGGAGCTGGTGGCAGGAGCCTGCCGGGTGAAGCTCGCAGGCAGCAATGACTGGGTCGACTGCGCCGGTGGCCAGTCGTTCAGCGTGCCCGGTCAGTCGTCGTTCGACATCGACGTCAGCGACGCACTGCACTACATCTGTCATTTCGGTTGAACGCCCCTCACCAAGGAGAACAGGGCATGAAGGCATTCGAGACATCCATTCCGCGCCTGGCTTGCGTCGCACTGCTGGCGCTCTCGCTGAACCCATCGGTCCAAGCGGCAGCCCCACTGCCGAAAGTGCACCTGGTGTGCAGCGGCGTGGAAACCGTCGAGATCATCTACGGCACCGAGCTAGACCCACCGCGCAAGGGCGACTTTCGCATCGAATACACCATCGACCTGGAGAAGAAAGGTGTCGCCAACGCCCGCACCGGCAAGCTGACGCCGATCTCCATCGACAACAAGGAAATGAGCTTTGGCGCGGCGACCGATTTCAACCCGGACAACAAGGATGCGCCGGGCCCGAAGACCAACGGCACCGGCGCCAACGCCACCGGCGTTGTGATCAACCGCACCAACGGCAAGTACTTCTCGATCTCAACGCGCAAGTCATTCAGCACCGACCCGCTGCCCGAAGGCGTCACCGAGCCGCCGATGATCACCAACGTGCGCACCCGCCAGGGCGTGTGCACCGACGGCACACCGTCGCCGTCGTTCTGAAAATCTGTGGTGATGCTGTTCGTGGAGTGACCCCGTTGAACAGCCTCTGATCGACTGCGCCCCATGTCCGCACCAACGCCATCTGCGACAACAGCCAATTCAGAAAACCGCCTCACCCACAGAATTTCTGACATTCCCAGCCGGTTCAATGCAAAGGCACACCCGTCTTCGATTGAAGCTCTTCAAGAGTGACACCGTCCGCCAGCTCAACCACCTTCAGGCCGTCAGGTGTCACGTCCATCACGGCCAAGTCGGTGATGATGCGGTTGACCACGCCAAGACCCGTCAACGGCAGCGTGCAGTTCGGGATGATCTTCAGGTCGATCGTGCCGTCCTTCTTCTTCGCAACGTGCTCCATCAACACGATGACGCGCTTGACGCCGGCCACCAGGTCCATCGCGCCGCCCATGCCCTTGACCATCTTGCCAGGGATCATCCAGTTCGCCAGGTCGCCCTTCTCGCTGACCTGCATCGCGCCCAGGATGCTCAGGTTGATCTTGCCGCCGCGGATCATCGCGAAGCTGTCGTGCGAGCCGAAGATCGATGAGCCGGGGATCGTCGTCACCGTCTGCTTGCCCGCGTTGATCAGGTCGGCATCGACCTCGTCTTCGGTCGGGAACGGGCCGATGCCCAGCATGCCGTTCTCGCTTTGCAGCCAGACCTCGATGTCGGGGCGCACATGGTTGGCCACCAGCGTGGGCAGGCCGATGCCCAGATTCACGTAGAACCCGTCTTGCAGCTCTTGCGCAGCGCGTGCTGCCATTTGGTCGTGCGTCCAGGCCATGGTCAGGCTCCCGCTTTCTGTGCCGGTTTCTCTGTCGATTTCTCAGTCAGCGTGCGCTTCTCGATGCGCTTCTCGGGGTTCTTGTTGAGCACCAGGCGGTGCACATAGATGCCGGGCAGGTGCACCGAATCCGGGTCGAAGGTGCCAGTCGGCACGATCTCCTCGACCTCGGCGATGGTGATGCGGCCGGCCATCGCCACCGCCGGGTTGAAGTTGCGCGCGGTGCGGCGAAACAGCAGGTTGCCGCTCTCATCGGCCTTCCAGGCCTTCACCAGGCTGACCTCGGGGCACAGCGCGCGTTCCATCACGTAGACCGAGCCGTCGAACTCGCGGGTTTCCTTGCCTTCGGCCACCAACGTGCCGACACCGGTCTTGGTGAAAAACGCGGGGATGCCGGCGCCACCGGCACGCAGCTTCTCGGCCAGCGTGCCTTGCGGCGTGAAGTCGAGTTCCAGTTCGCCCGCCAGGTACTGGCGCTCGAACTCCTTGTTCTCGCCGACGTAGCTGGAAATCATCTTCTTGATCTGGCGGGTTTCCAGCAACTGGCCCAGACCGAATCCGTCGACGCCCGCGTTGTTCGAGATTACCGTCAGGTTCTTGACACCGCTGTCGCGCAGTGCCGCGATCAGCGCCTCGGGAATGCCGCACAGACCGAAGCCGCCCACGGCCAGCAACTGGCCGTCGGCAACGACGCCCTTGAGCGCCGCGTCAGCGCTCGGATACACCTTGTTCATTGCATTCCTCTCCAGGACTCAGAGTCGTGTCCACCGGTCAATTGGCCACACCGGTTCCGGATTGTGCCGTCGCCGGGCGCAGGGCTTGGAGACGTCTGCACGGCCGCGGCTCAGAGCGCATAGCCGTCGTCCGCCTGGATCACGGCGCCATTGACGAAATGGCTTTCGTTGGCGCACAGCATCATCAGCACCACGTCCAGATCCTTTGGCTGGCCGATGCGCTTGCGCGGCAGCGTGTCGACCAGCCGCTTGCCGGCGTCGGTCAGCCACTCGTGGTGGTTCATGTCGGTGTCGATGTAGCCAGGGCAGATCGCGTTGACGTTGATGCCGTGCTTGCCCCATTCGAGCGCCATGGCGCGGGTCATGTGGATCACTGCCGCCTTGCTCATGCTGTAGACGCCGATCTTGCTCAGCACCTTCAGCCCAGCCATCGACGCGATGTTGACGATGCGCCCGCCGGTGTAGGTGCCGGGCGCGGCGCCCTTGGCCCGCGCGATCATCCGCTTGCCGACTTCCTGCGCAACAAAGAAGCTGCCGCGGGTGTTGATGTCGAACACGAAGTCGTAGTCGTCCTCGGTCACCTCGGTCAGCTTCTGCGTGGTGCTGACGCCGGAGTTGTTGACCAGGATGTCGATCGTGCCCATCTCGGTTTCGGCATGTGCCACGGCCGAGCGGATGCTCGCCACCTCGGTCGGGTCGAGCACGACAACGTGCGCGTCGCCACCATCGCCTTCGATTTCGGCGCGCAGCGTTTTCAGCCGCTCCATGTTGCGCCCGGCCAGCACCACGGCCGCACCGGCCTTGGCCAAGGTTTTCGCGAATTGCGTGCCGAGGCCGCTGGAGGCGCCGGTGACCAGCGCGACGCGGCCGGAGAGATCGATGTCGTAGCTCATGGGTGTCGATCCTGTTATGGCTTGGGCGATGAAGATAGCACGCAGGCCTTGCAACGCATGTGCTCATCAGGCCTGTCGAATCCTGCTTGTCGGACCTTTCAGAAACAGGCGAACGCGACCTCAGGCCAGCGTGTCGTACAGCGCCACAAACTCCTGCGTCAGCTTGTGGCGCGGGTCGAGGTGGATCATCGGGCGCGCCAGCTCGTGCGACTCCTTGATCTTCACGCTGGCGCTCAGGTAGGGCTCGAGCACGGGCAGGCCCTCGGCGATCAGTTCCTGCACCGTGCGCTGTGGCAGGCTGGCGCGGGGCTGGAACTGGTTGACGACGATGCCCTCGATCAGCAGGTCCGGGTTGTGATCGGCCTGGATCTCCTTGACGCTTTCCAGCAGGCCGTACAGCGCGCGGCGTGAAAAGTCGTCGCAATCGAACGGGATCAGGCAGCCCTCGGCCGCGATCAGTGCCGAGCGGGTGTAGAAATTCAGCGCGGGCGGCGTGTCGATCCAAATCGAGTCGTAGTCGTCGGCCAACTCCACCAGCGCGTCGCGCAGCTTGTAGATCTTGTGGCGACTCTCCAACTTGCCATGCAGTTCATCCAGCGCCGCGCTGGCTTGCATCAGGTGCAGGTTTTCCCACGGCGTCGCGATGATGAAGTCGGCGGTATTCGGCGAGCGCACGCTGAATTTCAGCGTCGCGTCGAAGAACTCCGCTGCCCCCGCAGAACCTTCCTCGGCATCGGCCCCGGTCAGGTAGCGACTGGAATTGCCCTGCCGATCGAGGTCGATCACCAGCGTGCGCTGCCCCTGATGAGCCGCGATGGCGGCCAGGTTGCAGGTGATGGTGGACTTGCCGACCCCGCCCTTCTGGTTGAAAACAACGCGACGCATTTCAAAACCTCGATCCAGCTGCAGTGGAAGTGCATTGTGCGCTGCAACAAAGCCGCCACCGCGACGGCTGCTGCCACGCTGCACCCACAGCGCTCGGTCACTTTGAACCGCCCCGGGAATCGTGGCGGCCACGCAAGGGCGAACAGCACACCTGGACGGCTTCATAAAAACTGCTCGACCGAGTCAACATTCAATGTCAAGCTATCTGCTGTCTTACTGGCTTCGCATCATGTTGAAATGTTTGAAAGAAGCCACTGGCGCTCGACACGCTGCGCTGGAACGTCGATTACCGCTGCTTAACGCAGATCTGACGCTCTCCACCTACCTGCAGTTCGTACAAAAGCTGCACGGCTTCTACGATCCGCTTGAATGTGCCCTGACTGGGCTGCCCTGGTGGGCAACGATTGACGTCGATTACTCCTTGCGCCGCAAGACACCGCGACTGCGCGAAGATCTTTTGTCGCTGGGCCATACCGACCCATCCATCGCGGCACTGCCACATTGCCGCTCGTTGCCGCCGTTGACAACCGAAGCGCAGCTTTGGGGCTGCCTTTATGTGATTGAAGGCGCCACGCTGGGTGGACAAATCATCATCAAGAACCTGCACCGCCATATCGGGCTGACCGCCGTGTCGGGCGCATCGTTCTTCGATGGCTATGGCGCGCAGACAGGTTCGCGATGGAAGGCGTTTTGCGCAGCCTTGATGGCTCGAGATGCTGATTGCGCAGGCGGCCGCGACGAGATGCTGCACAGCGCCAATCAGACCTTCGATGCGCTGGGAGCGTGGCTGTTCCCGGGCTTTCCGACGCACTTCGACCTCGGCTTGGTCAAGTCATCTGATTCACCGGCGTTTGCCGAGCATTCGCCTTTGCCTTTTCCTGCTCAGCCCACTGCACACGAATGAACAACCCCGATCCCGTCGCCGCCACCGCCACCGGCGATCTGCCGTGGGCGAACGGCCCTTACAGCATCAAGCGCCACGGCACCAGCCTGACCGTGTGCGACACCGAACCGGTGCAGGCGCCTGGATGCATTCAAGGGCACGGCGTGTTGCTGACGGTGCGCCGCGCCGATTTGACGATCCTGCAGGTCAGCGAAAACAGCGCCGACTTTCTTGGTCAGTCGCCGATGCAACTGCTCGGCCAGCCGCTGAGTTGCGTCATTGATTCACAGCAGCAGGCCCGATTGCTGGAAATGCTGGCGGCCGACGCGGTCGAGCGCAACGCCCTGTTCGCGTTCACGCTGGCGGCACGGAACGGCGTGCCGCCGCTTGATGTCAGCGTGCACACCACCGATGGCGTGGTGGTGCTTGAATGCGAGGCCACCGGTCGCAGCGCGAGCCAGGTGGTTCACCCGGACGGCGACTTCTTCGCGCTGGTGCGGGCGGCGGTCAGTCGGCTGCAAACGGTCGTTGGGCTGGTGAACTTCTGCGATCGGGTCGCCCACGAGGTGCGCGCCATCACCGGGCTGGACCGGGTAATGGTCTACCGCTTCCACGCTGACCTGCACGGCGAGGTGGTGGCCGAAAGCAAGCTTGACGCGCTCGAGCCATGGCTCGGTCTGCATTACCCGGAAGCCGACATTCCGAAGCCGGCCCGTGACATTTACAAGCGCATCTGGATTCGGCCGGTGCCCAACGCCGCCGGCCCGGTGATCGAGATGGTGCCGCTGGCCAACCCCGACAGCGGCCGGCCGCTGAACATGACGCACTGCACGCTGCGCGGCGCCTCGGTGATGTACACCGAATACCTGGCCAACATGGGCGTGGCCGCATCGTTAACGATGCCCATCCTGATCGAGGGCGACCTGTGGGGCCTGATCGCGTGCCACCACCACACGCCGACCTATTTTCCGCACCAGGTGCGCGCGGCCTGCGAGTTGCTGGCACAGGTGGCGTCCTTGCAACTCAAGTCGAGCGATTCGATTGAGCAACTCGCCTACCGCTTGAAGGTCGAGCGCATCCACCAGCAACTGGTCGTCAAGGCGGCCAAGGAGGGCGATTTGCTGGCGCTGTCCGACCGGCAGCCGTCGCTGCTCGATGCGATGGATGCTGAGGGCGCGGCGCTGTACCACATGAACCGCTGGTGGTGTGCAGGCAAGACGCCGAACGAGTCGCAACTCGACGATTTGGCCGACTGGATCAACCTGCGCCCAGAGTTCGACTCGATCACCCGGCCGGCTTACGTCACCGATGCGTTGAGCCGCGACTACTCGCCCGCCGCTGAATTGGTTGAACTTGCGAGTGGCTTGATCGCGGTACAAATTTCGCGCACCCGACGCGACTTGATCATGTGGTTTCGGACGGAAACGATGCGCACTGTCAACTGGGCTGGCAACCCGAATGACAAGCCGCTGGTGCCCGGCCCGAATGGCATGCGCCTGACGCCGCGCCGCTCATTCGAGTTGTTTGCCGAATCGGTGCGCGCTCGCTCGCGGCCGTGGACGGACATGGAGATCGACTGCGCTCTTCGGCTGCGGCTGCTGGTGATGGACTTGGCGAATACGGCAGGCGAGCGCATGGCGGACCTGAACGTCGATCTGACCAGCAGCAATGAGGAACTCGACGCCTTCGCCTACGTGGCCTCGCACGATCTTAAAGAGCCGCTGCGCGGCATTCATCGCTATGCGCACCAATTGATGGAAAGTGTCGAGGCCTTGGGCGGGGAACACCGCCAGCGGCTGGAGAGCCTGATGCGGCTGACGCTTCGCATGGACAGCCTGCTCGACTCGCTGCTGCATTTTTCGCGCGTCGGCCGCACCACGCTCGACTTCGAGGCCGTTGACCTGAATGAGGTGGTTGCCGATGCGTTAGAGATGGTTGGGGTCCGTGCCAACGAAAACACCTGCAAGGTGATGTTTGCCCGCCCCTTGCCAACGGTGCTGTGCGACATGGTGCGCGTGCGCGAAATTTTCAGCAACCTGATCAGCAACGCGTTGAAATACAACCGGCAGAAAATGCCCAGGCTTGACATTGGCTATGTGCTGCCAAGTGAAGCAGACGCGCGGCCGCCAGGGCCAGCAGCAGCCAACGACCAAATCATCTACTTTGTGCGCGACAACGGCATCGGCATTGAACAGCGCCACTTCGAGCAAATTTTCCGTATGTTCAAGCGCCTGCACGGGCGTGACGAGTTCGGTGGCGGCGTCGGTGCCGGGCTCACGGTGGTGAAGAAAGTGGTCAGCCGGCACGGTGGCGAGGTCTGGCTGACTTCAACGCCGGACATAGGCAGCACTTTCTACTTCACGCTTCCTTGCACGACAGCTGGCCCCGTCATTCTTCCTTCAGAAACTCTCAAAGCACCGGCATGAGCAGAACCCACCACGTACTGATCGTTGAAGACAACGACGGTGACTACGAGACGGTGATCGAAGCGATGCGACTCGCTGGCGTCGGCAATCAGGTGCGGCGGGCCATCTCCGGCACTGAATGTGTCGCCCAGATGCGTGAATGCCTGCAAAACAACAGCCTTCCCGCACTCGTGCTGCTTGACCTGAACACACCAAATGACGATGGACGCGCCGCCTTGCAGCAGATCAAGGCCGACGACAAGCTGCGCGCGGTGCCGGTGGTGGTGATCAGCGCGTCTTTGAACCCGCGCGATGTCGATTTTTGCTACCAGCAGGGATCGATCGCTTATCACATCAAGTCGGTCAACCACGCCACTCACCTGGAAACGCTGAAAACGATCTTTATTTACTGGTTGACCATGGTGCTGCTGCCCCTCGGGCGCGAGCTGGAAAAATGAGCAACACCGTTTGCCGCATGATGGTGATCGACGACAACGCCGACGACCGTGCCGACCTGCGGCAGATGCTGCTGCGCGGTTCGACGAAGCGTTATCGGTTCACCGACGCCGAACTCGGGGTCAGCGCATTGCAGATGATCCACGATGCGCAGGCGGCGGCGCCCGGCGATCCGCCATTTGATTGCATCCTGCTTGACTTTCATCTGCCGGACATCGATGCGCACCGGGTTTTGATGGAACTGTGTGCCGGCAGCAACCAACCGCCGTGCCCGGTGGTCGTTATCACAGGCTGGAACGGCGTGGACGACGCCGACTGCAGCAGGCTGCTGCGCGCCGGCGCGCAGGACTACATCGGCAAGAGCTGGACCACGCCGGAAAGCCTGACCCGCTCCGTGGTGAATGCGATCGAGCGATACGAGCTGATGAGACAGCGCAACATCGAAGCGGCCCGCCTCTGTGAATCTGAGCAGAAGCTGAAGGAACAAACTGAAGCATTGGCCGAAGCGGATCGACGCAAGGACGAGTTTCTGGCGATGCTCAGCCACGAGTTGCGTAATCCGCTGGGATCGATTTCCAACGCGGTGTATTTGCTTCAAAAGCAAAAAGCACAAGACCCGATTCACCAACAGGCACACGCCGTCATCGATCGGCAGGTCAGGCAGCTCAACCATCTGGTCAATGATCTGCTGGAAGTCTCACGCATCACCACGGGTAGGGTACTGCTGCGCAAGGCAAGGATTGCTTTCGGTACTGTGTTGGAGCGCTCTGTTGAAACGGTGCAAACGCTGATGACGCAGCTCGGGCACCGATTGGAAGTGGTGCTGCCGCAGCAGCCAGTGTGGTTGCTAGCGGACGGAGCGCGACTTGAACAAGTGGTTGTCAATTTGCTAATCAACGCCGCCAAATTCACAGAGCCCGGTGGCCGAATCGAACTGACGATGAGGCTCGACGGGGCGTCTGCGGTGCTTAAAGTGAGCGACAACGGTATTGGCATCCCGCCAGAGCTTTTGCCGGACATCTTCCAGATGTTCAAGCAAGCCGAACGGTCCCTCGACCGTTCGCAAGGTGGGCTCGGCATCGGCCTGTGTCTGGTGCAGCGATTGGTCGAACTGCACGGTGGTGCAGTGATGGCGCAAAGCATCGTTGGACAGGGCAGCGAATTCACCGTGCGTTTGCCGTCAGCCGATGCACCCGCGCTTGCTTTGACCCCGCTTCCTGAGTTGGCTGCCCACACAACACCGGCTCAAAAAGGGCATCGCGTTCTGGTGGTTGATGACAATCTTGATGCAGCCGAAAGCTTGGCCATGCTGCTGACGTTCAACGGGCATGAGGTTCGGGTGGCGAACGATGGACCGAGTGCTCTGGCATCGGCCATCGAATTCATGCCCGATGCGATAGCACTCGACATCGGACTGCCGGGATTGGACGGCTACGAAACGGCCCGTCAGATTCGGCGCCACGTTCCACTTCGCCGAACGGTGCTGATCGCCCTCACCGGCTATGGGCAGGAACTGGATCGCCTGCGTTCGCGCGAGGCTGGTTTCGACCACCACTTGGTCAAACCGGCCAACCTCGAAGAGTTGGAAAACATTCTGAAAAAAACGGGGCCCGCTGAGACACAAGAAGGCGCACAAGCATCTTGATGTTGTTTTTGATCAAGGCGTGATTTCCTTGTGGCTCACGATCTGGCGGTGCGCCGAGTGAACCTACAAACGGCAGGCGTGTTCGAGCGCTGGGTATCGGCCCTGCCCTGCTTCTCGGATCAAGCTCCGACCAGGCTTTCAGATGACCAGCCCTCGCCGCTGACCACGCCGCGGAAGTACGCGATCGTGGGTGCAAGACCGTCTTGCAACGACACCTTGGGCTCCCATCCGAGCTTGCTTTTGGCGATCGTGATGTCGGGGCGGCGCTGCTTCGGGTCGTCTTCGGGCAGTGGCTTGAAGATC
>JANMXL010000046.1:0-12684 GCA_031380885.1 Burkholderiales bacterium | reverse complement strand
AGGGAAGGGCGTACTTGGGGGCGCGGGATCTGGGCCTGTTAACGCTTTGGGAGCGGTCGGGCCGGGTCGCTGCTGGCCGCAGGGCTTGGCGAGTGTGTGGCGGCGTGCCCGCGGCACGCAACGAGCGAGCAACGACGCCCTGCGGCCTGCAGCGACCCGGCGCGAGCTCTCCCATAGCGTTAACAGGCCCTGATCCGGCTCCCCGATGTACGCCATTCCCTTCCTCGACATTCCCCCGCTGCTGAACGCCAGCGGCACGGTGCGCCTGCCCGGCTCGAAAAGCATCTCGAACCGGGTGCTGCTGCTGGCTGGCCTATGCGAGGGCAGCACCACCGTCCACGACCTGCTCGATTCCGACGACACGCAGGTCATGCTGACCGCGCTGCGCACGCTGGGCTGCCGCATCGAGGCCGACGGCGCGGCCCTGCGCATCACCGGACTCGGCGGAAGGCTGGCAGTGCGCGACGCGGCGCTGTTCCTCGGCAACGCCGGCACCGCGATGCGCCCGCTGACCGCCGCGCTGGCGCTGCTGGCCGCCACCCAGGGCGGCAGCTTCGAGCTGAGCGGCGTGCCCCGCATGCACGAGCGGCCGATTGCCGACCTGGTCGATGCGCTGCGGCCGCTGGGCTGCCACATCGATTACTTGGGGGACGTGGGCTACCCGCCACTGCGGCTGCTGCCGGGGTCAGGTGATCTTGATTTATCGGCCCCGATCCGCGTGCGCGGCGATGTGTCCAGCCAGTTTCTGACCGCACTGTTGCTGGCCCTGCCGCTGCTGACAGCCGAACAGTCGGCCACCATAGCCATCGACGGCGAGCTGATCTCGAAGCCCTACATCGAGATCACGCTGAACCTGCTGGCGCGCTTCGGTGTGGTCGTGCAGCGCGAGGGTTGGCAGCGTTTTGTGATTCCTGCTGGCAGCCGCTACCGCTCGCCGGGTGACATTCACGTTGAAGGCGATGCGTCGTCTGCGTCGTACTTCATTGCGCTGGGTGCCATTGCGGCCCTCGATGCGCCACTGCGCATCGAGGGCGTCGGCACCGATTCGATCCAGGGCGACATCCGTTTCATCAATGCGGCCGAGGCCATGGGCGCGAGTGTCACTGGCGGGCCTGGTTGGATCGAGGTGCGCCGTGGCCGCTGGCCGCTGACCGCGATCGACATCGATTGCAATGCCATCCCCGATGCCGCGATGACGCTGGCGGTGATGGCGCTGTACGCCGACGGGCCCAGCCGCCTGCGCAACATCGCCAGTTGGCGCGTCAAGGAAACCGACCGCATCGCGGCGATGGCGATCGAGCTGCGCAAGCTGGGCGCGGGCGTCGTCGAAGGCCCGGATTTCATCGAGGTCACGCCACCGCGGCGCTGGACGTCGGCTTCGATCCACACCTATGACGATCACCGGGTGGCGATGTGCTTCTCGCTCGCGGCCTTCAACCCGCTGGCCGTGCCCGCGCCGCCCGCGCCGGTGTCGATCCGCATCCTCGACCCGAAATGCGTCGCCAAGACCTTCCCCGACTACTTCGAGGCGCTGTTCTCGGTGGCCGGCACGCAGGCCGACTGGATCCCGGTGATCGCCATCGACGGGCCAACAGCCTCCGGCAAGGGCACGCTCGCCTGTGCGGTGGCCGAGGCGCTGGGTTACCAGGTGCTCGATTCCGGCGTGCTGTACCGGGCCACGGCGCTGGCCGCGATCCGCAGTGCGGTCGATGCCGGCGACGAGAACGGTCTGGCCGCGCTGGCTGAAACGCTGGACGTGGGCTTCGAGGCCGGTAGCGTCTGCCTCGACGGCATCGACGTCACCGCGCTGCTGCGCCACGAGAACGTCGGCACGCTGGCCTCGCGGATCTCGGCCTGGCCTGCCGTTCGGCAGGCACTGCTGCGGCTGCAATGGTCGTTCCGGCGCCTGCCCGGGCTGGTCGCCGACGGGCGCGACATGGGCACGGCGATCTTTCCCGATGCCGACCTGAAGATCTACCTCACTGCCAGTGCCGACGCCCGGGCCCGGCGGCGCCATCAGCAGTTGGAAGCCGCGGGGGTTTCGACTACACTCGCGGGCTTGCTTGCAGGCTTGCAGGAACGCGATGCGCGCGACCAAAACCGCACGGCGTCGCCCCTGAAGCCAGCAGCAAATGCGGTGCTTCTGGACAACTCGGCCCTCTCCATCGAATCGACGGTGGAGGCAGTGCTGAGCAGCTGGAAGCAGCGCAGGCCGTTTGCCTGACCGCAGCGGCTCAAGGCCCAGCGCCTTCCCTTCGTGCCGTTCGAGGCACACCAGGGCGCTGGATTCGACAACTCAAACCCGCAGCCTCTGCTGCACCGGAAACACCCCATGTCACAAGCCCAAACTGCCATCACCGAAGGCGGCGAATCGTTCGCCGACATGTTCAACGAATCGCTGACGCGCTCTGAAATGCGCATGGGCGAGGTCATCACTGCCGAAGTGGTGCGCGTCGAACACAGCTTTGTGGTGGTGAACGCAGGCCTCAAGTCAGAAGCCTACGTGCCCATCGAAGAGTTCAAGAACGACCATGGCGAGCTCGAAGTCCAGGTCGGCGATTTCGTCTCGGTCGCGATCGACGCGGTCGAAAACGGCTACGGCGACACCATCCTGTCGCGCGACAAGGCCAAGCGCCTCGCGTCGTGGCTCTCCTTGGAAACATCATTGGAGTCGGGCGAGTTCGTCACCGGCACGGTGAACGGCAAGGTCAAGGGCGGTCTGACGGTGCTGGTCAACGGCATCCGCGCCTTCCTGCCTGGCTCGCTGCTCGACACGCGGCCGGTCAAGGACATGAACCCGTACGAAGGCAAGACGATGGAGTTCAAGGTCATCAAGCTCGACCGCAAGCGCAACAACGTCGTGTTGTCGCGCCGCGCTGTGGTCGAAGCTTCGATGGGCGAAGAACGCGCCAAATTGCTGGGCACGCTGGCCGAAGGCGCCATCGTGACGGGCGTGGTCAAGAACATCACCGAATACGGTGCCTTCGTCGACTTGGGCGGCATCGACGGCCTGCTGCACATCACCGACATGGCCTGGCGCCGTGTGCGTCACCCGAGCGAGGTGGTGCAGGTCGGCCAGGAACTGCAAGCCAAGATCCTCAAGTTCGACGCCGAGAAAAACCGCGTCAGCCTCGGCATCAAGCAGCTGGGTGATGACCCATGGCACGGCGTGTCGCGCCGCTACCCGAACAGCACCCGCCTGTTCGGCAAGATCACCAACATCGCCGACTACGGTGCGTTCGTCGAGATCGAGCCGGGCATCGAAGGCCTGGTGCACGTCTCGGAAATGGACTGGACCAACAAGAACGTGGCCCCTTCGAAGATCGTTGCCCTGGGCGACGAGGTCGAAGTCATGGTGCTCGAGATCGACGAAGACAAGCGCCGCATCAGCCTGGGCATGAAGCAGTGCAAGGCCAACCCGTGGGAAGAGTTCTCGACCACCGTGCAGCGCGGCGACCGCGTCAAGGGCCCGGTCAAGTCGATCACCGATTTCGGCGTGTTCGTGGGTCTGGCCGCTGGCATCGACGGTCTGGTGCACCTGTCCGACCTGTCCTGGCACGAGCCGGGCGAAGCGGCGGTGCGCAACTTCAAGAAGGGCCAGGAAGTCGAAGCGATCGTGCTGGCGGTGGATGTCGAACGCGAACGCATTTCGCTCGGCATCAAGCAGCTCGACAGCGACCCGTTCACCACCTACACCTCGGTCAACGACCGCGGCATGATCGTCACCGGCACGGTCAAGACGGTCGATGCGCGTGGCGCCGAAGTGCAGCTGGCCGACGACGTGACGGCTTATCTGCGGGCTTCTGAAATCAGCCGCGACCGCGTCGAGGACGCGCGCAACATGCTGAAGGAAGGCGACGAAGTCAACGCCCTGATCATCAACGTCGACCGCAAGACGCGCTCGATCCAGTTGTCGATCAAGGCCAAGGACAACGCCGACAACCAAGAAGCCATGACGCGCCTGTCGCAGACCAGCGAGCGTGAGAACGCTGGCACGACCAGCCTGGGCGCCCTGCTGCGCGCCAAGCTGGACAACCAGGGCGGCAATTCCTGAAGGTTGGTGCCATGGCCATGGATGGCATGAAGGACGGCATGACCCGTTCGGACCTGGTGGCACGGTTGGCCGAGCGTTTCGGCCAACTCACCCATCGGGACACCGAGTCGGCGGTCAAGATCGTGCTCGATGCGATGTCCGATGCGCTCGCGCGCGGGCACCGCATCGAAATCCGTGGCTTCGGCAGCTTCTCGATCAACCGCCGCCCACCGCGTGTGGGCCGCAATCCACGCTCTGGTGAGCAGGTGGTGGTGCCGGAAAAACTGGTGCCCCACTTCAAGCCGGGCAAGGCCTTGCGCGAAGCGGTCGATGCCCACCTGCCGGCCGACACCGAGCCGCCGGAAGCCGACCTGCGCTCCCGGCACTGAGGCCGCGCCGAATTCCGTTAGGCTGAACCCCGAAGACGCTGCGATGGTTGCCCTCTGGCGGTGACCCGCAGCGGAGCACGTAGTAGCGGAGACGTCATGCGCGTGATCACCTGGGTTTTCAGACTGTTCATCTTTTTCGCCCTGTTCGCGTTCGCGTTGAACAACCAGCAAGACGCTGCAGTGCGCTGGTTCTTCGGTTACGAATGGCGAGCGCCGATGGTCTTCATCGTGCTGGCCGCCTTCGGCCTGGGCTGTGCGCTCGGTGTCAGCGCGATGGTGCCGGCCTGGTGGGAGCACCGCCGTGTCGCCACGCGCAAGCCTGTGACGGCACCGGCTGCCTCTGCGCAGAACCTGCTGATCTCCACGTTGCCCGTGCCTGAGCATCCGCCACGCGATGGACTTTGACCTGCAGTGGTTGCTGCTGGGCCTGCCGGTCGCCTTCGCGCTGGGATGGCTGGCATCGCGCTTCGACTTCCGGCAGCTCAAGCGCGAACAGCGCGACGCCCCCAAGGCCTACTTCAAGGGCCTGAACCTGCTGCTCAATGAACAGCACGACAAGGCCATCGACGCCTTCATCGAAGCCGTTCAGCAAGACCCCGACACCAGCGACCTGCATTTCGCGCTCGGCAATCTGTTTCGCCGCCGCGGTGAATACGAGCGTGCGGTACGGGTGCATCAGCACCTGCTGAACCGCGCCGATCTGCCACCCGGAGAGCGCGACCGCGCCCAGCACGGTCTGGCCCAGGACTACATGCAGGCAGGTCTGTTCGACCGGGCCGAGACCGCCTGGCGCGCGCTCGAAGGCACCGCTTACGACACTGATGCACGCCTCGCGCTGTTGACGCTGCACGAGCGCTCGCACGACTGGCGTTCGGCCGTTGACGATGCCCTGAAGCTCGAACGCGGCAGCACCGGCTCGTATGCCTCGCGCATTTCGCACTACTGGTGCGAGCTGGCGCTGGAGGCCGATGCCAAACAGCAGACCGCCGATGCCGACGATGCGCTGCGGCGTGCGCATGAAGCCGCGCCGCAGGCCGCTCGGCCCGTGGTCACTGCCGGGCGACGGCTGGCACAACGGGGCCAGCACGCCGAAGCCATCACCGTGTGGAACGAACTGCTGGCCACCCACCCGGCCAGCTTCAACCTGGTGGCTGCGGACTATGCCGCCAGCGCGCTCGCCTGCGGGAGTCAGGACCAGGCACGAGAGCAGCTGCTCGCGCTGCACCAGAAGAAGCCCAGCATCGACTTGCTGAACGCGATCGGCGCGCTCGACAGCGACCCGGCCTCGCGTTGCGAGCGCACCCGCACCCAGCTGTCGCTGCTGCCCACGCTGTCGGCCGCGCAGGCGGTGCTGCACGAACACGAAACCTCGGCGCTGCCCTTGTTGCCAGCCGACCTGTCGGCCGTGGGCGAGGTGATCGGCCGCGCCGCGAAGGCCGGACAGCGCTACCGCTGCGCCGCCTGCGGCTTCGATGCCCAGCACCATTACTGGCAGTGCCCCGGTTGCCTGGGCTGGGACACCTACCCGCCGCAACGCCTGGAAGAGCTGTAGTCCAGTGAAACGGGACGAAGCCTTGCAAGCACCGGCCGCCTGCACATCGAAGGCGCTGTGCCTGCGGGTGCTGGCGCAGGTGCGGCCGCACTGGCGCGCCTTCACGCTGGGCATCCTCGCGATGATCGGCTACGCCGCCACCGAGATCGCCTTGCCCGCGCTGCTGAAGGAGTTGCTGGACGGCAGCTTCGTCAACCGCGACCCGGCGGCGATCCACCGCATGCCCTTGCTGATCGTGGCGCTGTTCGTTGTGCGCGGCGCGACCGACTTCGTGCATGTCACCGCGCTGAATGCGGTCGCAACCAAGGTGGTGCTGGCCTTGCGAACCGCGATGTTCGACAAGCTGCTGCGCCTGCCGGCCAGCCATTTCGACCGTGAACCCAGTGCGGTGTTGATCTCGAAGCTGACCTACAACACCCAGCAGGTCAGCCCGATCATCACGGTGTCACTGATCACCATCGTCAAGGACAGCCTGAGCGTGCTGGGCCTGCTGGGCTACATGTTGTACCTGAACTGGCAGCTGTCGCTGGCGTTCTTCACCGTGCTGCCAGCAATCGCCTACGTGATCCGCTCGATCAGCGGGCGCCTGCGCGCGCTCAGCCGCAGCCAGCAATCCTCGATGGGCACGCTGTCGCATGTGATCGACGAGGTCATCGGCGGGCACCGCGAAATCAAGATCTTTGCCGGTGAGGCCTACGAAGCCAAGCGGTTCTTCGAGGTGGCCAACGCGCTGCGCCGCTATGCGATGAAGGTGGTTGCCACCTCGGCGGCGAATGGCCCGATCGTGCAGACCATCGCGGTGCTGGCGCTCGCCGTGATCATCTACTACGCGGCGCTGCAGTCCGCCCAGAACCAGCTGACCGTCGGCGGCTTCGTCTCGTTCTTCAGCGCGATGGCGCTGCTGCTCTCGCCACTGAAGCGGCTGTCGAACGTCAACGAGGTGTTGCAGCGCGGATTGGCGGCGGCGGCCAGTGTGTTCGAGGTGATCGATGCGCCCGATGAGCCCGATCACGGCACGAAAACCATGGCCCGTTCGAGTGGCCATCTGCAGTTCAGCGGCGCCTGCTTTCGCTACCCGAATGCCGATCGCGATGCGCTGATCGATGTCGATCTCGACATCCGCCCCGGCGAATCGGTCGCACTCGTCGGCGCCTCGGGCAGCGGCAAGTCCACGCTGATGTCGATGATCCCGCGCTTTCACACGCTGGACCGCGGCATGATCTGCCTCGACGGCATCGACATCCGCGACCTCCGGCTTGCCGACCTGCGCGCCAACATCGCGCTGGTCACCCAGCATGTGGTGCTGTTCAACGACACGGTGGCGGCCAACATCGCTTATGGACTGCGGGATGTGGTCAGTGAAGACCGGATCATCGCCGCCGCTGAAGCGGCCCACGCAATGGAATTCATCCGCGAGATGCCGCTCGGGCTGGCGACACCGATCGGCGAGAACGGCGCCCGGCTGTCGGGTGGTCAGCGCCAGCGCATCTCGATCGCCCGCGCGCTGCTCAAGGATGCGCCGATCCTGCTGCTTGATGAGGCCACGTCGGCGCTGGACACCGAATCGGAGCGGCTGGTGCAGATCGCCATCGACAACCTCAAGCGTGGCCGCACCACGCTGACCATCGCGCACCGGCTGTCGACGATTGCCGGCGCCGACCGGGTCGTCGTGATGGACCAGGGGCGCATCGCTGAAGTCGGTACGCACGCCGAACTGCTGGCGCTGAGCGGCATCTACAGCCGGTTGCACCACATGCAGTTCGACCGTGCGGAGTAGCTCCGGCCCCATGAAATCCCTGCACGTGATGGGCTCGAAGCTGTACGGTGGCGCCGAGAATTGCTATGTTCATTTGACCAAGACACTCGCGGCCGAAGGCCACGAGACAGTGGCGGTGAACCGCCCGGGCAGCCAGGTCGCGGGCATGCTGTCTGCAGCGATCCGTCAGCATCAAGTGCCGATGGCCAACAAGTGGGATCTGTATTCGGTTGTGAAGATGCGGCGCTTGATACGCACCGAGCAGCCGCAGATCGTGCAGACCTACATGGGCCGAGCGACACGGCTCACACGCGTGCCGATGGAGGTACC
Organism: Burkholderiales bacterium; assembly: GCA_031380885.1. Taxonomy (GTDB): domain Bacteria; phylum Pseudomonadota; class Gammaproteobacteria; order Burkholderiales; family Burkholderiaceae_C; genus PBB1. The sequence goes on along the minus strand of JANMXL010000046.1, from coordinate 4,624 downwards.
CGCGATCCACATCGCCCGGCTCGGCGGCTTCTACAAGATCGACGGCTACTACCGCCACGCTGACGCCTGGATCGGCATCACCCACAAGCTGTGCGATTACCTGCTGCAGTCCGGCATGCCGAGTCAGCGCATTTTTCGCATCCCGAACTTCGTACCACCACCCGCACGGGCGACCGCGGATGAGCTGGTCGCGCTGCGCCATAGGCTCGCCCTGCCGGACGATGCGTTGCTGCTGGTGTCTCTAGGCCGCTTCGTCGAGAAGAAAGGCTTCGCCGATCTGCTCGAAGCGCTGGCCCGCCTGCCTGCCGAGATCGGCGGGCGACGTCTCGTCTTGCTGCTCGGCGGCGACGGGCCGCAGCGCGAGCCATTGCGGGCGCACTGTCGCCAGCTGGGGCTCGATGCGCGCGTGCGCTTTCTCGGCTGGCTCGACCGCCCCGACCCGTACTTGCAACTCGCCGACCTGGTCGTCTTTCCATCGCGCCACGAGCCGATGGGCCGCATCTTGCAAGAGGCCTGGAATCACGCCAAACCGGTCGTCTGCACGCGCAGCGAAGGGCCGACTGAAATCGCCACCGACGACGTGAATGTGCTGTTCTGCCCGATTGCAGATCCGGTCGCGCTCGCCGAACGCCTGCTGACGGCCCTGACGACGGCGCCGGCCGATTTGCAACGCCTGGGCGAGGCCGGGCAGCAAACACTGCACCAGCACTACACCGAGGCGGCGGCGGTGGCGTCGTATGTCGAGCTGTACCGCGAGGTGATCGCCATGGGGCGCGTCCGGTGAAGGCCGAACGCATCCTGATCATCCGGCTGTCGGCGCTCGGTGATGTGGTGATGGCGTCGGGCCTGATCCCGGCGTTGCGCGAGATCGCGCCGCAGGCCCATATTGCCTGGCTGGTCGAGGCGGCCGCCGCCCCGCTGCTGCGCCACAACCCGCGCCTCGACGAGGTCATCGTGCTGCCGCGCAGCGAGTGGCAGGCGCTGTGGCGGGCGCGTCGCCCGATTGCACTGCTGCGCTCGATGCTGGCCTTCCGCAGCGCGCTGCGCGCGCGCCACTTCGATGTCGCGATCGACGCGCAGGGGCTGTTCAAAAGCGCACTGTGTGCCTGGTGGAGCGGCGCCGCGCGGCGCGTCAGCCTGATCGGCCGCGAGGGCAGCCGGTGGCTGATGACCGAACGCGTGCTGCCGAAGCCCGATCCGATGAAGCCGATCGCCACCGAATACCGCGCGCTGGCCCGCCACCTTGGCGCCACGGGCGCTTACCACATGGACCTCGCAGTCGGCGACGCTCCGCGTGCGGCGGCCGCCATCACGCTGGCCGCAGCCGGCGTGCGCGGCCCTTACGTGGTGTTGTGCCCCTACACCACCCGGCCCCAGAAGCACTGGTTCGATGAGCGCTGGGCCGCGCTGGCACAACGCTTGGCGGCCGATGGGGTGACGCCGGTGCTGCTGGGCGGGCCGGCCGATGCCGTGCTGACGCCAGCGATTGCCGATCACGCTCCGGGGCTGGTCAATCTGGTCGGCCGGCTCCAACTCGACGACACCGTCGCGGTGATCGCCGGCAGCGCCTTGCTGATTGGCGTCGACACCGGCCTGACCCACATGGGCAGCGCGTTGAATGTGCCGACGGTGGCGCTGTTCGGATCGACCCGGCCGTACCTCGACGCTCGCGTGCCGCACACCACCGTGTTGTACGAGGCCCTGCACTGCTCGCCCTGTCGGCGCCACCCGACCTGTGATGGCCGCTTTGACTGCATGCGCGCTTTCGAGGTCGACACGGTGCTGCGCGCGGTCGCATCGGTGCAGCGAGTGCCAGCATGAAGACACTGCATGTCGAAGCCGGCACGCACCTCTACGGCGGGGGCTTGCAGGTTTTCTTCCTGGTGCAGGGGCTGCAGGCGCGTGGCGACGAGGCGCTGCTGGCATGTCCGACGGGCAGCGCGATCGCTGCACAGGCGCGTGCGCACGGCTTGCGGGTGCACGAGATCGCGATGGGTGGAGATCAGGACATCGGTTTGATCGGCCGCGTGCGTGCGCTGATCCGTGCCGAACGGCCAGACCTGGTGCACCTGCACAGTCGCCGAGGCAGCGATGTCTGGGGTGCGCTCGCCGCACGGCTTGAAGGCGTGCCGACGGTGATGAGCCGGCGCAACGACAACCCGGAGCCGCGCGGCTGGTTTCACCTGAAGTACAAGCTCTACGACCGCGTCATCGCGATCTCCGAAGGCATCCGGCAGGTGCTGCTGGGCGCTGGCCTGTCGCCGTCCAAGGTGGTGTGCGTGCACAGCGCGGTCGATACCCAGCGCTACCGGCCGCACCGCGATGATGCAGACTGGTTTCGCGATGAATTCGAACTCGCCCCTGACGACCTGACGATCGCGATGGCCGCACAGTTCATCGCCCGCAAAGGCCACCGCACGCTGATCGCGGCACTGCCCACCGTGCTCGCGGTGCAGCCGCGCACCCGCGTGCTGCTGTTCGGCCAGGGGCCCGAGATGGCGGCGATGAAAAAACGGGTGCAACGGGCGGATTTGCAGCAGCACGTCGTCTTCGCTGGCTTTCGCAGCGACCTGGAACGGGTGCTGCCATGCATCGATGTGATGGTGCACCCGGCCGAGATGGAAGGCCTGGGCGTGGCGCTGCTGCAAGCGGCCGCCTGCGGCCTGCCCATCGTGGCCGGCCGCGCAGGCGGCATCCCGGAGATCGTGCGGCCTGGCGTCAATGGTGAGCTGATCGAACCGGGCGATGTCGATGCCTTGTCGGGCCACCTGATCCGGCTGCTCGGCGACGCTACCCTGCGGCAGCGCTACGGCGCCGCCGGCCGGGCGCTGACGCTGGCCGAGTTCTCGATCGATGCGATGGTCGAAGGCAATCTGCAGGTCTACCGCGAGGTGTGTGCCGCCAAGGGGCTGCGGGCATGACGACCACTTGTGTCTACTTCGTCGCTTCGCCGCTTCAGCTGCTGGCAGCCAAGCAAATCGCTCGAACGATCGAAGCCGGTGCGCGACAGGTGCTGATCTGGTACCAGCCCGGCATCCAATCACAGGTGCACGCTGATGAATGGGATGCCAGCAGCTACCTGCCCTGGCCGCGCCGCCATCCACTGCCGGGCCTGATGGGCCGTCACCGGCGGCTGCTCGCCAACATCGAGCTCGTCGCGGCATTGATCGGACCCTGCGACACCTTGCTGCTGCACAGTGCCGTGTTCGACACCGAGGCGATCAACTATTTCCTGCGCGCCCTCCCCAGGCTCTGTGGCGCTTCCACGATGCATGCCCGCATCCTGCCCGATGGCGTGGTGAGCCTCCGGCGCTATCCCTTGTCACCCATCAAACGCATCGCCCAGGGCATGCGCAAACTGCGCCAAGTGCTGTCGCCGACATTGAACTATTGGATTTTTTCGGGCGACCGCATCGGCTCGGACGCGCCCTTTTGCGATCGCATCTATGTGCTGGCCGGGCTGCCGCACAAGTACGACGTGGCGAAGGTCGTCGTGCTGGCGCCGCTGGCCGAGCGCAGTGCGCAGCTGTCTGTCGGCATGGCACCGCGGCGGGCGCTGGTGGTTGGCCAGACGCTGGTCAGCGCTGGCCTGATGAACACCGCGGACCGTGACGTGGTGGCCATACAGATCGAGCAATGGCTGGCCTCGTGCGACATCGAGCAGATCGACTACAAAAGGCATCCGAAGGACAGCCAGCTCGAACTGTGCCGGCCGGACTATCGGCTGCTCGATCTCCAGGAACCGCTTGAGGTCTGGCTGAGCCACACGCCGTACTGCATCGTCGTCGGCGTGCGTTCGAGTGTGCTGCTGCTGGCCCGCCAGCTGTGTGCGCGGGAGACTCAGGTCGTCGCGTTTGGCTGGGATCGCACGCAGTTCAAGTCGGCGCAAGAACACATCGACATGCGTGCGGCCTTCGACAACGCCGGCGTCGTTCAACGATGACAAGCACCATGTGGCGCGATCGACTGGCAGCCATCAACTCGGCCTTGCTGGCGGCGCTGTTCTTTCTGGTGCCGACGCAGATCGCGCCGGCCTATGTGCTGACCGGGCTGATGTTGGTGTGCTGGCTGATCGAAGGCCGCTGGCAGCAGAAATGGCAGGCCTTGCGCAGCAACCCGGTGTTCTGGGTTTTCCAGGCGTATTTCTGGTGGGTGGTGGTGTCGCTGCTGTGGACCGCCGACCTGCACGCGGGCAGGCAAATGGTGTCGAGTTACTTGTTCTTCCTGCTGGCAGCGGTCTATTTCACCGTCGTGCGTCGGGAGCACACCAGCCGCTATCTGCTGGCCTTTGCCCTCAGCGTCGTGCTGTGCGAAGCACTGGCCACCTACAACTGGTTGCATCTGAACCATTACCCGCAATGGCCAGCCGGGCTTCGGGCTGACAAGGAGGCATTGGAAACAGGGCCCTTCGTCGATCGCATCCTGTTCGGTCCCATCGTCGCCTTCGCTGGTTACGTCGGCGCCTGGCAGGCCGCGATCGCCCGTGGGCGCTCTCGCATCGCGTGGGCCTTGACGGTGGTGGGCGCGATCGCCGTGCTGTCGTTCTCGGCCAGCCGTGTCGGCATGGTGAGCTTCTGTCTGATGATGGCGCTGCTGGCCTTTCAGATGCTGGCGCGACGGCGGG
>JANMXL010000016.1:0-8160 GCA_031380885.1 Burkholderiales bacterium | reverse complement strand
TGACCCATTCCAGCAGCGTCTGCGGCACGCAGCCGATCTTCGGAGCAATTGACTCCACGGCTGCCCACAGCGAGGGGTACTCCCCTCGGTGCTCTTGAACCAGGCGCACCGCACGCTCACGGACCTCGGGTGAGAACTTGTTTGACTTCTTCATGGCTCCATCCTCTCAAAGATTGGAGCCTCCTCAAAACCCGGGGCGCAGAAGCGGATGTGGCGGAGGCGGCCGCCTTCTATGAACAGAATGGGTCGGCTGTAGTCGCGGCAAAGTTTGTCGCTGAATTCAAGCGTGTCGCCAATGTACTACTTGAGTTTCCGGGAATAGGTTCGCCCAAAGCCAGAGGGCGGCGAGGCTTTTCTTTGAGCCTGTTTCCATACACGATTATCTATCGCCAAACCAACGATGGAATAACAGTCGTCGTGGTCAAACATGATCGTCGGCGTCCACGATATGGCGCCCAGCGACAGTAACGCGCGCCCGTGTCGGCGAGCGCTGCCTCTCAAGAAACTCCCTCCAAGTGATTGATTTGGAACGACGTTTTCATACCGGTTGTGCAATGGGGACCATCTGCATGCCCAGCTTGGCAGCGCGTTGCGACAACGCTCGTAGCACGCGCTCGCGATATCGCTCCTCGTAGTAGTCCTGGCCCTGGTCGGTGTACTCCTCGCCCTTGGTCAGCATGGTGTAGATCAGCCGCGCCAGCTTGTGGGCGGCGGCTGTGACGGCTTTGGGTTTGTCCATGCGCGAGCACATCCTGCGGAAGTAGGCACCGAGTGCGGACTTGCTGCTGCGCAGCGCTGCGGCAGCCAGACGCAATGATTGGGCGGCGCGGTTGACCACCCGCTTGGTCTTGCCGCTCAACACCTTGCCGCCAGTGATCTTGGTGCCCGGGCACAAGCCCAGCCATGACGTGAAGCCCAATCGCGCGCCCCGCTCAAGACCTTGCCGGAAGGTTCGTTGGACTCGTGCAGGCATGGGGAAGCAAGGTGGCGCCAGAGTCATCTACTTCACCCGCCTGTCAGCGGGTGAGCTGTGCATGCTGCTTGTCTATCCGAAGGCAACGAAGGACAACATTCCGGCCCACATCCTCAGGCAAGTTCGCATGGAGATCGAAGATGACCACTCGTCAATCGAAGACCGCGGCAGGTGCGGCACAGGCGCTCATTCGCATCGCACGCAAACGTCCTGAAGTCGTCCGCGAGGCGCTGGCCTGACGAGGGGGGTTGGTCCCTCACCCCCGACCGGGGGCCGCCGCAAGGGGAGCGCTTCAACGCCTCCTGCAACCCCTCGGCGGGATGGTAGCGACGAGGCAGCGCAGGAACACTGAGCCTGTCGATCGCAGTGATCGACATCGTTCAGGAGACCCCCATGTTCAGCCTCGCTTCGTTCTCACGGTCGTGCCGTCACAGCACCCGATCGATCGTCTGCCTGTCGCTGTGCGCGCTGCTGCCGGTGCCGCCTCAGACGACTTCGCACCGCCTTGTGGCCAGCCGACAGGCCGACGACCGCGGCCCGGGGTGGTACGAAAGCAGCTGGGAATTGGTTCGCGGGCTCGACATCGCCGAAGTGCCCGACCTCGAAGCCGAGCTGTCGCTGTGGATCGAGGTTTGCCTTCACATGAGCTCGGCACCGGACACCGCCTTTCAACCGCAGCCAAGCCACAGTCTGCATCAAGTCGGCCAACGCGGGTGTTGATCGTCGACGATGTAGACGTGCGAATGCCCCACACCAGCTCGCAGCAGTCCATGTCCAGTGACGTGAGCGTGGTCTGACGCAAGCCCCTCGTGTTGATGCTCGATCTCGGCCGGATCGTTGATCGGCCAGAGGCGACTCGCGACGAGAACGGCAACGATGCCCAAAACGCCGAGCACTGCGAAGCTGGTTCCGATGCCCGCCTTTGCGCCGAGCCAGCCAGCCAGCGGATAAGTGATCAGCCAGCAGGCGTGCGAGAGCGCGAACTGCGCAGCGAAGAGGGCCGGGCGGTCCTCCTCGTGCGAGGAACGCCGCAGCAGCCGACCCGCAGGCGTCTGCGCCAGCGAGTAGCCCAGGCCGAGCGCGAACCACAGTGGCAGCAGCCAGGCGTAACGCGTGGCCACGGCGTAACCAAGCAGCAGACCGATGGCGATAAGTCCGCCGCCAAAAAGCATGACGCGGCGCTCGGGCAGGCGCTCGAGCAGCCTGGGCAGGCCGAGTGCCACCAACATCGAACCCGCGCCGAAGGCCGCCAGCGCGAGCGCCGTGGCGTTTTGCGACAGGCTGAACGTGCCTTGCACCAGCACGACCGTATTGACGATGACCATCGCGCTGCCTGCCGCTATCGCCAGGTTGAGTGCAAGCAGCCCCTGCAGCCGAGGCGTGGCCAAGTAGATGCGCAGCCCGCGCGTGGTGCGATCCCATATGCCGCGCCGGGGTGGCAGCTTGGCCTGGGGCAGTACGACCGACAGCACAAACGCCGCCGAGGCCAGAAAGCCGACAACGGTGCCGCCGAACAACTGGTGATAGCTTGCGACGGTCAGCAGTAGCGCTGCCAGCGCCGGGCTGACCAGGCTCTCCAGGTCGTAGGCCAGGCGCGACAGGGACAAGGCCTTGGTGTAAGCGGCTTCATCTCTCAGCACGTCGGGGATCGTCGCCTGAAAGGTCGGCGTAAACGCAGCTGAGGCCGACTGCAACACGAAGATCAGAACGTAGATCTCCCAGATCTGCGTCACGAAGGGCAGCAGCAGTGCCACCGCCGCGCGCGACACATCAAGCGCGACGAGCATCGCCCGACGTGGCAGGCGCTCAGCGAAAGCCGCCGCGATCGGTGCCACGCCGATGTAGGCCAGCATCTTGATCGCCAGCGCCGTGCCGAGCACAGCACCCGCGTTCGCCCCGGCCAGATCGAACGCGAGCAGGCTCAGGGCGACCGTGGCCAGGCCGGTGCCCAGCAGGGCAATGACCTGGGCGAAGAAGAGGTGCCGGTAAGTCCGGTCGGACAGCACGTCAAACATGGTTCGGGTTTACTGGTTGGTTTCGGGCCGGAGTTGCCATCGCCGCGACGGCTTGCAGCACGGCCGCCTCAAGCACCCGCTTGCCCTTCAGACATGGGCCCGGTCGGCGGCGCGGTGCGGCTAGGCTGCAGCGCGCCGCTGCGCTCATCACGCCGATGCGCCAGTCGGTACAGCAACGGCAGCACCAGCAGCGTCAGCGCGGTGGACGACAAGATGCCGCCGATCACCACGGTGGCCAGCGGGCGCTGCACCTCGGCACCGGTGCCAGTGGCGAGTGCCATCGGGATGAAGCCCAGCGAGGCCACCAGCGCCGTCATCAGAACCGGGCGCAGCCGGGTCAGGGCACCTTCATTGATCGCGCGATCCAGCGGCAGGCCGTCCTCGCGCAGCGAGCGGATGTAGGCAATCATCACGAGCCCGTTGAGCACTGCCACGCCCGACAGCGCGATGAAGCCCACCCCGGCCGAGATCGACAGCGGGATGTCACGCAGCCACAGCGCCACGATGCCGCCGGTGAGCGCGAAGGGCACGCCGGTAAACACCAGCAGTCCGTCTTTCAGGTTGCCGAACATGGCGAACAGCAACATGAAGACCAGCAGCAGCGCCACCGGCACCACGCTCTGCAGGCGCTTCGTGGCCGATTGCAATTGTTCGAAGGTGCCGCCCCAATCGATCCAGTAACCAGTAGGCAACTTCACATCGTTAGCGATGCGTGTCTGCGCCTCGCCGATGAAGGAGCCGATGTCACGGCCGCGCACATTGGCGCTGACGACCACACGGCGTTTGCCGTCTTCGCGGCCGATCTGGTTCGGCCCCGGAGCCACCGTCAGTCGAGCCACTTCACCGAGGGGGATGAAATTCGCTTGGCCGGGTGCGTCAGTGCCCTGCGGCAGGCGGATTGGCAGGCGTTTGATCGCCTCGATGTCGGTGCGCAGGTGCTCGGGCAGTCGCACCACGATGCCGAAGCGGCGGTCGCCCTCGAACACCGCACCGGCCTCGTGACCGCCGAGTGCGATGCTGGCCGCCTCCTGCACGTCGGCCACATTCAGGCCGAGCCGAGCCGCCTTCGCTCGGTCGATATCAATGGTGAGGATCGGCAAACCTGCGATCTGCTCGACCTGCACGTCGGCCGCGCCCGCAATGCCTTCCAGCACAGCCGCGATCTCGGCACCGCTGGCTGCGAGCGCGCTCAGGTCGTCGCCGAACACCTTCACCGCGACGTCGCTGCGCACGCCTGACAGCAACTCGTTGAAGCGCATCTGTACCGGTTGGATGAACTCGTATTTGTTGCCCGGAATCTGCTCGACGGCGGCCTGCAACTCAGCCACCATGTCCGGCTTCGGGCGGCGCGGATCGGGCCATTCAGCGCGCGGCTTCATGATGATGAAATTGTCCGCCACGTTGGGCGGTGCCGGGTCGTTGGCGATCTCGGCAGTGCCGACTTTGGAGAACACGCGTTCGACTTCAGGAAACGCCTTGATCGTGCGTTCCAGCTCGCTTTGCATCGACATCGCCTGCGTCAGGCTGGTGCCGGGAATGCGCAAGGCATGCATCGCGATGTCGCCCTCGTCGAGGCTCGGGATGAACTCGCTGCCCATTCGGGTGAGCAGCAGGCCGCTCAGAATCACCGATGCCGCTGCGACGGTCAGCACCAGCGGCTTGTTCGCCATCGCCCAATGGAGCACGGGTGCATAACCGCGCTTGGCCCAGCCCATCAGCCGGTTTTCCTTCTCGCTGACGCTGTTGCCGATGAACAGCGCCACTGCAGCGGGAATGAAGGTGACTGACAGGATCATGGCGCCGAACAGGGCGATCACCACGGTGAACGCCATCGGGTGGAACATCTTGCCCTCGACGCCGGTCAGCGCAAAGATTGGCAGGTAGACGACCATGATGATGAGCTGACCGTAGAGCAGCGGCCTGCGCGCTTCTTTCGAGGCGGCGAACACTTCGGCAAAGCGCTCGCTGCGCGTCAGCGGCCGGCCTGCCAAGCCCTGGGCATGGGCCAAGCGCCGCACGCAGTTCTCCACGATCACCACCGCGCCGTCAATGATGATGCCGAAGTCGAGCGCGCCCAGGCTCATCAGGTTGGCGCTCACCTTGTTGCTCACCATGCCGGTGAAGGTGAACAGCATCGCCAGCGGGATCACCATCGCGGTGATGAGCGCCGCACGCAGGTTGCCGAGGAACAGGAACAGGATTGCGATGACCAGCAGCGCACCTTCGAGCAGATTTTTCTTGACGGTGGCAATCGCCCGATCGACCAGCACCGTGCGGTCGTATTGCGCGACGACGACGACGCCTGGCGGCACGCTGCGGCGGATGCCTTCCATCTTCGCGTCGACCGCGCGTGCGACGGTGTGGCTGTTCTCGCCGACCAGCATGAACACCGTGCCGAGCACCACCTCGCGGCCGTCGCGCGAGGCTGCGCCGCTGCGCAACTCTTGCCCCATCGTCACCTGGGCCACATCGCGCAGGCGCACCGGCACGGCTTGCCGCGTGGTGACGACGATGTCGGCGATGTCGGCCAGACCGCTCACTTGCCCGGGCACGCGGATCAGGGTCTGCTCGCCGCTTTTTTCGATGTAGCCGGCGCCGACGTTCGCGTTGTTGCGCTCCAGCGCGGCAACCAGATCGCCCAGGCTCAGGCCGTAGGCAACCAATTTGTCGGGCAGCGGCGCAACTTGAAACTCCTTGCGATAGCCGCCGATGGAATTGATTTCGGTGACGCCGGGCACCGTGCGCAACTGCGGCTTGATGATCCAGTCCTGCACCTCGCGCAAATCGGTCGACGTGTACGGTGTGCGGTCGGCTTTGAGTGCGCCGGGCGCGGCTTCCACCGTCCACATGTAGATCTCGCCCAGGCCGGTCGAGATTGGGCCCATCGTTGGTGACACCCCTGGCGGTAGCGCGTTTTTGGCCTCCTGAATGCGCTCGTTGACCAACTGGCGCGCGAAGTAGATGTCGGTGCCGTCCTTGAAGATGACGGTCACCTGCGACAGGCCGTAGCGCGAGATCGAGCGCGTCTGCTCCAGGTCGGGCAGGCCTGCCATGGCGGTTTCCACCGGGAAGGTGATGCGCTGCTCCGACTCCAGCGGCGAATAACCCGGCGCAGCGGTGTTGATTTGCACCTGCACGTTGGTGATGTCGGGCACTGCATCGATGGGCAGGCGCTGGTAGTTGTAGACACCGAGTGCGGCCATGCCCAGCACCATCAGAAGCACCAGCCAACGTTGCTCGATGGCAAATTGAATCAGTCGTTCAAACATCGCGCGCTCCTGTGCGGTGGTGTTCGGTTTCAGTGGTCATGGCTCGCCCCCGACTTGCCAATGTCGGCCTTGATGAGGTAGCTGTTCTTGGCGGCATAGCGCTCGCCCGCCTGCAAGCCGCCGAGCACCTCGACCATCGTCCCGTCGCTGCGACCCAGCTCGACCAGCCTGGCCTCGAACTGCTCGCCGTAGCGGCCGAACACCACCGTCCAGTCACGCAGCGTCTGCACCGCGTCGACCGAAATCGCCAGCGGCACCTCGACTTCATCGGCCGTCAACTCGACGTTGACCGGCAGGCCCGGTCGCCAGAGGCCTTGCGGATTGGGCAGCACCACGCGGGCTTTGGCGGCGCGTGTCTGCTCGCCCACCAGGCTGCCCACATACGACAGCTTGCCGGTCGCCTGTGCCTCGAACGACGTGGCCTTCACGCGGGCAGCCTGGCCGACCTTGACCGTGTTCAAGTCCTTCGCGTAGACCGTCATCTCGACCCACACCGTGGTCAGGTCGGCGACGACGAAGATGTTGGTGTCTTCCTTGACCACTTCGCCCACCGAGATTTGCTTGTCGGTGATGACGCCATCGATCGGCGCGCGCACTTCGTAACGCGTGAGGTTGCCCGAGGAAGACGACGACGCCACCGCACCCAATGAGGCCAGCTTCTGCCGGGCCGACTGCGCTGCGATCTCGGCTTCTTGCAGTGCCACGCGGGCTTGCAGATAGTCTTGTTCGGCAGAAATCTTGCCCTCCCAGAGCGATTTCTCGCGCTCGAAGGTCGTGCGGGCCAGACCCAGGCGCTTGTGCGCGCCGAGCAACTCGCTGCGTTGATCGGCCAGCGATTGACTGGACAACACCGCCAGCACCTGGCCGCGCCGCACGGTGTCGCCGGCATTCACCGACACCGACTCCACCAGCCCGGCCAGTCGCGGCACCACATGCACCGTGCGGTCTTCGTTGAGGCGGATCTCGCCCTGCAACTGCAAGGCGGTCTTGATGCGCGCCGGGCCGACCGTGGCCACTTCCAGGCCGTTGCTCTTGAGCTGGGCATCACTGATGGCGACACGCGCTTCGACCTGTTCGTACTTGAACTGGTGCGTCTTGCCCGCGTTCTTGGCGGCGATCGTCACCGCGAAGGAATGCGGCTCCTCGACCACGCCGTTGCCTTTGAGGTGGTCGCCTTCCTTGGCGAACGCGAACACCTGCGGCGGACGACCGAGACGCTCCACACTCACCGTGACCTGGCTCTGCGCCGGGTCGGTGGGTTGTCCGTCCTGGTAGGTGTACAGACGGAACTGAGGTTCGACGCCCGTCTCGAAAATCGTCAGTTCGAGCCCGTAACCACCGACGACAAACAGTCGGCCGCCACGCGGGCCTTTGGCCGGCGCGGCCGTCCCTTCCTCATGGTGTTGTTCATCGGCGTGCGCATCATGGCCGTGTTCGTCGCCGCCGGAAGCGGACTTCTCGCTGCCAAGGATGACCACCCCGAGCACCAAGGCGACGAGCAGCACTGCGCCGACTGGCAGCAGTCGTTGCAAGGCAGATTTGGGAAGGGATTTGTCGGTGTTCATGGCTTACTCCTGGGGCGGGGGCGACGGGCTCGGCGAGGGCGCGGCAGTGCTGCTGCCCGCGCTTGGGCTCTCACCGAGCCATCGATCGACTTCGACGGCGGCGCGCAGCGCATCACCGCGCGCGCGCAGAAACTGCGACTGGGCCTGGAACAAGGTGCGCTGCGCATCGAGCACGTCGAGGAAGTCGAACTTGCCCCGCTCGAAGCCTTTCGTCGCGGCCTCGTAAGCGCTTTGCGCGCCGGGCAGCACCTGTTCGCGGAGCATCCGCATCGCGGCCGCTGCGGCTTCCAGCTTCACGGTGCTTTGCAGCACCGAGGTGCGCAGGGCGACGTCGGCGG
>JANMXL010000271.1:0-4359 GCA_031380885.1 Burkholderiales bacterium | reverse complement strand
TGTGGCTGGACCTGCGCTTCCCCGGCGTCTACGGCCACCTCGACGCGGTGCTCGAATTGCGCCGCCAGCTCAACGACGGCATCGAGCGGCAGTTGAAGGGCAAGCGGCCGCTGGCGCAGGTGAGGCAACGGGCGCGACGCTAAGGCGCAAACCGAAGAACGCCACTGGTTGCTTACCAGGTAAGCACCGATTAGACTGCGGCCTGTCACCTTCACGCCGGAGCCTCGCCATGGCCGCTGCCACGCTCACCGAAAAAGGCCAGATCGTCATCCCGGCGGACATTCGCGCCCGCTACGAATTGACGCCCGGCACGCAGGTCGAATTCGTCGACGAAGGCGGTGTTATCCGGCTGCTGGTCAGGCGCCGGGTGGCGCCGTCCGATCCGCAGGCGGGTTTCGGAATGATCAAGGTCGCACCGAGCAAGACTGGCAGCGCGCCCAGACGCCTGTCGGAGTTCGACCCGGCGTCGTTGCTCAAGCCTTCATCGGACAAGAGCAGGCGCAGCAGGAAATGATCGCCGTCGACACCAACATCCTCGCGCGTTTTTACTGCGACGACCCCGAGGATGTCGAGGCAACGCGCCAGCGGCCCATCGCCCGGCAGTTGATGGTCGAGTCGCCCTCGCTGTTTGTCCCGCTGACGGTGGTGATCGAATTCGAATGGGTGATGCGCGGCTTCTACAACGCCGAACCCGCGTCGTTCTGCCAGGCCATCGAACATCTGCTGGGCATGCCGCATGTCACCGTGGAGCACTGGCAGGCCGTCAAGGACGCGCTCGGGGTGCACCTGCGTGGGCTTGACTTCGCCGATGCCCTGCACTGGGCCAGCAGCAGCGGCTGCGAGCGTTTGGTGACCTTTGATGACCGAGGTTTCGTGCGGCGCGCTCGGCGCCTCGAACTCGCGCCCGAAGTCGCGTTGGCCAAGTAACCGCAAGCATTTGAAATAAGCGGAACTGTGCGGGCGTTGGTGGGATTGATACGCGCTGTCATGCCAATTCACCCACTGCAGGCCCGGCACGCGGGAGGACTCGCGCACAGGGCGTATCACCAGCGCGGCCTGATGCCGCATGCCATGGCGGCAATCAGCGTGTTATGCCGGCCGATGGACGTGCCAGCGGCCTCCCGTGCGGCGCGAGTCAGCAGGCGGCCCCGTCTGCAGGGGAGGCACCACCTGGGGGTCGCCGCGACGATTCATGGCCGCGAAATTGGCGCAGGCCCCAGGACGCGATATCGATGATCTGGCATGACATTCGGCTCGCACAGGCCATCGAGGTGCCGGGTAAACCATGAAGTCGTCCTGCAATCACGCCCTCAGCGGTGTCGGAGGAATATACACATGCGCGGGTCGGCGTTTGAAAAACTCAATGGACACAAGCATTTACCGAACGGGTACGTAAGTTGCTCAGGTTGACCACAACCGTGTTTCTAATTGGGAGTACATCGTGAACTCATCGAAACTACTTTTGGTAACCGCCGTGGTTCTCACGACCTTGGCGTCGTCCAGCGCGTTTTCAGCGCCCGTTAACTGCACGCAAGCGCCGGGGCTGCGCGTGTTGACGGTTGATCCGGGACTGGTCGGTGGCCTATGCGCCACCTCACTCGGAAACCAGAACGAAGCCGCTCAAGTGGCGAGCGTAAACAGTGTTTACTTCTCGCTGAGTGCCGTTCATCTCGACCGCGATCAAGGAACCTCTGCTGCTGATGGCCCGCTCACCGGATTTATCGATGGTGCGCTTTCAGGAAACTGGACGATTGCACAAAGCGCCCTCGACACCTACCAACGACTCTTTTTGGGATTCCACTTCGGCAACGCCGGGGACAACAACGCCAGCAACCCTGACTCGTTCATCGTCGAACTGGCGCGCACCAATCTCACCGGCACATGGAGCTTGGGTGGCGTCGGTGCGCAGCTCAACGGCATCTCGCACATCGACCTGATCGGCACTGGCCTGTGCACCGCCAGCCCGACAGCTTGCGGCGGTGGGGGTGGGGGTGGCGGCAATGTGCCGGAACCCGGCTCGCTGGCTCTCGTTGGCGTGGCACTGGCCGGTGCTTACGGCGTGCGTCGTCGGCAGCGCCGCTAAGCACCCCGCTGCTACGGAAAAGACCCGCCGAGGCGGGTCTTTTTCATGGGCGTGAGTTACTGCTGCTATCGACTGACCTGCATCGTCACGCTGCTGCTGTTGCCCGCAGCGTCCTTGGCCTCGGCCCGCAAGGTGTGGCTGCCCACCTTCACCTTGCGGGTGTTCCACGCATACGACAACGCAGCCCCGGCACCACTGGCCTTGAGCACCCCGTCGATGTAGAGCGACTGCTGGATGCCCGCGGCACCGGCGTTGTCGCTGGCACTCAGGCTCACCTGCACGGTGCCCGACACCAGCCCGCCCTGCGGGTTGGCGATCGCCACCACGGGTGGCGTCACGTCGGCGACCACGGCGTTGGCTACATTCACTGTCACCTCGCTCGACGCACGGCTGTTGCCTGCCGCGTCGTAGGCAGTTACCACCAGGCTTGCGTTGCCATTGGCGACGCCGACGCTGTTCCAGGCAAACTGGAACGGAGCCACGCTGTCGGTGGCCACCAGGCCATTGTTGGCACGCAACTCGACGCGGGCGACGCCCACATTGTCTGCCGCGCTGGCGTCGACGTTGACCACCCCGCTGACCGTGTTGCCCACACCGGGTGAGGTGATCGAGGCACTCGGCGGCACGGCGTCGACGGCCGTAGACGCCAGTGCCGCACTGACGGCCGCTGCCGCGTTGACACGGCCGTACCCGTAAACCGGATCGCGCCCTGGCGTGCCGAGATCGACCGCGCTGGAATACAACAGGCTTTCGACCTGCGACGAGGGCAAAGCCGGGTTGGCCGACATCATCAGCGCCACCACGCCCGCCGTCACCGGGCTGGCGATCGAGGTGCCCCACCACTGCTCATAGCCGCCGCTGCGTGCCGTGGTCCAGATGTTGATGCCGGGGGCGGACACCGCGACGAACTGGCCAAAACTCGACCAGCTTGTTTTCAGATCACTCGGGTCGGTGGCCGACACCGGAATCATGGTGGTGCTGAACGGCATGTTCTCGTCGATGCCGTTGTTGCCCGCGCACACCACCACCAGACCGCCCTTGTTCTTCATGTACTGCGCCGCGCTCTGCACGGCCGCACTGCCCGCCACACCCACATAGCTGATGTTGGCTACCCGGGCGCCATGGTCGGCAGCCCAGGTGAGGCCTTCGGCGACTGTGCTCCAGTAGGCGTACGCGTTCGCGTCAGCAATGCGGATCGGCATGATCTTCGCCGCCCCTGCCACACCGGCCACACCAGCGCTGTTGTTGCTGGCCGCGGCGGCCGAGCCTGCGACGGCCGTGCCGTGGCCGTGCACGTCGCTGGTGTCGCTGTTGTTGTTGAACACATTCCAGCCTGGCACCAGGTTGGCCGCCAAATCGGGGTGGCTGGCTGAAACACCGGTATCGAGGATGGCGATGGTGACGCCGCTGCCCCGGGTGGTGTCCCAGGCGATGAGCGCGTTGATTTTGGTGCTGAACCACTGGCTGCCCAGGTACGGGTCGTTGGGCACGAACGCCGCCGAGACGCGCCGGTCGAGCTCGGCGAACTTGAGCTTGGGGTGGTGCTTCAACAACGCCTGCACTGCTTTTTCCGAGGCGTTGGGCGGCAGATCGACGATGTGCAGGTCGCTCTGCCCGACCCGTCGCGCCTTGCCGCCATGAGGGCGCAGCACGCCTTCGAGGTCGCCCGCGCTCAGTCCCGCACGCGGCAGCACCAGCAAACGCCCTTTGGCAAACTCTTCAGCGGCCGCATCTTGAGATACCGCATTGGGCGGTGCCGCGGCCACGGCCATCGACGCGCACGCCAAGGCCATTCCCACCACCAACGGGGTGAGCTTGCCGGGCCGGGTTTGCTGAGAAGGCGCACGAACGCCGCAAGGAACGAGATGAAGCTGGGCGTCGGTCACGGACATCGTCCTCGAATCTATTTTTGATATTTTCCACGGCGGGTTTGCGATGTCGCCGATCCGCTGACGGGTGCACCTTCAATGCGCGTTGCCCCCCATTACCGCAAGCTTTCGGTCGAAAGCTCAGCCGACCTGAGGCCCGCTTGGTAACAAGAGGTTCGTCTGTCGTCGACGAATCGTGCATCGACTCCACCGCCTCACCCCGCCAATATCATTCGTCGAAGAACTGAACCTCCCCGGGTTTCTTGGAGGCTGTTTGGTTTCAGTCAGGCCGCCACCGCGCCCGCCAATCGCCGCTCGATGTCGCGCGCGTCGGCGTGCCAGATCGGGTCGGTGCGCAGATCGACTTGAGCGCCGCGCTCAAGTGCCTCGCGCCATGGCACCGGGCTC
>JANMXL010000265.1:0-2275 GCA_031380885.1 Burkholderiales bacterium | reverse complement strand
GTGATGATCAGCGAGGCGGTCGAATCGGCCACCGCCAACATCGCTTCCAGGCGGCGCAGCACGCGGTCGGTGCGCCAGTCGCGGGTCAGCTCGATGGCCGCCCGCACCAGGTGCCCCTGGTGCTTTTCGAGCTTGGACTCGAAGCGCTCGAACAGCGTGAACGCGTCGGCGGTGGCACCGGCAAAACCGGCCAGCACCTGCTCGCGGTAGAGCTTGCGCACCTTGCGCGCAGACGATTTGATGACGATGTGGCCCAGCGTCACCTGCCCATCACCACCGAGTGCGACCACGGGGCCGCGCCTCACGCTGACGATGGTGGTGCCGTGAAAACTGGGGGGGCCGTTGGCGTTGTCCATGGAGCAGTTATGCGGGCGAAGCCGCAGGTTTCAATCAGGAAAGACGGTCGATTCGGGCGCGGCGCCCGGCCACACGATCAGACGGTGCGAACCTTGACCGTCGCGTGCTCGTTGATGCCCATCGCGCCGAAGAACAGCGCCACCAGGCGATGCGCGTCGACGAAGGTCACCGCACGGTTTTCGGTGCGGCGCGCCAACACCCAGTTCAGCAGATCACCGGCCGCGATGAAATCGACGCGGATCAGCCTCGAGCACGACACATTGATCATCGGTGCCGAGCCCAGCTGCTCGGTCATCGATTGCAACAACGGGCCGATGTCGCCGATCAGCTGGCCGGACAGCTCGACGCTCGACACCTGCACCAGCACCGCGTCGTCGAGCAGGTTGGATTCGACGAAGCCGGTCGAGACCTCGCTGACCATCGACATCGATGGCGACAGCGTGCTGCTCGCCGCGCCGCTCAGGCGCACTTGGCACTGCACGCGCTCCCACGATGGCGGTGAGACTTCGTAGGTCACGCAGTAGTCGATCGCGGTTTCGTCGAACTGGTCGGGTCGGTTGGTCATGCGCAGCACGTCGAGGCGCAGCTGCCAATAGACCGGGTCGGCATCGCGCACGCCGCTGGGTGTGGCCTCCTGCAAACAGTGCAGCAGCGAATCGCCGTGCAGCCAGCGCATGTCCAGCCGCTGCGGCATCCAGCTGCGAAACAGCTCACTGAGCCGGGCACAGGCTTCGGCATCGATGCCGCGCAGCGCCGCCCAGTCGAACACCCAGGGCAGCGGCATTTGCAGCGTCTGCGAACGCAGCCGCGACACCGCGTCGGCGTCGATCCATTGCGGGCTGGACCAGCCGACCTGGCCGTCGATGCGGTTGCGTGGCTGGCGTTCTTCGCTGACGGCTTCGGCCACCCGCTGCGGCATCGAAAACCACTGCGGCGCCGACCAACCGAACTGCTGGGCATAGTCGATCGCCAGGCTCTCGAACTTGGGCAACTGCCCGGTCGCACGGTGCATGTCGAACAGTGCCAGCCAGGTTTCGGCATGCTGGGCACGCGCGCCATGGGGCTGGATCAACTGGGTCAGCGACTGTTCGCACAGGTCGAAATCGGCATTCGCGAAGGCGATCACTGCCTCGTCGAGTTCCGGGTCGTGGGCCAGTTCGTTGTTGGCGTCGACCGAACCGAACGCCTTGTCGAAGGACGAGCCGACCACCTCGTTGGTGAAGGTCAGCCCCGCGGCGTAGGGCGGCGTCGAGTCGGTGGCATCAGCACGCGGCGCTTTCGCAGTCGCTGCGTCGCCCAAGGGCGCGGCCTGCGTAGGCGCGGCATAGAACTCCGGCGGGCGGCGCAATGCCCCCATCTGGCTGTTGCCGACCATCTGCTGCTCAATGGCGTCGATCTTGGCTTTCATGCCCGGACCAGAGCGCGCCTCGCTGTCGCGCAGGCGCGGCACCGAATCACCGCCCATCGCCGACGAGCCGCCAAGTGCGGCCAGCTGCTCGGGCGTCAGCCCTTCACGGCGCACCTTGCGCAGCATGTCGAACTCGCGCTTGCGCACGAAATCGTTGCGCCGCTTGCGCTCGATCATCGCCTTCAGCTCGGACTTGGCGAGCTCGCTTTCGATCGATCCCGGTGCAGGCTGCCCCAATTCGTTCCACTCCGTGGCCGGATTGGCGACGAACTTCACCACCTTGCGGAAGAAGCTGGTCGTGTCTTTGGGATCGGCCATGGGAATTAGTGCCTGTCAGCGCGTCCCGAGCAGAGCGCCGAGCCGCCTCAAGCCGGCGAGCGCCCCAAGGGCCACGAAGGGGCTCTTCCAGAGCCCGGGGGGCAGGAGCAAAGCGACGTGGGGGCTCATTTCAATCGCCGAACATCTTCTGTTTCAGCTCACGGCGCTGTTGGGCTTCGAGGGACAAGGTGG
>JANMXL010000254.1:0-24030 GCA_031380885.1 Burkholderiales bacterium | reverse complement strand
ATTGCAACACACCGTTTTCAGTGCCCGTGAGGCACTGCGCGCGAGGCTGGTGCGCCCGGCTGGGATCGAACCAGCAACCCCTGCCTTCGGAGGGCAGTACTCTATCCATTGAGCTACGGACGCAACGCTCTCGATTGTAGGGGGCGCTCCGTCGCGATGCCGCTTCGCAAGCCCGGTGGCGATGCCTTGCGGTCGTTGGCCGCTCACCCCCCGCTTTATACTTGGCGGCTGTGTTGGCGTGCACTCGCTTTGGGTCGCGTCGCAGAAGCTCCATGGGCTTCAAATCGCCCCAACGGCGCACACAATCCGATTTGCATTTCAGCACCACCCCGCGAGCCGAGGAATTCATGAGCGACGCCAGCCACTCCCACGACGAAGAAAACCACGAAGGGCCGATCAAGACGCCCAAGCAGTTGATCGTCACGATCTTGCTTTCTTTTGTCGTCCCGGTGATCGCGATCGTGATGCTGGCCAGCTACGTGACCGACGACAAGCGGCCAGCGGCGGGCAGCGATGGCCTGACGCCCGAGGCGATCGCACGCCGCATCGCGCCGGTCGGTGCGGTCACCGTCAAGGACGTGGCCAACCCCGCATCGTGGAAGACCGGCGAGCAGGTGTTTGCCGCCCAATGCTCGGCTTGCCATGCGGCAGGTCTGGCCGGAGCGCCGAAGTTCGGCGATGCCGCCGCCTGGGCGCCGCGCATCGCGCAGGGTTACGACATGTTGCTGACCAGCGCCTTGAAAGGCAAGAACGCGATGAGCGCGCAGGGCGGTGGCGATTTCAGCGACATCGAGATCGGCCGTGCGGTGGTCTACATGGGCAACAAGGGCGGCGCGAGTTTCCCTGAGCCTGCGGTGCCCGCCGCCCCGACGGCCGAAGCCGAAGCTGCGCCGGCCCCGGCTGCCGAGCCGGTGGCCGCGGCACCCGCGCCTGCCGAAGCGAAACCCGCCGCAGCGAAGCCCGCCGAACCAGCGGCTGCCGTGGTCGTGGCCGCCGTTGCGGTGCCTGCTGCGGCGGCGACCAACGCGCCTCCAGCCTTGTACACGCAGGCCTGCTCGGTCTGTCACGGGGTCGGCATCGCCGGTGCGCCGAAGCTCGGCGACAAGGCGGCCTGGGCGCCTCGCGTGGCGCAAGGCATCGACGGGCTGACCGCCAGCGCCATCAAGGGCAAGGGCGCGATGCCGCCGCGCGGCGGCTCGCAAGGCAGCGACGCCGACATCAAGGCCGTGGTGACCTACATGGTCAACGCCGTCAAGTAAGCGCCGAACTGACGATTGAAAAGCCGACCCGCGGGTCGGCTTTTTGATGTCCACGCGGGGTCGCCGCTACAGCGCCAGATCGCTCACCGGGCTGAGCCTGAAGCCGAAGCGCACGGGCAGGTCGGCGCAGGCCACCTCGCCGACCTGCCACAGCCCCTGCTCGATGGCGTCGGCGGCGGTTTCCATGTCCAGCGTGTGCACCAGGCCCAGGCCCAGGTCGGTGCAGAGGAACAGGCGGCCATGCTCGTCGAGCCAGGCCGATTCAAACACCGCATTGAGGCCGCTGTGGCTGCGCAGCACGACGTCGTTGTCTGACGGGAGGCGCTGCAGCCGCCACACCCACGGCGCGGCTTCCAGCTCGACATACACCCGCTGCGGCCCATTCTGGAAGTACCAGGCGCCGGCCGCGTCGCAGGCGTAATTGCGTTCAATGAATTCGCGCAGCCCGACATGTTCGAGGCGGCTGCCCTTGGCCTGCGGAAAGCGGCCGGCGGCCTGCACCGGGTCGTCGCGCAGGTACCAGTCGCCGCGCGCATCCAGCCCCAGCCAGCCGCGGCAGTGCGGCACGTTGGGCCATTTCGCCAGTGCGGCAGCAACGATGTCGTCCATGGCCGATCGTCGTTGATTCAGCCGCCCCGCGCGCGCAGCCAGCCCATCACCCGCTCGGGCATCGCGTTCAACCGCCCGGGGAAGGCACCGCTGGCGAATCCGGCATGCCCGCCGCGCGCGGGCTGCCACAGCGTCACATGCTGGCCGACCTCGTGCGGGCCGGGCAGCGACGCGGCCGGCACGAACGGGTCGTTGCGCGCGTTGAGCACCAGGGCCGGGATGCGGATGCGGTGCAGGTGCGGCTTGGCCGAACCGCGGTGCCAGTAGTCGTCGGTGTTGCGAAAGCCGTGCACCGGGGCGGTGTAGAGGTTGTCGAAGTCGTACAAATCGCCGGCCGCCAGCATCTTGTCGCGGTCGAACAGGCCCGGATGACGCGCCAGCTTCAGCAGCGTTTTTGGGCGCAGCGAGCGCATGAACATCCGGGTGTAGACCGCGCGGTTGAAACCGCGGCCGATCGCATGCCCGCCGGCGGCCAGATCGATCGGTGACGACACCGCCGCCACTGCGCCGACCGTGCCTGCCGCGGTGTCGCCGGCCTCTTCGGCCCAGCGCAACAAGGCATTGCCGCCGAGTGACACGCCTACCGCCAGCCGGGGGCCGGCGTGCAGCGCGCGGAACCGGTCGAGGATCCAGCCGACCTCCTCGAAGTCGCCCGAGTGGTAGGCGCGCGCGGTCAGGTTGGGCTCGCCCGAACAACCGCGGAAGTGCGGCACCGCATAGCGCCAGCCCAGCCGTTGCGCTGCTTGCGCATAAGCGCGCGCGTAGTGGCTGGCCGACGAGCCTTCGAGGCCGTGGAACAGGATCAGCAGCGGTGCCGCCGGATCGCCGGGGCCGGCGTCGGGTTCGAGCCAGTCGACATCGATGAAGTCGGCGTCGGGCGTGGCCCAACGCTGCCGCTGGTAGCGCGGTGTGGTGCCGTCGATCCGCTTGCACACCAGCGCCGGCCAGATCGACTGCAGGTTGCCGCCGACCGCGCCATCGCCCAGCAGCCAGCCGGGCGAGCGGTGCATCACCGCATCGGCGCTCAATGCAGCACGGCGGCCGGTTCGAGAACTTCCTGCGCCTCACGCGCCGTGCCCGGGCTGGCGTGGTGGGCGACGATGCGCCAGCCGAGCGCGGTTTTCACGTACACATTGGTCGCGATGACCCAGGCCAATTGCCGACCTTTGTCGGTGTGCACTTGCACGCGTTCGAGCACGCTGTGCACCGCGCTGAAGTGCGAGTCGACGCGACGTATTTTTTCAGGGTGCACATCGAGCGGGCCCTTGGCGAAGATGCCTGCGAAGCTTTCCCTGATCACCCCCACGCCGATCAGCCGCGGACCGCCGGGGTGCACGCAGACGAGGTCGTCCTCGTCGCTCCACACCGCCATGAAGCGATCCAGGTCGGCGTGCTGCATCGATTCGTAAAACTGCTGCTCTGCTTCATCGGGTGAAGACAGCGCCATCACCGGGGTTCTTGGAGTGTTCATTCCACTTTCCTCTTCAGCGTGTGAGCTGAAAGATTCCAGTCAGCCAACCGACATTTCATTGTACGAAGCCCATAGAATCCGCTCGCCCATGCCCACTACCACCGCCGACTGGCCCGAAAAAAGCCGCGATCTGTCGCGACTGCTCTCACAAGCAGGCCTCGGCGATCGTGCGGCTTTTGCCACGCTCTACGAACGCACCAGCTCGCATCTGTACGCGGTGGTGCTGCGTATCAATCGGGATCGCGGGCAGGCAGAAGATGTGCTTCAAGAGGTGTATGTCAATGTCTGGCGTGCCGCGCGCAGTTTCGACGCAGCGCAAAGTCAACCCCTCACCTGGTTGACCAGCATTGCCCGCAACCGCGCGATCGACAGCTTGCGGCGTGCAGCCACGCAGCCACAGGTTCACATCAGCCACCCCTCGGATGAAGAAGACAGCGACGTGTACGACAACCTGGCCGACCCCGCCGCGGGGCCGCTCGAAATGCTCAGCCAAGCCTCCGATGCCCGCGCACTGTCGCATTGCATGGAAGGCCTGAGCGCGCAGCAACGGCAAAGCGTGGCGCTCGCGTTCTACGACGGGCTCACCCATGCCGAGGTGGCAAGCCACCTCGGCCAGCCGCTGGGCACGGTGAAATCCTGGGTGCGTCGTGCCTTGGCAGCCTTGAAGGGCTGTCTGGATCAGGCGAGCGCGCGCGACGAACAAGACGTCGAGGCGGTGCGCTGACATGGATTACAGCCGCCCTGAACTGGCCGATCGCGTCGCCGCCGACTACGTTGTGGGCACGCTGCGTGGCGCCGCGCGGCGCCGCGTCGAGCAGTTGCTGCCCGCGCACCCGTTGTTGCGCGAGGCCGTCAAACGCTGGGAGGCGGGTCTGATGCCGCTGACCGCCAGCGTGGCGCCGCAAACGCCGTCGCCTGCCGTGTGGCAGCGCATCGTCTCGCGCATCGGTGGCGTGCCGGTGGTGGTGGCCGACACACCGTGGTGGTCGAATTTGTCGCTGCTGCGCACGCTGTCCTTCCTGTCGGTGGTGGCGGTGGTCGGGATGTCGGCCTGGCTGTCGAACCCGCCGCCTGCGCAGCCGCCAATCATCGTGGTGCTCAACTCGACCACGCCGACCGACACCTTGCCGGTCGGAACGACAGTGCCTCCGGCGATCATTGCCAGCATCAGCGGCGACGGCAAAGCGGTGGTGACTCGCACTTTGGTGGATGTGAGCGTCAAGACCGATCGCACGCTGGAGCTGTGGGCCATTCCTGGCAGCGGCTCGCCGCGTTCGCTGGGCCTGATCGCAGCCTCGGGCGCCAGCGTGGTCAAGCAGCGCAAGCTGCCGCCCGGCACTGCAGCCCTGGCCGTCAGCCTGGAGCCGGCCGGTGGCTCGACCACCGGCGTGCCGACCGGCCCCGTGCTCTACGTCGGCAAGCTGGCGCTCTGATCGCGCGCCCCCGCGGCGGGCGCATCGGGCAGAAACACGCTGAAGGTCGAGCCCTCGCCGAGGGTGCTCTCGACGTCGAGGCGACCGGCCATCAGCTCGATCAGGCCGCGCGTCACTGCCAGGCCGATGCCGGTGCCTTCGATCCCGCTGTGCCGTTGATCGAGCCGGTTGAATGGCTCGCCGAGCGCAGGAAGCTGAGACTCGGCGATGCCGACGCCGGTGTCGATGATCTGCACCTGCACCCCGTCGGCCACTGGCTGTGCCCGCACCCGCACCGTGCCCTGCGGCCGGTTGTACTTGATGGCGTTGCAGACCAGGTTCAACACCACCTGGCGCAGGCGTGTCGGGTCGGCATGCACCGTCAGTGAGGCGTCGGCCTCGACGGGCACGAGCCGCACCGAGGCGGCATCGGCCAGCGGCTGCAGCATGTCCAGGCATTCGGCCAGCAAGGCCGGCAAGGGCACCTCGGCGCACTCGAGTGCCAGCTGCCCGGACTCGATGCGCGTGAGGTCGAGCAACTCGCTGATCATCTGCAGCAGGTGGTCGCCGGCTTCGTGGATCAGCGCCACCCGGCGGCGCTGGTTCGGCGACAGCGGGTCGATGTCGTCGATCTGCAGCAACTGCGCAAAGCCCATCACCGCGTTCAGCGGGGTGCGCAGCTCATGGCTCATGTGCGACAGGAACTCGGTCTTGGCCCGATTGGCCGCCTGTGCCATGGCGGCGGATTGGCGGGCCAGATGCAGCTCATGCACTTCGGTCGAGTCTTCGAAGTAGCCGTACCACAGCACCCCGCCAGCGCTGTCGCGCTGCGGCGTCGAGGTGCCGGTCATCCAGCGCAGCGCGCCATCGGGGCGACGCAGCCGGAAGTCGAAGCGCCAGGGCGTGAGCGTGCGTGCCGACAGCTTCATCGCGGCGATGGTCGGGCCGTAATCCTCACGCTCGATCATCCGCAGCACGGCCGAACCGTCACGCATCACCTCGCTGGCCGGCAGGCCGAGCACCTCCTGGCAGCTCTCGCTGACGTAGCAGAACGCGCCGTCGCCTTCACCGCTGTGGCGGTACTGGTAGATCACGCCGGGCACATGGCGCGCTGTTTCGCTGAGCTGCGCGGCAATCGCCGTGGCACGGCTTTCGGCCTCGCGCCGCTGCGTGACATCGACCAGGGTGCCCACCACGCGCAGCGGCTGCCCGTCGGCGCTCCGCTCGACGATGCGTCCGCGTTCGGCGATCCATCGCCACAGGCCGTCCTTTGTCCGGGCGCGGTACTCGTGCTCGTAAGAGGGCAACTCGCCACGGGCATGGCGCAGGTACTGCGCATCGTTTTCCGCGCAGTCGTCCGGATGGATCAACGCATTCCATGTCTGCTGGGTCAGCCGGCCCACGTCCGGGCCGTAGCCCAGCAGGTTCAGATCCGAGTCGACGCCCGAGATCACGTCGGTCTGCGGGTTCCATTCCCACACCGAGGTGCCGGCGCCGATCAACGCAGCGCGCACCAGGGTTTCGTAGTCGCGCCCTGCAGGGGCGCTGTTGTCGCTCACGGTGTCCGTCACGGCCGATGCGGGCGCCTGCCTCGGGGCGCGTTCAATGCGCGTGAACTTTCTCACCCGCCTTCAGCGAGTAGACCGTGCCGCAATAAGGGCACTTTCCCGAACCGGTGGTGACCACGTCGATGAACACCCTCGGGTGGTTGCTCCACAGCGGCATCTTCGGGTTCGGGCAGGCGACCGCACCCGGGCCTTGCAGGTCGTGCGCGGTGACTTCGATGGCGCTGGCGGCCGTGGGTCGGGCGGTGCTCATGATCGGCTCCGTGGGGCGTGTTGTGGCGGGTGCGGGATCAGCGTGTTGCCATGGCTTGCTGCGGGCATCAGACGGGCGTCAGCCACTCGGCGTACTTCGGGTTGCGCCCGCCCACGATGTCGAAGAATGCGCTCTGGATTCTCTCGGTAAGCGGGCCACGCGTTCCTGCAAATTCGCCGGCGCCGATCTGCACACGGTCCAGTTCGCGGATCGGCGTCACCTCGGCGGCGGTGCCGGTGAAGAAGGCCTCGTCGGCGATGTACACCTCGTCGCGGGTAATGCGTTTCTCAACCACCTTCACGCCCAGGTCGCTGCAAATGGCGAAGATGGTGTTGCGGGTGATGCCGTTCAGCGCACCGGCCGACAGGTCGGGCGTGTAGACCACGCCGTTCTTGATGATGAACAGGTTCTCGCCGGCGCCTTCGCTGACGAAGCCGCTGGCGTCGAGCAGCAGCGCTTCGTCGTAGCCGTCTTCGGTGACTTCCAGGTTCGCCAGGATCGAGTTGGTGTAGTTGCTGACGGCCTTGGCCTGCGTCATCGTGATGTTGACGTGGTGCCGCGTGTAGCTGCTGGTCTTCACGCGGATGCCGCGCTTCAGGCCGTCTTCGCCGAGGTAGGCGCCCCAGGTCCAGGCAGCGACCATCATGTGAATGCTGTTGCCGCGCGGGCTGACACCGAGCTTGTCGGAGCCGATCCACACCAGCGGCCGGATGTAGGCGCTGGCCAGCTGGTTGGCGCGCACCACGGCGCGCTGCGCGTCCATCACCTGCTCGGGCGTGAACGGGATCTTCATGCGCAGGATCTTTGCGCTGTTGAACAGGCGCTCGGTGTGCTCGGGCAGGCGGAAGATGGCGGTGCCGCGGGTGGTGTCGTAGGCGCGCACGCCTTCGAAGGCACCGCAGCCGTAGTGCAGCGTGTGGGTCAGCACATGGATTTTGGCGTCACGCCACTCCACCATCTCGCCATCCATCCAGATCTTTCCGTCACGATCGGCCATCGACATGGAGGCGCTCCCTGCTGTTCAGTAAAGCGAGAAATTCTACCGGTGGGTACCTGCGGCCCATGACGAGCGGAACGCTGCAGCGAGGTAACCGTCACGGCGAACCCCGCAGGTCGGGGGTTCACGTTCACCTGCAAATGGCACAACATTCGCTCACACACATCGGTCGGCGCCAGAGCTGTATCACGGCGCCCCAAGAAGATCGATTCCTCAACCTGTAATGAAAGTGCGCACCATGAAATCTCAATCCCTTTTTTCAGTCTCGGCGATTGCCCTCATGCTTGGTGCGATGGCGGCGCCTGCGCAGGCAGTGCTCAGTGTCGGTGGCTCGGGCGCGGTGTGCTCGGTCACCGACACCACGATCAACGCTTCCAAGTGCTCGGGCTCGTGGGCCAATAACAACAAGAATCAGGACGCCGACGTCTATGCCGAACTCTTCAGCCTGACCGGAATCGGCGGGTGGTCGGAGATCAAGGACGTTAGCTACACCGGGGGCTCGTCCGGCAGCCTCGCAATCAGCCCGGCGGTGATCGGACCGTTCGCCATTGCGCTGAAAGCATCAAACTCGTTCAGTTTGTATTACTACAGCGCGAGCGTGACCAGCGTTAGCAGCCTCAGCTTCATCACGAACGGCGTTTCTGTCAACAAAAAAGGCATAGCGCAAGGCCTCTCGCATGCAACGCTGTACCAAACAGCTGCGGTGCCCGAGCCCGAGACCTACGCCCTCATGCTGGCCGGCCTGGGCGTCATGGGCTTCGTCGCCAAACGCCAACGCCGCGCCTGAAACACCAGCGACCGCTCGTCGCTGATATCTCGAAACCCCGCTTTGGCGGGGTTTCGTCATTCTGGCGCGCAGTAGTTTCGACTCACAAGCCCCGCACGCGGTCGATCGCTTCTTCAATGCGTTCGACCGCGTGGATCGTCAAGCCTTCGATGGGCTTCTTCGGTGCGTTGGCCTTGGGCACCAGCGCCACGCTGAAGCCGAGCTTCGCGGCTTCTTTCAAACGCTCCTGACCGCGCGGCGCGGGGCGCACTTCGCCGGCCAGACCGACCTCGCCGAACGCGATGAAGCCGCGCGGCAGCGGCTTGCCGCGCAGGCTGCTTTGAATTGCCAGCATCACCGCCAGGTCGGCGGCAGGCTCGGCAATGCGCACACCGCCCACCGCGTTGACGAACACGTCCTGGTCATTGCAGGCGATGCCGGCATGGCGGTGCAGCACCGCCAGCATCATCGCCAGGCGATCCCTGTCCAGCCCGACGCTGAGCCGGCGCGGGCTGGGCCCGCCGCTGTCGACCAGCGCCTGAATCTCCACCAGCAGCGGCCGCGTGCCTTCGAGCGTGACCAGCACGCAGGAGCCGGCCACCGGGTCACCGTGCGTCGACAAAAAGATCGCGCTCGGATTGGCCACGCCCTTCAGGCCGCGCTCCGTCATCGCAAACACACCGATCTCGTTGACCGCGCCGAAGCGGTTCTTGATCGCGCGCACCAGCCGGAAGCTGCTGTGCGTGTCGCCCTCGAAATACAGCACCGTGTCGACGATGTGTTCCAGCACGCGCGGCCCGGCCAGCGCGCCTTCCTTCGTCACGTGGCCAACCAGCACGATCGTGGTGCCGCTCGACTTCGCAATGCGCGTGAGTTGCGCCGCGCATTCACGCACCTGCGCGACAGAGCCGGGCGCTGACGTGAGCTGGTCGCTGTAAACGGTCTGGATCGAATCGATCACACACACCACCGGCTGCTCTACAGCGATGGTGGCGGCGATTTTTTCCAACTGGATTTCGGCGATCACGCGCACCTGCGAGCCGCCGCTGCCTTCGCCCAGGCCCAATCGGCGCGAGCGCAGTGCGACCTGCGCGCCCGACTCCTCGCCGGTCACGTACAGCGTGCGCACATTGCGCGACAGCGCGTCGAGGGCTTGCAGCAACAGCGTCGACTTGCCGATGCCCGGATCGCCGCCGATCAGCACCACGCCACCGGCGACGATGCCGCCGCCCAGCACGCGGTCGAGTTCGTCGATGCCGGTCGGCAGGCGGTCGACATCCGAGGCCTCGATGTCGGCCAGCGTCGCCACCGGCAGCGCACCGGCCAAAGATTGGTAGCGGTGCTTCGGCCCAGCGCTTTCAGCGATCGACTCGACCAGCGTGTTCCATGCCTCGCACGACGGGCATTTGCCCAGCCACTTCGGGCTGGTGCCGCCGCATTCGGTGCAGGTGTAGATCGATTTTGGTTTGCTCACACGACGACTTTAGCCCGCCGCAGCAAGCGCATCAGTCGTGGCCGACCTTGCCCCGCGAAGCCTTCACTTGCGCGCGGATGCCCTTGCCTTCAAGCCGCCGCTGCTTCGAGCCGTAGGTCGGCTTGGTCGCACGGCGAATGCGCGGCGGCGTGGCCACGCTGTCGACCAGTTCCTGCAGCCGCGCCAGCGCGTCGGCGCGGTTGGCGTCCTGGCTGCGCGAGGTCTGCGCCTTGATGACGACCACGCCGTCGGCGGTGATGCGCTGGTCGCGCAGCGCCAGCAGCCGCTGCTTCACGTCGTCGGGCAGCGACGAGGCATGCACGTCGTAGCGCAGATGCACCGCGCTCGACACCTTGTTGACGTTCTGGCCGCCGGCGCCTTGCGCGCGGATGGCGGTGATCTCGACTTCGTGTTCGGGCACGACGAAGCGCGATGACATCACGGCGCGCCGTGCCTCATGCGTCGCGGTCGGGCGATGACGACGGCATCGCTTTCAACAGCGCCGCTTCGCGCTGTTCGAGTCCGGCGTCATCAGCACGGTCATCGTCAGCAGGTGGCTGGGCAGGGGCATCGTGGTTCTTGCAGTGCGGGTGAGTTCAGTCGCCGACGACGGTCGGCACGCGCGCTGCCAGCGCGCACATCAACTCGTAGCCCACGGTGCCCGCAGCGTGGGCGACCTCGTCGATCGGCAGCACCGCCCCGGCCGGCCCCAGTCCCCACAGCGTGACTTCGCTGCCGATGTGCGCAGCAGGCACCGGTGTCAGATCGACGGTGACCATGTCCATCGAGACGCGGCCGACCATCTCGCAGCGCACGCCGTCCACCAGCACCGGCGTGCCGTTGGGCGCACTGCGCGGGTAGCCGTCAGCGTAGCCGCAGGCGACCACACCGATGCGCATCGGCCGCGCGGCGGTGTAGCGGCTGCCGTAGCCCACGGTGTCGCCGGGTTGCAGGTTCTGCGTGGCGATCAATTGGCTGCGCAGCGTCATCGCCGGCTGCAGGCCCCAGTCGGCGCTGCTGCGGGCGGGGAAGTCGGGCGCCGAGCCATACAGCGCGATGCCGGGGCGCACCCAGTCGCCGCGCACTGCGGCGTTGTCGGGCGCATGACGCAAGGTGGCCGCGCTGTTGCACAGCGAGCGCTCGCCGGGCAGCTCGCGCGTTGTCGCTTCAAAGACCGACCACTGGCGCGCGATGCCACTGGCCGCATCGGCACGGTCGGTATCGGCATCTGAGAAGTGCGTCATCAGCGTGATGCCCTCGACCTGCGTCAAACCGCTCAGCCGCAGCCACGCCGAGCGGTAGGCGGCCGGGGTGAAACCGAGCCGGTTCATGCCGCTGTTCATCTTCAGGAACACGTGGTGCGGCGCCTGCGTCTTGTGCGCGGCCAGCCAGTCGATCTGCGCCTCGCGGTGCACCGTGTGCCACAGGTTCAGGCGTGAACAGGTCTCCAGGTCGCGCGCCTCGAAGCAGCCTTCGAGCAGCAGGATCGGCCCGCGCCAGCCGAGGGCGCGCAAGTGTTGTGCCTCTTCGAGGTCGAGCAAAGCAAAGCCGTCGGCACCCTGCAGGCCGGCAAAGACGCGCTCGATGCCATGCCCGTAGGCATTGGCCTTGACGACAGCCCAGATGCGGGCGTCGGGCGCGTGGGCCCGCGCGCGCTGCAGGTTGTGCGCCAGCGCCTCGGGGTGGATCACGGCTTCGATGGGGCGTGGCATGGGGCGGTGATTGGCAAAAACCGATTCTGCCGCAGGCCTTGCAAACCCTGGTCGCGCAGTGCCCTGCAGCGCCGTTCGGCAACACCCCGCGTGCTATAACCCGCGCCGCAAGGAGACCCGTCGGATGCACGGCTTCGTCATCATGCCGACCCGGAAACTGAGCGCCACCAGCGAATGAAAAAAGGTTTTTACACCATCATGGCGGCGCAGTTTTTCAGCTCGCTGGCTGACAACGCGCTGTTCGTGGCGGGGGTGGAGCTGCTGAAAAGCTCGGGGCAGCCCGCATGGCAGCCCGCCGCACTGGTGCCCATGTTCGCGCTGTTCTATGTGATCTTGGCCCCTTTCGTCGGCGCGATTGCCGATGCGTTGCCCAAGGGCCGGGTGATGTTCTTCTCGAACCTGATCAAGGTGGTCGGCTGCCTGATGATGCTGTTCGGCAGCCACCCGCTGATGGCCTATGCCATCGTCGGGCTTGGCGCCGCCGCTTACTCGCCGGCCAAGTACGGCATCCTGACCGAGCTGTTGCCCAACTCGCAGCTGGTCAAGGCCAATGGTTGGATCGAGGGTTTGACCATCCTGTCGATCATCCTCGGCGTCCTGCTCGGCGGGCAGCTGATCGGGCACAGCATCTCCAGTCACCTGCTGGCCTTCGATTTGCCGTGGATCGACACCGGAATTGATACACCGCCCGAAGCGGCCATCGCGGCGATGGTCGCCTTGTATGCACTGGCCGCTGCCTTCAACCTGCGCATCCCGCGCACGGAAGCGCCGTTGCAGCCGATCGCCCACAGCCTGTTCGGCCTGGTGCGCGATTTCCAACGCTGCAACGCGCGGCTGTGGACGGACAAGCTGGGCCAGATCTCGCTGGCCACCACCACCCTGTTCTGGGGCGTTTCGGGCAATCTGCGCTACATCGTGCTGGCCTGGGCAGCGGTGGCGCTGAGCTACGAGACCACGCAGGCGTCGGCGCTGGTCGGCGTGGTGGCCATTGGCACCGCAGCCGGTGCGGTGGTGGCGTCGCTGCGCATGCGGCTCGACCAGGCAACGCGCGTCATCCCCCTGGGCATCGCGATGGGGCTGCTGGTGCTGGGCATGAACTTCATCACCGAGCTGTCGATTGCGGTGCCATTTCTGATCGTGCTCGGCGCGCTGGGCGGCTTCCTGGTGGTGCCGATGAATGCGCTGTTGCAACACCGCGGCCACAACCTGATGGGTGCCGGCCGGTCGATCGCTGTGCAGAACTTCAACGAACAGGCGTGCATCCTCGGGCTGGGGGGGATGTATGCCGGCATGACGGTGCTGGGCCTGTCGGCCTTCGGAGCGATCTCCATCTTCGGCGTGCTGGTGGCGGGGTTGATGTGGCTGATTCGCCGTTGGCATCAGCGCAACTGCATCCACCACCGCGTCGAAGTCGATCACCTGCTCGCGCTCGCGCGCAGCGACCAGCACTGAACGGCCCAGCGCCCATCGTCGCCCGCTGGGCGGCGCTTGCACTGGTGTTCAACTCGCTGGTGTGGGGGCTGTCGTGGTGGCCGTTTCGGCAACTCGAAGCGCAGGGGCTGCACCCGCTGTGGGCCACGGTGCTGGTCTTTGTGCCGACGGTGGTGGTGATCGCGGCGGCGCGGCCCCGTGCCGTTGTTCAGCTGCTGCGCGAGCGCTCGCTGTGGGTGGTGCTGCTGGCCGCTGGCGCCACCAACGCGGCCTTCAACTGGGCCACTGTCGTCGGCGACGTGGTGCGGGTGGTGCTGCTGTTCTACCTGATGCCGCTGTGGTCGGTGCTGCTGGCGCGCTGGCTGCTGAAGGAATCGTTGACACCGGTGGCCGGCCTCCGGATGGCGCTGTCCCTGGTCGGCGCCGGCATCGTGCTGGGTCGGCCCGGGGCCGGTGGCGTGCCCGGGTTGCCGTTGCCGCAATCGCTGGCCGACTGGCTGGGCCTGCTCGGCGGTTTTGCCTTTGCGTTGAACAACGTGATGCTCAAGCGCACCGCCAACCTGCCGGAGGAAGGCCGTGCGCTGGCCATGTTCGTTGGTGGCGCGCTGGTCGCCGGGGCGCTGGCGGCCGTGCTCAGCGCCCAGGGAGGCATCGCCTGGCCGCTGGCGGCTGGCGTCGCACCTTGGCCTTGGTGGGTGCCGGCGCTGTTGCTGACCTTGAGCGCGCTGTTCCTGTGCAGCAACCTCGCGCTGCAATACGGTGCCGTGCGATTGCCCGTGGAGGTCGGCTCGGTGTTGATGCTCAGCGAGGTGCTGTTCGCTGCGGTGTCGGCGGCATTGCTGGGCGCCGGGCGCATCACCGGCAGCCTGTTGGTGGGCGGCGCACTGATCGTGTTGACCGCGGTGTGGGCCGCGCGCGAGCCCGCGCGTTGAGCGGCCGCGCCGCCACGGCGCCACTGAGGCCTGGCCCCGGCGATACGATCCAGCCTTTGTGCACCACGCCCCTGTGGGCGGATCCCAGTCGCCCACCGGAGAGTTCCCATGAACGCACCCAGCGCCACCGTTTTCGACTTCGACGCCACCGCGATCGACGGCACGCCCAGCCCCTTGTCGGCGCAGCGTGGGCGCGTGCTGCTGGTCGTCAACACCGCCAGTGCCTGCGGTTTCACGCCGCAGTTCGCCGGGCTCGAAGCGCTGTGGAAGTCCTATGGGGAGCGCGGCCTGATGGTGATCGGTTTCCCCTGCAACCAGTTCGGCGCGCAGGATCCCCTCAGCAATGTGGAGATCGACAGCTTCTGCCAGAAGAACTACGGTGTCACCTTTCCGATGATGAGCAAGGTCGATGTCAATGGCGCCTCGGCGCACCCGCTGTGGAAGTGGCTGGCTGCCGAAGCCCCCGGCCTGCTGGGCACCAAGGCCATCAAGTGGAACTTCACCAAGTTCCTGGTCGGCCGCGACGGCCAGGTCATCAAGCGCTACGCGCCGACCGACACGCCGGCGTCGCTGCGGGCCGACATCGAGGCCGCGCTGTCGGCCTGAGTGCCCGGCTTGTGTCGCAGGTCTCCTCTGTGCTTTCCGTCTGACTGCCACGCCTCACATGTTCGAGCACATCCCCCCTTACGCCGGTGACCCGATCCTGACGCTGAACGAGTCGTTCGGGCGCGACCCGCGGGCGCACAAGATCAACCTGTCGATCGGCATCTATTTCGACGACGCCGGCAAGCTGCCCGTGATGGGCGCGGTGCGCGAGGCCGAAACCGCGCTGCTGCAAACCATCGGCGCGCGCCCCTACCAGCCGATGGAGGGCGCTGCGAACTACCGGCTGGCAGCGCAGCAGCTGCTGTTCGGCTCGGATCACGAGGCCGTCACCAGTGGCCGGATCGCGACGGTGCAGACCATCGGCGGCTCGGGAGGTTTGAAGGTCGGTGGTGATTTCCTCCAGCGCCATTTCCCCGGCTCACAGGCGTGGGTCAGCGACCCGACCTGGGACAACCACCGCGCGATGTTCGAGGGTGCGGGTTTCAGCGTGAACACCTACCCGTATTACGACGCTTCCACCGGCGGCCTGAAATTCGGCGAGATGCTGGCGGCGTTCCGCGCGCTGCCCGAACAGAGCATCGTGCTGCTGCACGCCTGTTGCCACAACCCGACCGGCGTCGACCTGAGCACCGCGCAGTGGGCCGAACTGATCCCGGTGATCCGCGCCCGGCGGCTGATTCCGTATGTGGACATCGCTTACCAGGGCTTCGGTGACGGCATCGAAGAAGACGCCCACGCGATCCGCGCGCTGGCCGACGCCGGCATCGCGTTCTTCTGCGCCAGCTCGTTCTCGAAGAGCTTCTCGCTGTATGGCGAGCGTTGCGGCGCGTTGAGCGTGGTCTGCCCGAACGCTGCTGAAGCTGAACTGGTGCTCGGCCAGCTGCGTGCCACGGTGCGCAAGAACTACAGCAGCCCGCCCACCCACGGCGGGCAGATCGTCGCCCGCGTGCTGCAGACGCCGGTTCTGCGTGCGCAATGGGCCGCCGAGCTCGACGCGATGCGCGACCGCATCCATGTGATGCGCCAGCGCCTGCATGCGGTGCTCAGCGCGAAGCTGCCCGAGCGCCACTTCGACTGCTTTCTCACGCAGCGCGGCATGTTCAGCTACACCGGGCTGAGCCCCGCGCAGGCCGACCGCCTGCGCGAAGAACATGCCGTCTATGTGCTGCGCTCGGGTCGCATGTGCGTGGCTGGGCTGAACTCATCGAATGTCGAGGCGACGGCGGTGGCGATGGCGGCGGTGCTGGCCGGATAGCCGGAAAAAGCATCAGCGGCGGGGCGCCTGACGGTCTACCCAGGCGCCCGGATGGCGGCCGCTGGCTCGGCCCCGCTCAAGTCACCGGGCCGATGTGCCGAAATGAGGCCAAGAGGCGTGTATTCCCGACGCTTGGTTTGGCCATGAAATCTGACACCGTCATTGAAACCATTGAAGTCGCCGCGTTGACCATTGGCATGCACATCCACCTGGACGGCGGGTGGATGTCGCACCCGTTTCCGCGCTCCAGCTTCAAAATTTCCAGCCTGGATCAGATCGCGACCTTGCGCTCGCTCGGCCTGCAACGCGTGCGCTGGAGCCTGCAGGACAGCGACTTCAGCCACAGCACCGGTCGCCGGGACACGCCCATCCCGCCGGTGGCGAC
Organism: Burkholderiales bacterium; assembly: GCA_031380885.1. GTDB lineage: Bacteria > Pseudomonadota > Gammaproteobacteria > Burkholderiales > Burkholderiaceae_C > PBB1. The sequence goes on along the minus strand of JANMXL010000254.1, from coordinate 7,903 downwards.
GGGCGCAGACCCCCCTGCCCAGCCTACGGTGCCCGACGCCCCGAACATCCCGACGGACGTGGCGCCCGACACCACTGCCGAGCCTGCGTCAGCGGAAGCTGCCGCGCCCACCGCACAGGACCTGCACCGTGCCGCACTGGCCGCCCAGCGCGCTGCGCTGGCCGCCTGCGAACGCCGTTTCGCCGACGCCACGCGCGCCGCCAAGCAGGTCTTCGTTGGCGCCGCGGCCCAGCCGGTCGCTGCCCGCGAGGGTGCGCAGGCACTGACGCAGGAACTGGTCGACCAGATGATCGGCAGCCAGGAGTTGTGCATCCGGCTGCTCAGCGAAGGGGCCGGTGACAAGGCCAGCGCCCACGCGCTCAACGTCAGCGTGATCTCGCTGCTGATGGGCCGCACCTTCAACTTGAGCGAGGCCGAGATGCTCGTGCTCGGGCTGGGCGCGCTGCTGCATGACATCGGCAAGGCCGCGCTGCCGGAGCGTTTGCGCCACCGCGAGGAGCATTTCGGCGCGGCGGAGCAAAAGGCCTACGAAACCCATGTCGCGCTCGGCATCGCCCAGGCGCGGCGCATGGAGCTGGCGCCGGGGGTATCGCTGGTCATTGCGCAGCACCACGAACACATCGACGGCAGTGGCTTCCCGCTGAAGTTGCAAAGCGACCGCACCACCGTGCCCTCGCGCATCGTCGCCCTGGTCAACCGCTACGACAGGTTGTGCAACCCAGCCAATTCGGGCAAGGCGATCACGCCGCACGAGGCGGTGGCGCTGATGTTTGCGCAGGGCAAGAGCAAGTACGACCCGGCCATCCTGGGCGCTTTCATCAAAATGATGGGCATCTACCCGGCCGGCTCGGTGGTGCAGCTCACTGACGACCGCTATGCGCTGGTGGTCGGCGTCAATTCCTCGCGGCCGCTGAAGCCGAAGGTGTTGGTGCACGAGGCCGGCGTGCCGCGCGACGACGCGCTGGTGCTCGACCTGGGAGCCGTCAGCGGCCTGGGCATCCGGCGCAGCCTGAAGCCGATCGCGCTGCCGGCCCGCACGCTCGACTACCTCTCGCCCAGGCCCCGGGTGAGCTACTTCTTCGAGCCGACGCAGGATGGCGGGACGCTGGCGTGAGAACGTCGCCCCATTCGCCGCCCACCGCCCCGGTGCCTGCACCGGTGGTGACGGCTCGCCGTGTGCGCAGCGGCGATGGGCCTGACGGCGCGTCGTCGATGAACCCGCGCGCCGTCGAAGCGTGGCTGATGCCGCCCCGCGCGCTGATCGAAGGCCAGCTCGACGCGGTCTGGCTGGTCGATCCTGAAAGCCTGCGCATCGTCGCCGCGAATGCCGCTTGTGGCACCTTGCTCGGCATCGATGCGGCCAGCCTGTGCGGGCAGGACATGCTGAGCCTGGCCGCCACGCCTGAAGACATGGCGTTCTGGCAGGAAGCCGCCCACGGCTGGGCCGACAGTGTCGAGTCGCACAGCTGGGTGCAGCGCGCCGATGGCGAACTGGTGGCGGTGCTGCGGCGCGTCAGCCGGGTGATGCTGTCGGCCGACAAGGCGCTGTTCATGGTCGTGATGCACGACCGCAGCAGCGAGCGGCGTGCGGAGGATGAATTGTCCGACCGGTTGGCCGAACTGGCGGCGACGCTGGAATCGACCCACGACGGCATCCTGGTCACCGACACGGCAGGCCGCATCCGCAATTTCAACCAGCGTTTTGCCGCGCTCTGGGAGTTGCCCGACAGCCTGCTGGTGAGGCGCGACGACGACGCCATCCTGTCGTGGATGCTGCGCCGTGTGGTCGAGCCGGCCGAGTACATGCGCCGCTTGGCTGCGATCGACGGCGTGCCGCAGATGCAGTCCAGCGAGACCGTGACGCTGATCGGTGGCCGGGTGCTCGAACGCGTCACGCTGCCGCAGTGCAGCCGTGGCAACACGATAGGCCGGGTCTATTCCTTTCGCGACATCAGCGAGCGCCTGGAAGCCAATCGGCGCATCGAAACCCTGTCGCACACCGACGCGTTGACCGGCCTGCCGAACCGCCGCACGCTGCTCAGTCGCATCGATTACGCACTGGCACTGGCGCAGCGCGAGGGCGTGCCGTTTGCACTGCTGTTCCTGAACCTCGATCGCTTCAAGCACATCAACGACACCCTCGGCCGCGGCATGGGCGACCGGGTGCTGATTGAGGTGGCCGAGCGCCTGCTGCTGACACTGCGGCAGGTCGACACGATTGCCCGCCTCGGCGCCGACGAGTACGTGCTGTTGATCCACCAGGCCGATGCCGCGGGTGCCGAAGGCGGCGCGCGCCGCGTGCTCGACGCGATGCAGCGACCGTTCACCCTCGACGACCTGAGTTTCACCGTCACCTGCAGCGTTGGCATCTCGCTGCATCCGGGCGACGGCGGTACCGCCGACGACATGTTGCAGGCCGCCGATGCGGCGATGAATGAAGCGCGCGAAAGCGGCCGGGCCGGTTTCCGTTTCCACCAGGCGCGCGCCGAGGGCACGTCGAAACTGCGCACCCGCATGAAGCTCGACCACGCGATGCGCCAGGCGCTGGCGTCGGGCCGCTTCCGGCTGCACTACCAGCCGCAGGTCGATCTGAAGAGCGGCGAGATCGTCGGCGCCGAGGCGCTGATCCGCTGGCGCGACCCCGAACTCGGTGACGTGCCGCCGGCCGAGTTCATTCCTGTGGCCGAGCGCAGCGGCTTCATCGTGGCCATCGGTGCCTGGGTGCTGCAGCAGGCGGTGCAGCAGGCGGCCCTCTGGCGCGAGCAGGGCCGCCAGTTGCTGATGTCCATCAACGTGTCGGCGCTGCAGTTCCAGCAGGCCGATTTCGTCGACAGCGTGGCCCGCGCGCTGGCCGAAGTGGGGCTGGAGCCGCAGTGGCTGGAGCTGGAGTTGACCGAATCGATCCTGATCCAGGACGCACAGGAAGCGCTGCTTCGCTTGCAGGCGCTGGCCGCGCTGGGCGTCAAGCTGGCGATCGATGATTTCGGCACCGGCTATTCGAGCCTGGCCTACCTCAAACGCTTCCCGATCGGGCGGCTGAAGATCGACCGCAGCTTCATCCAGGGGCTGCCCGATGACGAGGTCGATGTCGGCATCGTCACCGCCATCGTCAACCTGGGCAAGGCGCTGCACCTGGACATGGTGGCCGAAGGCGTCGAGACCGAAGCGCAGCGCCTGTTCATGCTGAACACCGGCTGCACCCAGTATCAGGGCGGGCTGTGTGCGCCGGCGCTCGATGCCTTGTCGTTCGATGCGCTGCTCGATCGCGGGCCCGACTTCGAGCAGGACCTGCCAGACACCGGGGACTGGATCGAAAGCGGCTCCTGAGCCGTCGGCGCTGCCGCTGCGAAGCGCGCGCCCTGCGGGTGGCTCAGAGAAATCGTTCCAGCAGTCGACGCGACCGCCGATCCAGCGCCCGGCGATCGCGCACGATGAACTGAATGCCATGGCTGTCGGCGATCCACAGCGCGCCGTCGTTCAGGCGCCGGATGTCTTCCTCGCCTTTCAGCACGAAGTGGGTGATGCCGCGGTCGGTGTCGACCTGCCAGATGCTCGGTGTCGAGAAGGTCGACACCGAGACGATGCGGCGTATCACCGGCGTCAACTCGCGGCTGAGCAGCTCTTCGTCGATCAGTGCACGCACCGGCATGGTCAGTTCGTCGAGTGACGCGACCCAGGCGACCTCGCGGCCGTCGCCATCGACCAGCGACAGCCCCTCATTCGGCGCGGCGATCGGAAAGGCCCGCACTGCCACCACCCCCTGATGGCGCACGCCGTCGGCCATGGTCAGCACCAGCTGGCCGTGGGCATCACGTTCCAATTGAAAGGGCGCGCTGTTCATGCCGGCAGCTCGGTGTGGCTCGATGCGCCGGCCGCCGAGGCGGGCATCGGCGCTTCGATGGGGCCTGGATTTGCCACCCAATCATCGGCCGCTGCCTGGCGCACCTGTGCTTCGTGCAGCCGCCAATAGGCGCCGCGCCGGGCCATCAACTCGTCGTGCGGGCCAACCTCGACGATCTGGCCGCGGTCCATCACGACCAGCCGATCGGCCTTGCGCAGCGTGGACAGCCGGTGCGCAATGGCAATCGTGGTGCGGCCTTGCACCAGGTTGTCGAGCGCGTTCTGGATTTCCTTTTCGGTCTCCGTGTCCACCGACGAGGTCGCCTCGTCGAGGATCAGGATGCGCGGATCGATCAGCAGCGCGCGCGCAATGCTGATGCGCTGGCGCTCGCCGCCCGACAGGCCCTGGCCGCGCTCGCCGACGAGTGAGTCGTAGCCTTGCGGCAGCCGCAAGATGAACTCGTGCGCATGCGCGGCGCGGGCGGCGGCGACGATGTCGCCCCGGCTGGCATCGGGGCGGCCGTAGGCGATGTTCTCGGCGATGGTGCCGAAGAACAGAAAGGGCTCCTGCAACACCAGCCCGATGTGGCGCCGGTAGTCGGCCACGCTGTAGCGGCGGATGTCGATGCCATCGACCTTGATGGCGCCATCGGTCACGTCGTAGAAGCGGCAGATCAGGTTGACCAGCGTGCTCTTGCCCGAGCCGCTGTGGCCGACCAGGCCGATCATTTCGCCGGGGCGGATGTCGAGGTCGAGCCCGCGGATCACCGCCCGGTTGCCATAGCGAAAACCGATGCCGGCGAGCTCGATGCGGCCCTGCGGCCGGGTCAGCGGCACCGGCGTCCCCGGTGAACCGAAAGGAACCGGCGTCGCCGATGAACCGAAAGGAACCGGCGTCGCCGGTTCGGGCACGTTCGAGACATGGTCGAGGATGTCGAAGATGCGCTTGGCACCCGCAGCAGCCTTCTGCGTTACCGAGACGATGCGGCTCATCGAGTCGAGTCGGCCGTAGAAGCGGCCGATGTAGGCAATGAACGCGGTCAGCACGCCGACGGTGATCTGGTGCTTCGACACCTGCCAGATGCCGAAGGCCCAGACCACCAGCAGGCCGATCTCGGTCAGCAGCGACACCGTCGGCGTGAACAGCGACCAGGTCTTGTTCAGCCGGTCGTTGACCTGCAGGTTGTTCTGGTTGGCCACCTTGAAGCGCTGGGTTTCGCGGCCCTCCTGCGCAAAAGCCTTGACGACGCGGATGCCGGGAATCGTGTCGGCCAGCACATTGGTGACTTCAGACCAGACCCGGTCGATCTTCTCGAACCCGGTGCGCAAGCGGTCGCGCACCGTGTGGATCATCCAGCCAATGAAGGGCAACGGCAGCAACGTGACCACGGCAAGCCACGGGTTGATCGAAAACAGGATGACCGCCGTCATCACGATCATCAGCACGTCGGTCGCAAAGTCGAGCGCGTGCAGCGACAAGAAGACGCAGATGCGGTCGGTTTCGCTGCCAATGCGAGCCATCAGATCGCCGGTGCGCTTGCCGCCGAAATAGTCGAGCGACAGGTGCAGCAGGTGCTCGAAGGTCGCGGTGCGCAGGTCGGCGCCGATCCGCTCGCTGACCAGCGCCAGCAGGTACGTTCGCGCCCAGCCAAGGCCCCAGGCCAGCAATGCAGCGAGCGCCAGCCCGCCGAGGTACAGCGCGACATGCATCGGATCGATCTGCTGGCCGTTCTGGAACGGGATCAGGATGTCGTCCATCAGCGGAATCGCCAGGTACGGTGGCACCAGCGTCGCGGCGGTCGACGCCAACGTGAGCGCGAAACCGGTGGCGAGCTGTTTGCGGTAGGGGTGGGCGAAGCGCCACAGCCGCAGCAACACCCAGGTCGACGGCACCGCCTGCACCTCGCGGCTGCACACCGGGCAGTCTTCGCTGCCCTGCGGCAGCGGCGCCTTGCACGACGGACACAGCGCGAGCTCATCGACGCAGGCATCACCCACGGGCGGACCCTCCGGCGCCAAACGGCGCGCCTGCTGCAGTTCGAACAGTGTCACCAGGCGCAGCGCGTAGACGTTCTGTGCCAGCGTGAAGCGCCAGACGGCCAGCCGGCCGTGCTCGTCGTGCAACGACAATGCGCCGACTCCGCCGTGGTCGCTGTGCCGCAGGCGCAGCCGGTGAGCCGCCGGGTCATCCAATCGCCAGCCGTCCCATGGCGCGTCGCCGGCATCGCTGGCTGCCTGGCGCCCCAGCAGCCGACGATCCGTCAGCACCAGGCACCCGTCGGCATAGTGCAGTTGTGGCGACAGGTCAACCAGCAGCGTTCCGAGCGCGTTCTCGTCGGACTCGAGCGGCACAGCCCCCGAATTCACGGCGACGGGCAGCGCGGGATCAAGGTCTTGAATCGGATGGGAATGCTGCATGTGAAGGTTGCATCGCTGACTGAACGGATGGCATGGCCATCGAACAGGGCCCGCGATTCTCGCCGAGTGGCCCGCCTCCAGAACACCTCCCCCAAAACATGACGACATTCGACGACATACGTCTGCTGCGCACCACCTACCTGCGCGGCCCGAACATCTGGACCTACCGCCCCGCGCTGGAAACCTGGCTGGACCTGGGAACACTGGAAGACCACCCGAGCCACTTGCTGCCGGGTTTCAACGAGCGGCTGGTCGCGCTGCTGCCGGCGCTGGTCGAGCACCATTGCGGTGTTGGCGAGCGTGGCGGCTTCCTCGAACGGCTGCAATCGGGCACCTGGGCTGGCCACGTGCTGGAGCATGTGGTGATCGAATTGCTGAACCTGGCGGGCATGCCCACCGGCTTCGGCCAGACCCGCAGCACCTCGCAGCGCGGCATCTACCGCATGGTGTTCCGCGCCCGCGACGAGCATGTGGCCCGTGCGGCGCTGGCGGCTGGGCACCGTCTGGTGATGTCGATGATCAACGATGTGCCGTTCGATCTGGCCGCTGCCATCGAGCAAGTGCGCGAGAAGATCGACGACTGCTATTTCGGCCCCAGCACGGCCAGCATCGTTGCGGCCGCCACCGAGCGTGGCATCCCGCACATCCGGTTGAATGCCGGCAACCTGGTGCAGCTGGGCCACGGTGCGCGGCAACGCCGCATCTGGACGGCCGAGACCGAGGACACCAGCGCGATCGCCGAAGGCATCGCCAGCGACAAGGACCTGACCAAGACGCTGCTCAAATCCTGCGGCGTGCCGGTGCCCGAGGGCGAGGTGGTGTCGAGCGCTGCCGCCGCCTGGGAAGCAGCGCAGGAGATCGGCCTGCCGGTGGTCGTCAAACCGACCGACGGCAACCATGGCCGTGGCGTCACGCTCGATCTGATGACCCAGGAAGATGTCGAGGCCGCTTATGCGGTGGCCGAGCCCGAGGGCAGCGACGTGATCGTCGAGCGCTACATCCGCGGGCATGAACACCGCCTGTTGGTGGTCGGCGGCAAGGTGGTGGCCGCAGCGCGTGGCGAGTCGGCCTGCGTCACCGGCGATGGCCGCTCCAGCGTCCGCGAACTGATCGACACCCAGATCAACAGCGACCCGCGGCGCGGCACCACCGAAGACCACCCGCTCGGGCTGATCGATCTCGCGGCCGATGGCGCGGTCATGCTCGACCTGCAACGCCAGGGGCTGACCCCGACCAGCGTGCCCGTGGCCGGTCGCCGCGTGCTGATCCAGCGCAACGGCAATGTCTCGATCGATTGCACCGACGACGTCCACCCCGAAGTCGCGCACCAGGTGGCCTTGGCCGCCCGCGTCGTCGGGTTGGACATCGCGGGCATCGATGTGGTCGCCGAAGACATCTCGAAGCCGCTGCACCTGCAGGGCGGCGCGGTGGTCGAAGTCAATGCCGGGCCGGGCTTGCTGATGCACCTGAAGCCCGCTGAAGGCACGCCGCGCCCGGTTGGTCAGGCCATCGTCGACCACCTGTTTCCCGAAGACACAGCGGACGGGCGCATCGACATCGTCGGCATCGCCGGCTCGGTCGGCACGCACACGATGGCCCGGCTGGTCGCCTGGCTGCTGCACTTGAGCGGCCGCCGCGTCGGTCT
>JANMXL010000170.1:0-2808 GCA_031380885.1 Burkholderiales bacterium | reverse complement strand
TGCAGGCGTAGGTGTTGCTGGGCGCGATGCCAGGCAGCGCCGAGCCCGCCGGCTCGCGCACCGCGCCGAACGCGCTGTACTCGGGCAGCAGGCTTTCCATGCAGTTGAAGACCGATTCGTACAGCGCCACATCCACCACCTGACCGAGTCCTTTCGGCGCCTGCGGGCTGACCGTGGCGTGGCGGTGCTGCAGCGCCATCAGGATGCCGATCACGCCGTGCAGCGCGGCCAGCGTGTCGCCCAGGCTCACGCCGCAACGCACCGGGATGCGACCCGGCTCGGCCGTGAGATGCCGCAGCCCGCCCATCGCCTCGGCCACCGCAGCGAAGCCGGGCAGTTCGCGGTACGGCCCGGTCTGGCCGTAGCCGCTGATGCGGCACATGATCAGCCCCGGGTTGGTTTTCGACAGTTCCTCATGGCTCAGGCCCCAGGCCTCCATCACGCCGGGCTTGAAGTTCTCGACCACCACATCGGCCTCGGCAATCAACTGCCGCACGATGTCGCGCGAGGCCGGGTCTTTCAGATCGAGGGCCACGCTGCGCTTGTTGCGCGACTGCACCTGCCACCACACGCTGGTGCCGTTGTGCAGCAGGCGCCATTCGCGCAGCGGGTCCCCGCCCGGCTTGCCCACTTTGGCGGGCGGCTCGATCTTGATGACCTCGGCGCCGAAATCGGCCAGCGTCTTGCCGGCAAAGGGCCCGGCGATCAGCTGGCCGAGTTCAACGACTTTCAGGCCGGCCAGCGGGCCGAAGGCAGTGGGTGTCGTCATCTCTCAAGCAACTTTCTGTTCCAGCAGGTAATTGGCGCCGTCGTATTGGCCCAGCACGTCGGTCAGATACGGCAGCACGGCGAGCAATTGGTCGTGCAGCGTGTACGGCGGGTTCAGGATGAACATGCCGCTGCCCGCGAGGCCGAAACCCTGCGAATCGGGCATCTGCACCGTCAGGCGCGCATGCAGCCAGCCTTTCGGAGCCAGCCCTTCGAGGCGGCGTGGCAGTTGCGCCGCTTCGAGCTTGCTGACCTGCGGGTACCAGACCATGTAGACGCCTTCCGGAAAGCGTGCGATCGCTTCGCGCAGCGACGCGATGACCTTCGAGTAATCGCCGTGGCCCTCGTAGCTCGGGTCCATCAGCACCACAGCGCGGCGCGACGACGGCGGCACCTGGCCCTTCAGCCCGTCGAAGCCGTCGGTGTCCTTGACCTCGGCGCCTTTCACTGCGCCCAGGAAGGCTTCGAGGATGCGGTGATCGGTCGGGTGCAGCTCGTAGAGCCGCAGCTGGTCCTGCGCGCGCAGCAGCATCTTCGCGAACGCCGGCGAGCCGGGGTACTGCTCGAGCTGGCCCTCCGGGTTGAACTGGCGCACCAGCGCCATGTAGTCGGCCACCGCTTCGGGCAGCTCGCCGGGCTCGCGCTCCCACAGCCGCGCCACGCCTTGCAGGTACTCGCCCTTCTTTTGTGCGTACTGGCCTTCGAGCGAATAGCCGCCGGCCCCGGCGTGCGTGTCGATCAGCCGGTACGACTTGTCTTTCTGGTTCATGTAGCGCAGCACCAGCGTCAGCGTGATGTGCTTGAGCACATCGGCGTGGTTGCCGGCGTGAAAGGCGTGGCGGTAAGCAAGCATGCGGTGGGTTCCTGGTCAATCAGGCACTGTAGTGGTTACACAAAAACGGCGATCGGAGCGATCGCCATTGTCAAACGCGAGTAAGCCCTGGCCGCCAGAATTCGCCACCCAATTCCGAGAATCTGCCATGACCAGCCTGTTCGACCCGATCCAGATCGGCGCCATCGCCGCCACCAACCGCATCGTGATGGCGCCTTTGACCCGCAACCGCGCGGCCGCCCACCAGGTGCCGACCGAGCTGATGGCCAGGTATTACACGCAGCGCGCCAGCGCCGGGCTGATCATTGCCGAGGCCACGCAGATCAGCGCCGAAGGCCAGGGCTACCTCGACACGCCGGGCATCTACTCCCCCGAGCAGGTCGCCGGTTGGAAGAAAGTGACCGACGCGGTGCATGCCGCCGGCGGCAAGATCGTTCTGCAGCTGTGGCATGTGGGCCGCATCTCGCATGTGTCGCTGCTGCCGGGTGGCATGCCGCCGGTGTCGTCGACCGCGCGCGTGGCCAAGGCGCAGACCTTCACGAAGGACGGCTTCGTCGATGTGTCACCGCCGCGCGCGCTGCGCACCGACGAAATGCCGCGCCTCGTCGCCGACTACCGCCACGCGGCGACATGCGCGATGCAGGCGGGCTTCGACGGTGTCGAGGTGCACGGCGCCAACGGCTACCTGATCGACCAGTTCCTGCGCGACAGCACCAACGACCGCACCGATGCCTACGGTGGTTCGATGGCCAACCGCGCGCGGCTGCTGATCGAGGTGCTGCAGGCGGTCACCGACGAGGTCGGCGCGGCGCGCACCGGGCTGCGGCTGAGCCCGGTCACGCCCTTCAGCGACATCGGGCAGGACAGCGATGCGCAGGGCCTGTTCAACCATGTGGTGGAGCGTCTGGCGCCGTTGAAACTGGCGTACCTGCACCTCATCGAAGGCGACACCGGCGGTGCGCGCGATTACCTGCCGTTCGACTATGAAGCGCTGCGTCAGCGCTACCAGCAAGGTCACCCGCAAGGCGTGTGGATGGTCAACAACGGCTACGACCGGCAGATGGCGATCGATGTGGTCGCGCAAGGCCATGCCGACGTCGTCGCCTTCGGTCGGCCGTTCATCAGCAACCCCGACCTGGTGCGCCGCCTGCGTGAGAAGCTGCCGTTGGCGGCACTGAACCCGGACACGCTGTACGGCGGCGGCGCCG
>JANMXL010000084.1:0-6617 GCA_031380885.1 Burkholderiales bacterium | reverse complement strand
ACCACCCGGCCCGCTCCACGCGGCCGGATTGGCGGGTTGGAGGCGTCAGCCTGTATGAAGTTCCGCCGCCCCGCTGTAAATCAAGGTGAAGACGGCCCGGTCGGCCAGATCGTGGCGTGGCATGGAATCGACGTGTGACTGATGGATTTTAAGTATGGCTGATCAGTCCTTTTTGACGCACCGCGGCGCGCTTCGGATGCAGCGGTGCAGGATTGACGTGGGGGTGAGCATCGCCGTCCCGCGTCCGCGGCGCTGCCGTGCACGTATCCGTCACACGGCGCGAACTAGAATCCGACCGACTACGAGGCGTGACCGTGATGATTTACCCTGAACTTTTCAAGCAGCTCGAAGCCGTGCGCTGGAACATGGACAAGGACATTCCTTGGGACCATTTCGACGCCAGCAGGCTCAGCGACGAGCAGGCGCAGACCATCAAGATGAATGCCATCACCGAGTGGGCGGCGCTGCCCGCCACCGAGATGTTCCTGCGCGACAACCGCGACGACAGCGACTTCTCCGCCTTCATGAGCGTTTGGTTCTTTGAGGAACAGAAGCATTCGCTGGTGCTGATGGAATACCTGCGGCGCTTCCGGCCCGATCTGGTGCCCACCGAAGCCGAGTTGCACGAGGTGCGCTTCGAGTTCGATCCGGCCCCCGCGCTGGAGACACTGATGATGCATTTCTGCGGCGAGATCCGCCTCAACCACTGGTACCGCCGCGCCGCTGAATGGCATGCCGAGCCGGTCATCAAGGCGATCTACGAAACCCTGGCTCGCGACGAAGCGCGCCACGGCGGCGCCTACCTGCGCTACATGAAGCGGGCGCTGAACAAGGCGGGCGACGAGGCGCGTGCGGCCTTCGCCAAGGTCGGCGTGCTGATGGCGAGCGCGCGCCGCACCGCGCAGGCGCTGCACCCGACCAACCTGCATGTGAATGAAAGCCTGTTCCCGCGCGACACCGTGCAAAGCCGTCTGCCCGATCCGGTCTGGCTGGAGGCGTGGCTCGATCGGCAGATCCAGTTCGATGCCGAATGGGAAGGCAAGGTCGTCGACCGCATCCTGCACAACATGAGCCTGCTGATGGAGCGCAGCTTCTCGACCGTGCAGGAGTTGAACCGCTTCCGCAAGGAGGTCACGGTGCGGCTCGCGGCAGCGGCCGAGTTGAAAGCGGGCATCGCCCCGGCCTGAGTCGCAGCGCTGTTGCGTGGAAGCGCGGTTGGGTTGAATGATGCCGGTTCCATCCGCATGAGCGATTTCACCGACAAGCTCTGCCCGCCCAGCGAGATCGAATCGCGTGTGGCCGGCTTGCCGCGGCCAGTGGTGTTCACCAATGGGGTGTTCGACCTGCTGCACCGCGGTCATGTGACTTGCCTGGCGCAGGCGCGTGCATTGGGCGCCAGCCTGGTGGTCGGGCTCAACAGCGATGCCTCGGCGCGCGGCCTGGGCAAGGGCCCGGATCGGCCGCTGAACACGCAACTCGACCGCGCGTGCGTGCTGGCGGCATTGGAAAGCGTCAGCCTGGTGATCACTTTCGACGAAGCCACACCGGTCGAACTGCTCAAGCGCGTGCGCCCGCAGTGGTACATCAAAGGCGGCGACTACGACATCGAGACGCTGGCCGAAACCGCGCTGGTGCGCAGCTGGGGCGGCGAGGCGCGTGCGCTGCCGTACGTCGCCGGGCATTCGACCACGGCGTTGCTTCAGCGCATCCGCAGTTGATCGGCCGGTGATCGGCCCTGACAGGGCGTCTTCGTCAGCCGAACACCGCGTGCCACAGCGCCAACACCGCGCTGCGCTGCGCTGACATGGCTTCCAGCGGCACCTGCGTCGGCTGCTCATCCAGGCGCGCGGCGTGTTGCGCGCGGCGCAGATCGCGGTAGGCGTCCGCGGCGGCGACGCCGATTGAAGGCGGCAACAGGCCAGCCGCCTCGGCGCGCTGCAGCAAGGCGATGTTGCCGACGTTGGGGATCAGTTCCGGGTGCGTCTGGCTGTGTTCCAGCACCAGCACCTGCACCGCGAACTCGACATCCATCATGCCGCCGGCGCTGTGCTTGATGTCGAACGTCTCGCCCTTGACGGGGTGGGCGGTGGCCACCTTGTCACGCATCGCCTGCACCTCGCTGCGCAGCGCGATCGGGTCACGCGGCGCCGCCAGCACCGCGCCGCGCACCGCGTCGAACGGTGCGGCCAGGGCCGGGTCGCCGGCGCAGAAACGGGCGCGTGTCAACGCCTGGTGTTCCCAGGTCCAGGCGGTGTTGCTGCCTCGGCCGGTCTGGTATTTCTCGAAGCTCGCGACCGACGTGACCAGCATCCCCGAGTTGCCATTCGGTCGCAGCGCCGTGTCGATGTCGAACAATTCGCCCGCCGCGGTGCGCAGCGTCAGCCAGCCGATCAGCTTGCGCACGAAAGCGGCGTAAACCTCGCTGGCCTGATCGGTGTCGGGCTCGCCGGCGTCGTCGTAGAGAAACACGACATCAAGGTCGCTGCCGTAGCCCAGCTCCTTGCCGCCGAGCTTGCCGTAGGCGATCACAGCGATCTGCGGCAACTCGCGGTGCCGTTGCTTCAGGTGCTTCCACGCCCAGCGGATGGCACATGCCAGCGTCGCATCCGCCAGCGCCGACAAGTCATCGGCCACCTGCTCGACGGTGATGTGGCCTTCGACATCGCGCACCAGCGTGCGAAACACCTCAGCGTGGTGCGCGCGACGCAGCGTGTCGAGCAGCGCCTCTTCATCGACATGACCCGAGCGGCCCCAGGCGGCATAGCGCGCCTCCAGGTCGGCGGTAAATTCGTCGGCGCCGAATCGGCTGTGCAGCAGCCGCTCATCGGCCAGTTCGTCGACGACGCCGGGATGCAGCATCAGGTAGCGGATCGGCCAGCGCGCCAAGCCCAAAAGCCGCAGTAGACGGTTTTGCACCTCGGGCCGTTCGGCCAGCAAGGCGATGTAGCTCTCGCGGCGCAGCAGCGGCTCCAGCCAGTCGATGAAGCGCGCGGCGGCGTCCATCGTGCAGTGCCCATCTTTCACCGCACCGGCAGCGCGCAGCACCAGCTTGGCGAGGCGCGCCTTGCTCTCGTCGCGCAATACCTTGACCTTCGGATGCTCGCACCAGGGCTTGACCCGCGCGGCCAGTGCCTCTGGCAGCTTGGCCAGGAAGTCACCGCTGTCGACCGGCTGCGGGCTCGGCGCGCAACCGCGGCAGCTGATCCCATGGGCGTTCGAGGGCGCCGACTGCCCCTCATGCAACAGCGCGTCGAACTCGGTGGCGACGAATTCGCGGGTCTCACACAGCCGATCGAGCAGCTCGCAGGCGTCGGCCGTGGAACGCAGACCCAGGCTGGCAGCGATCCAGCGCAGGTCGGCATCGGCGCTCGGCAGCAGGTGCGTTTGCTGGTCGTCGAGGAACTGGATGCGGTGTTCGAGCCGCCGCAGGAAAATGTAGGCCTCGGCCAAGCGCGCCGCGCTGGCCGGCTTCATCAGGCCGCCGGCGGCGAGCTTGTCGAGCGCCTTCAACGTCGAGCGGGTGCGGATCTCGGGGAACTGGCCGCCGCGCACCACCAGCAGCAGTTGCACGATGAACTCGATCTCACGGATGCCGCCGCGCGACAGCTTCACGTCGTTGGCACGCTCGGGGCGGCCAGCGGCGCGGCGTTGGGCCTCGTCGCGCACCTTGCGGTGCAATTGCCGCAGGCCCTCGAACACGCCGTAGTCGAGGTAGCGGCGGTAGACGAAGGCATTGACGGTACTGCGCAGCGCTTGAATCTGCGGCGTCGCGATGCACGCTCGGGGCGCGACGACGCGGCTCTTCAGCCAGGCGAAGCGCTCCCACTCGCGGCCGTGCGCCTGCAGGTACTCTTCCAGCATCGGCAGGCTGACGACGGATGGGCCCGAATTGCCGTTCGGCCGCAGCGCCAGGTCGACGCGGAACACGAAGCCGTCTTCGGTGGTGTCGCCGATCAGCGTGTACAAGCTGCGCACCACCTGAGAGAAATACTCGTGCGCGCTGACCTGGTTCCCCCCGCTGGTGTCGCCACCGTCCTCGTAGACGTAGATCAGGTCGATGTCCGACGACACATTCAGCTCGCGCGCGCCGAGCTTGCCCATGCCGACGATCCAGAACTCGATGCGCCGGCCGAGCGCATTGAGCGGCGGGCCGCAACGCGCGTCCTGTTCGGCCATCGCGTGCGCCAGCGCCCGGTCCAGCGTGGTCTCGGCCAGGTCGGTCATCGCGGCGGTGATGTCCTGCATCGCCGCGCCCTGTTCGATGTCGAGCACCGCCAGCCGTTCAAGCACCAGCTGACGGGTCACCCGCAGCGCACTGGCGAGCGGGCGGCCGCCGTCGACGAAGTGCTGGATCAGCGCCGAGATCACTGCCGACCGCGGCAGTCCCGGCGGCAGCAGTCCGAGCTCGTCGGCATAGCGGCGGCGGATGCGCTGCACGAAGCGACTGTGGTCGGCACGGGCCGCAGCGGCGATGCTGCCGGGCGACACCACTGAGCTCGAATTCGCGACCGTGTCGGAGCGGAGGGAACCCATGGGTCGTTCCGGGGGTCTGTGCTAGATTGTCTCGGGGCGAAGGCGCGCCACACGCCCCGGCGCCCCGCACCACCGATGCCTGTTCCAGAAGACGACGCGATCTCCGCACTGCCCCTCCAACGTCTCGCCTCGGTGCGGTGGCAGCTTCGCACCATCAAGGCACTGAGCCTGCTGCTGGCCGCAGCATGGGGCCTGTTGATCGCGGCATGGTTGGCGTTGCACTTGTTGATTTTGCCGCACATCGACCAATGGCGAGCGCCGATCGAACGGTACGCCAGCCACTTTTTCAGGCAACCGGTGCGCATCGGCACGATCATTGTCAACACCAACGGCTGGCTGCCGACGTTGGAGTTGCGCGACGTGGCCTTGCTCGACGACCAATCCCGGCCGGTGTTGCAGCTGCCTCGCGTGGTCGGCGCGTTGTCGGCGAAGTCTTTGTTGTCGCTGCAGCCGCGTTTCGCGCAGCTGCTCATCGATGGGGCCGACCTCGAAGCTCATCGTGATGCCGACGGCCGGGTCTTCGTGGCCGGGTTCGAGGTCAGTGGGCCGGGCACCGACCACCGTCCGTTGTCCAACTGGCTCTTCAGGCAGCATGAAGTGGTGTTGCGCAACGGCGTCGTGCGCTGGCGTGATGCCTTGCATCCGGCTGAGCCACAGCGTTTCAGCGATGTGCAATGGGTAATGCGCAACGGTTTGCGCCGACACGACCTGCGTGTCGATGCGACACCGCCCGCCGCCTGGGGTGAGCCGGTCACGCTGACAGGCCGTTTCACCCAACCGCTGCTGGCCGAACCCGCGGACTGGACGCGCTGGCAAGGCACGCTGTACCTCAGCGTGCCGCAGGTCGATGTCGCTGCGCTGGCGCCGCACGTCGCGCTGCCCGCTGGTCTGACGCAGGGCCGTGGTGCGCTGCGGGCGTGGATCGCCGTGGCTGACGGGCGAGCCGATGCGGCCACGCTGGATGTGGCGCTGCGCGACGTGACGCTGCGGCCACACCCCGAACGTGATGCACTGGCATTCACCGACATGTCGGGGCGGCTGGTCGGGCAGCGCGATGCCCAGGGTGTGGCCCTGGAGGCCCGCCAGTTCGGCTTTGCCACCCCCGACGGCCTGCGCTGGCCAGCCAGCACGGTGGCACTGCGCTGGCAGCAGTCGCCGACAGGCGAGCTGACCGGCGGCGAACTCGGCGCCGACCACCTCGACCTCGCCTTGCTCACGCAAGTGACGCAACGGCTGCAGCTCGGCGAGGTCGCCAACCAGTGGATGACCGAGCTGAACCCGCGCGGCCGGGTCGATGGCTTCAACCTGCGCTGGGCAGGCGCGCTGGCGGCCGATTCAAGGTCGGTGACCCAGGCCGCGGGCGCTGCCTCATCGGCCGTGCGCTGGGCGCTGCCGCCGCGCTATGAGCTGCGCGCCACGGTCAGCGGCCTGGCGCTGGCCTCGGCGGCGGCGGCCGATCCGCTAGAGATCGGCCAGCCCGGTGTGCGCAACGCCGATCTCGTGCTGAGTGCCAACGAGCGCGGCGGCAACGTGAGCATCGCGATGAAGCAGGGTGAGCTGGACCTGCCCGGTATGTTCGCCGAGCCGCTGCTGCCGCTGGATCGCCTCGACGCCGCGCTGAGCTGGCGCATCGAGGGCCCGACCACGCCCGGCACACCGCCGCGGGTGACGGTGAAGGTGCAGCAAGCCCGCTTTGCCAATGCCGATGTGCAAGGCGAATTCCAGGGCGGCTGGGCGACCGGCACGGCGACGGCTGCGAGCGCCCATGGTGTCGATCCGCGCTACCCCGGCCGGCTCGATCTCGACGGCCGGCTGACCCAGGCCGACGCCACGCGCGTCGCGCGCTACCTGCCGCTGGGCATTGGCGCCGAGGCGCGGCATTACGTTGAGCATGCGGTGCAGGCGGGTCGCCTGGCGCACGTCAATTTCCGGGTCAACGGCGATCTGAACGAGTTCCCGTTCGCCAATGCGCGCAGCGCCGGCGACGGCGGTGAGTTCCGCATTGCGGGGCAGGTCGAGGACCTCCGCTTGGCCTACGTACCCAGCCTGCCCGCAACCGATGCCGAGCCGGCCTACACCTCGCC
>JANMXL010000045.1:0-5354 GCA_031380885.1 Burkholderiales bacterium | reverse complement strand
CTGGCCGCCGCGGTTGGTCTGGATCACCGGGATGCCGCCGACATCGCGCAGGTGCTCAGCCCGGCCGGCCAGCCCCTGGGTGTAGACCGGCGGGTGCTCGCACAGCCAGATTTCGTCAGGTGTCGGCGCGGGGGCGGCGATACGCGCTTCGGTGAAAGCGCGCATCGCGGCGATCGTCGGCTCGCAGGCCACCCGCCCCAAAGCGCGCAAGGCAGGTGCCGTCGAACTCATCGGGCCGCGTGCCTGATCTGCGCCATCACATCCAGCCCGTTCAGCCGCTTCTCTGCCATCGTGAAGCATTGGCCCGTTTGCTGCGCCCAGCGCTCGCCGACCAGGCGCTTCTCGCGCGAGTCGTCATTGGTCGCAAAACCGTCGCCCTTGTATTCGACGACCAGCACGCGACCGTCGACCAGCTCAGCCACGAAGTCGGGGTAAAAATAGTCGGTGGCCGTCGGCAGCCAGAACGCGAACGTCGGCTGCTGCTCCAGGTTTCGCACCCAACGCAGCACCTCGGGCGTTGCATCGAGCGCCTTGGCGCACTCGAACTCCTCGCCCGTCGACTTGAGCGTGGCGATGTCGCGGTAGAAGTGCTTCTTGAACGCCCACGCGCCGCTGTAGGCCTCGCGCACCGGGTAGCGCCCGTGCTCGAAGCGAAACGCCTGCAGCGGGTCGTGCGCCAGTTGCGCGTCGGCAATGCCTCCGAACATCAGGCGTTGAAAGCCCTCGCTGCGCGCCTTCGCGGCGATCGTGTCGATGCGCTGCTCGATCAGTCGGGCCAGCTGAAAACGCGAGCGCAGCAAGCCCGTCAACGTGAAGCCGCGCTCGTGCAGCAGGTGGGCCACCACGCGCTGCACGTAGGCGAGCGTTTCGGTCTGGGTCAGGCCTTCGCGGCGCACGCCAGGCTCCAGCGCGCGCACCAAATCCGACTCGGTGGCGTTGGTCGGCACGCCGTCGAGTGGAAGCTGCGTTGCATCGCCCTGCCGGGCGCGTACCCGCTCGCCGTCGAGGTAGATCTCGAACTGCTCACTTTGCTCGACCAGGTTGAACGCAGGCAACGTCGGCCGCGGGTCGGCGGCCAGCAGGTCGAAGGCGATCAGCTCAGCCAGCGTCTCGCGCTCGATCAGCTCCAACTGGCCTTGCCAGCGCACACACAAGCGCGGAACCGGCGCGAACACCACGCCGCGCTCGGCCGGTGAGCGCATCGCCTGCGCGCGCACCGCGTGCTCGTCGAGCTGCCCAGCCGCGCGCTCGCGCACTGCCGCTGGCAGCGCTGCCAGCACCGCCGCGCGCAGGGGCTCGCTCACGTCGCCGCCCAGCCGCACGCGCACCGGCTCACCGACTGTTGCGATGACCTGTGCGTCGGGCTGGTCGGCAAGGGCTTGCGTGAGCGCGGCGGCGTCTGCCCCGGGCACTTCAATTTCCAGCACCAGCGGTCGCGGCGCAGCCAACGACGCGCCCTCCAGCCCGCAGCCGAACAGATCGCCCTCGTCGGGCAGCAGCACGCTGGCGGCGCTCAGCCGGTCGAAGCCCATGCCCTGTGTGAGCGTATCGACCAGCGCATTCGCGGCCTCTGAAAAACTGCGCGCCACCACATGCGCATAGGCCTTGTTGAGCGCGGGGCTGCGGCGGCGTTGCGCATAGGGCATGCGCAGCACACGGCCTAGCAACTGCTCCACGGCCTGGTTGCTGCGCAGGTTCTGCAACGCGCACAGCACATAAGCGAACGGGCAATCCCAGCCCTCGCGCAGGGCGTCGACGGTGATGATGTAGCGCACCGGCCCCGGCTTCATCAGGTCGATGCCTTCGAGCTCGCGCCACGCGCCGGTGGCGCGCGCAATCTCCGCCGCGTCGATGTGATGCACGGTGATCAGGTGCTCGCGCAGCACCTCCACATTGGCCTCGCCGCCCTTGTCCTCGGCCTGAAACAGAACGATCGGCCGCACGTACTGCGGCTCACCCGCCGCCTCGGCTTCGAGCTGTTTGCGGCGCAGCAGCGCGTCGTGCACCGCGTCTTGCCAGCCGGTCGCGTGCTCGGCCAGCATGATCGGCAGCTTGATCATCGCCTCGGCTTCGAGCTGGCGCGCCGAGACGCTGAACAGCACGTTCGTCTTCTTCGGCACCGGCGTGGCCGTCAGGTCGAGCACGCAGCTGGGCCGGATGCCCTGCAGCATCGCGAGCGACAGCGGCGTCTTCGCGTTGTGCGCCTCGTCGACCAACACGATCGGCTGCTGCCACGCCAACCAATTCGCCAGCGAGGTCTTCACGCGGCCCAGATCAGCGCGGGTCAAAAAAGTCTGGTCCGCGTCGGCCAGATCGGATTCGGCCACACACGCCAGGCCACGCTGCGCGGCGAGCTGCGGCGTGAACTGCGAGGATGCAGCCAGCGCGCGAAAGTGCGGCTCCCAGGCTTCGCTCATCGCAAACACGCGGCGCCCGGCCTTGTTGGCGACCCGAAAGCTCTGGATCGTTGCCACCACGATCACGGCCTTGGCACCGTAGTCTTGCGGCGGCACGCTGGCGAGCGCATCGAGTTCGCACACCACAAACGCTTCGCCATACGCTTCGCGCAGCGCCGCCGCGTAGGCGTGCCCGGGCGTCTGCAGCGCGGTGAGCGTCTGGCTGCGGATCGCGTCGCTGGGCACCAGCCACAGCGCGACCGGGTGGCTGCGCTGCGCCCAGGTGCTGGCGATGCGCACGATCGCATGCGAGGCCAGCAGCGTCTTGCCGCCGCCGGTGGGGATGCGCAGGCACACCACCGGCGCATCGCCCAGCTCGCCCGCGCGGTACGGCACACCGCTGATGCCCTCGCGCGCCATCGCGTGCGCCCACGCTGGCTCCAGCCCCATCGTCTCGGCCTGGCGCAGGAACAGGGTGAGCGCGTCGAGCGCCTGGGTTTGGTAAGTCTTGAGCGGGAAGGATGCCATGAGGCTCAGATCGAATTGATTTCGCGAGATACCGTCAATACGAACTTAAACAATGCCAAGTGCTTGAATTTATTCATATTTTTGTCTCGACAAGCGGCCGGTAATTGTTTACTTGGCAGCATCAAAGCTGCTCCGCTAAACAATTCTCAGGCCTTGATTCGCCACATTGCACCCGCGCCACGTGCCGGACCAGATGGGTCGACTTCGATGAATGTTCCGTCAAGCCCGCGGAGCCGCAACGCGGTTCGCAGGTTCTTGACCTTCGTTTCCTTTTCCTTGCTCGCCAGCACGGCCGGCAGCTTGTCGATGACGAGCTGCCGCAACTCATCGCCCGAGGTCGGCCCGAGCCTCAAGCGGCCGATGATGACCCGCTTGTAGTGGTCGTCGTCGAAGCCCTTGTTCAGAACGTAACGGTTCTCGGTCTTCGTGACCTGCGCCACCACTGCCGACACCATCAAGTTGGGTTTGCGCCCGGTGATCAATCCCTTGCGTCTGAGGAGCGCTGCCTGCTCGTCCGAGATGCGCTCACGCTTTTGCACCCGGTCGAGCCAGACCACCTGCTCGATGGGCAGGTCGGTGCGCTCCATCAACATGCGGCTGTAGTTCTCGTCGAGCTGCTGCCCATAGATCGTCAGCACGACCTGATTGGGCGTGGACGCCTCGTAGTCGGGCAAAGGCAAGAAGCGCCTTCGCTGTTCCTGGAACATCTCGCGAATGCCGAAGCCCGCAGCGTCGATCATGCCAATGCTGCGCATCGCGCTTGCCAGCCACGGATTGCGGTAGCGGCTGGGCACCCTGTCGGCCACTGCATAGTCGGCCGCCTTGCCATCGAAAAATGCGCCCGCACTTCGAAACGTCAGGCGGCTCAATGACTCTTCGACGACGACGCGCTCGCCACGCTCGTAGTCCTGGTGCGCAATGCAGTTGTGCAGCGCCTCCAGAACGACGCGCGTCTCGTACTTCGGTAGCTCCACCGCCAGCAAGCTGGTGGCCGGGAACAGCTTGATGTTCGGATTGCGCACTTGCCGCAGCAGCGCGGTCGATGTCAGCAAGAACGGAGGATGAAACGGCTGTGCGGCCCGCTCGTCCAGCAGGCGCCACACGATTTCGGCCGAGCGGCCCAGCCGATGCGTCGATTCAGGCTTGCCCAGCAGCAGTAAGGCCGCGCGCGTCAACACACCACTGGCACTGAGTTTGGCGCGATCAAGGAATTCGGCGCTTGACCACTGCGCGATCTCTGTCGCCCAGCGTTCCTGCGAGTTCTTGGCGGCGAACTGCTTGCGCGCCAGCAGCAAGGCTGCCTCATCAAGATCGTTCAGGGAGGCTTCTGGAACCAGCCCCGCCGTCCAGTCCTGCCCGCTTAAGGGCTCCGCCAGAATGGCGTTGAGCCTGTCGGCACGCAGCTCCGTCAAGGCGTCGCCGTCACGCTGCCAAGCCTTGTCGTGGGCATGAACCGGCTGCCGCGGCGCGTGGCGCGGCACATGCACCAACCACACCACCGCGCCGGTGTCGCTGGCGCAGCGCTGCTCTACGTGCAAGCCCATCGACGGGAGGTTTGGCGTCTTGCCGAGAATGCGGTGAATCACGTTCTCGGCCGTGTAGGTGGCGAACTCGCTGATGCCCGTGACCTGCAGCGTCCCGTCTTCCGCACCGATGACGACGCAGCCGCCATCCAGATTGGCCAATGCGGAGATATACGACACCAAATCCTCGCCCTTTCGCCCGGAAACATTCGACTTGAGGCTCGTCCACTCCTTCCATTCGTGACGCTCGTTTTCGGTTGGGTAGCGTTCACGCAACCAGGCTTGAAGTTCGTTCGCGTTCATGCAGTGGCCCCCTCAGCGCGCGGCCAGTTCATACGGAATCTGCCTGAACGTGACGCCCGCCGCCGTGAGGCGCTGCGGGCCGACGCGAACGGCCTCGCCGTAGACGATGAGCGCGGCGCCTGCGGGTGCGGCCTCGGCGTGCAGCACGAGCAACGCGGCCAGCACGGCGCGCGTAAGCACGTTGCCGCTGGCCGGGCGCTTGTCGCCCAGGATGCCGTTGAACAGCAGGTAGTGCGCTTTGGTTCCGTCCGGCTGCACACCGAGCAGCGGCGTGCCGGCACGCGCGAGCGCGGGGTCGTAGGCGGTGCCGGTTTCTTGCTGCCAGACGAAGGCGGCCAGTGTTGCGAAGCGCACGTCGGCATGGATGCGGCCCTCGGCATCGAACACCGGCGCGCCGAGCCGCATGAAGCGAAAGCCGCCGCCGCCCTGCCAGCCCACCGCCTGGCTGATGCCGCCTTGCTCGCCGTCGATCACCTTCTGCAAACGCGGCAGGCAATGCGTGGCGGCGTGCTCGCCCATTTCGATGCCGATCCAGCGGCGACGCATCTTGTGCGCGACGGCGGCGGTGGTGCCGGAGCCGAGGAAAGAGTCGAGGATGAGGTCG
>JANMXL010000037.1:0-19765 GCA_031380885.1 Burkholderiales bacterium | reverse complement strand
TGATTTAAGTCGGACCACCACAGTGGTGGCATCACAGTCAATCGATCGGCAGCGCGGTCGTCTTCTTCACCGTGCGCAGCACCAGCATCGAATTCGACCGCGTCACACCGGGCAGGCTGGACAGCACATGGCTGTGGAAGTGCTCCAGGTCTTCGGCATCGCGGTAGGTGAAGCGAAGCAGGTAGTCGTTGGTGCCGGCCACATAGAAGCAGTCGTGGATCTCGGGCACGTCGCGGATGGCCTGCTCGAAGGTGTCCATCGTCGATCGGGTGAGTTTTTCCAGATTGACGATGGTGTAGCTGGTGCCATGGCGCCCCACCCGCTTCGGGTCGACCAACGCCACGTACTGCGCGATCACGCCACTTTCTTCCAGGGCCTTGACCCGCCGCAGACAGGCCGACGGCGACAGATGCACCCGCTCGGCGAGCTCGATGTTGGTCAGCTTGGCATCGGCCTGCAGCACCTGCAGCAGGGCGCGGTCGATGGCATCCAATGTCGCGTCGCCGCTCTGATTTCGCATGATTCCCCAGAAAGCTCAACTGACACGCTCGATTATTGCGTTTGGTGCGCCCCCCTGCCCGCCAAAGCGCTGGCAAATTTCAAGCGTCAACCACTAAACTGATTCGATGGAAACCGGTCGTTCGTCGGCTCACCTGAAAGACACCACGATGCCGACCCCGCTCGACGCGTATTGGATGCCCTTCACTGCCAACCGGCAATTCAAGGCGGCGCCGCGGATGATCTCCGGCGCGGCGGGCATGCACTTCAGCACACCCAATGGCCGGCAGGTGCTCGACGGCGTGGCCGGACTGTGGTGCGTCAACGCCGGCCACGCTCGCCCGCGCATCACCGAGGCGATCCAGAACCAGGCGGCCGAGCTCGATTTCGCGCCGCCGTTCCAGATGGGCCACCCCAAGGTGTTCGAGTTGGCCGAGCGCCTGGTTGAACTGACGCCCGCCGGGCTGACCAAGGTGTTCTTCACCAACTCCGGCTCGGAGTCGGTCGACACCGCGTTGAAGATGGCGCTCGGCTACCACCGCGTGCGCGGCGAGGGTCAGCGCACGCGCCTGATTGGCCGCGAGCGCGGCTACCACGGCGTCAATTTCGGCGGCATCTCGGTCGGCGGGATGGTGGCCAACCGCAGGATGTTCGGCACGATGCTGGGCGGCGTCGATCACATCCGCCACACGCACGACCCGCTGCGCAATTCGTTCACCAAGGGCCAGCCCGAGCACGGCGCCGAGCTGGCCGATGACCTGGAGCGGTTGATCGCGCTGCACGACGCATCGACCATCGCCGCCGTCATCGTCGAGCCGGTCGCCGGATCGACCGGGGTGCTGGTGCCACCCAAGGGCTACCTGCAACGGTTGCGTTCGATCTGCGACAAGCACGGCATCCTGCTGATCTTCGACGAGGTCATCACCGGCTTCGGTCGCATAGGGTCCCCGTTCGCGGCCAATCACTTCGGTGTCACCCCCGACCTGATGGCGGTCGCCAAAGGGCTGACCAACGGCTGCGTGCCGATGGGGGCGGTGTTCGCTCAACAGTTCATCTACGACGCCTTCATGACGGGCCCAGAGCACCTGATCGAATTCTTCCACGGCTACACCTACTCGGGCCATCCGCTGGCCTGCGCCGCGGCGCTCGGCACGCTGGACACCTATGCCGAGGAAGGTCTGCTGACCCGCGCCCGCGACATCGCGCCGACCTTCGAGGCGGCGCTGCACTCGCTGGCCGGGCTGCCGAATGTGGTGGACGTCCGCAACATCGGGCTGGTCGGCGGCATCGAGCTGGCGCCGATCGCCGGCGAACCCGGCAAGCGGGCGTTCGATGTCTTCCTCGATTGTTGGGAGCATGGCGTGCTGGTGCGCACCACCGGCGACACGATCGCGCTGTCGCCGCCGCTGATCATTGAGCCGCAGCACATCGAACAGATCGCCAGCACGCTGGCCCACGCGATTCGGCAGACGGCCTGAGCGCAGGCGGCCGGACTGACGACCCGCCGACCTGTTGCCTGCCCCACCCGCCATGAGCTTCCTCGACACCGATCGCAATCTGGCGCGCCACTCGTACTACGACGCCACCGTGCAGCGCCCGCCGACATCGCCTGCGCTCGCCGCAGACCTCGAGTGCGATGTCGCCATCGTCGGCGGTGGCCTGGCTGGGCTGTCGGCGGCGATCGAATTGGCCGACCGCGGCTACGACGTGGTGCTGCTTGAAGCAAAGCAAGTCGGCTGGGGCGCCTCCGGGCGCAACGGCGGACAGGCGCTGGCGGGCCTTGCCTGCGAGCAAGACACCATCGAAGCGCAGCTCGGCCTCGACGAGGCGCGCCGCGTGTGGGCGATGACGATCGAGGCGCTGGCGCTGATCCAGCAACGTTGCGCGCGCTTTCAGATCGATTGCGACTGGCGCCCGGGTTATCTGAGCCTGGCGGTCAGCGACCGCAAGGCGCGTGAGCTGCAGGCCTGGCAAGTGCGCATGCAGTCGCTCTACGGCCACGAGACTGTCTGGATCACGCCGCAGCAACTGCCCCAGTGGATCGCCAGCCCGCGTTTTCACAGCGGGCTGCACGACCCGCTGTCGGGACATCTGCACCCACTGAAGTACAGCCTGGGCCTGGCGCGCGCTGCGGCCGGGCTCGGCGTGCGCGTGTTCGAGAATTCCATCGTCACCGCACTCGATGCAGCGGCCAACGCCACTGGCTCGGTGCGGCTGCGCACCGCCGGGGGCAGCGTGCGGGCCGCGCATGTGCTGTTGGCGGGCAATGTCTACCTGCAGGGCGTGGCGCCGGTGCTGGCGCCGCGCATCATGCCGGTCGGCACCTACATCATTGCTTCAGAAGCGCTGGATGCAGAACTGGCTCAGTCGCTGATCCCCTCGGGCGCGGCGGTCTGTGACACCAATTTCGTGCTCGATTATTTCCGTGTCGCCAGCCACACCGCCGCTGCCACTGCTGAACACCGCATGCTTTACGGCGGGCGCGTCAGCTACAGCACCGCGACACCGATGAACCTGGCCGCCAGCATGCAAAAAAGCATGGCGCAGACCTTCCCGCAACTCAAGGGCACCGGCGTCGAATTCGCGTGGGGCGGTTTCGTAGACATCTCGATGAACCGGGCGCCGGACTTTGGTCGCCTGTCGGACCGCCTGCCGGTCGGCTCGGCGCATGGGCTGGCGAACGTCTACTACCTGCAGGGCTTTTCGGGCCACGGACTTGCACTGACCGGGATTGCAGGCAAGCTTGTTGCGGAGGCAATCGACGGTGATGCGCGCCGCTTCGACACCTTCAGCCGTCTGCGGCACCGTGCATTCCCCGGAGGTCAATTGCTTCGCACACCGGCGCTGGTGGCCGGTATGGCCTATTACCGATTAAAGGATCTGCTGTGAACAGAGGGCGCGGGCACAGTCATTGCACTCGTTGGCACAACCGGTCTCTGCGATGGGCGCACCGCGATGTACGGCGGGCGTCCTCACACCACCCATGAAAAGCAAACCCATCGTCCTCGTGCCCGCCTGCCATCGCTGGCTGGATGGGCATGCCAGTCACACCGTCGGCAAAAAATACACCGATGCCGTGCGGCTCGCCGGTTGTCTGCCGCTGCTGTTCACCACCGTCGAGGGCCCCGATGAGCTGGGCAGCCTGCTCGACCTGGCCGACGGCGTGTTGCTGACCGGCTCGCCGTCGAATGTGCACCCCAACCATTTCGGCGAGGCGGTGCACAACGCCAGCCTGCCGCTCGATCCTGACCGCGATGCAGCGACGCTGGCGCTGATCCCGCAGGCCATCGCGCGCGGCATTCCGCTGATGGCGATCTGCCGCGGCTTTCAGGAGATCAACGTTGCGTTGGGCGGCAGCCTGTTCCAGGCCGTGCACGAAATCGACGGCCAGCTCGACCATCGCGGCGCCGACAAGGGGCCGCTCGACGTGGTCTACGGTCCGGCCCATCGGGTCGGTCTGGAATTCGGCGGCCTGCTGTCGGGCCTGCTCAACCGCGAGGCGATCGAGGTCAACTCGGTGCACGGCCAGGGGGTGCGGCGGCTGGCGCCAGGATTGCGTGTGGAAGCACGCGCGCCCGATGGGCTGGTTGAGGCGTTCTCGCTGGACACCGACGCCACCCCTTCGCCCGGCTTCCTGCTCGGTGTGCAGTGGCACCCGGAGTGGGAAGCGCACCTCAATCCGGTTTCGACCCAACTGTTTCAAGCCTTCGGGCGAGCCTGCAGCAACTTTCGCGACCGTCACCGAGGCCCCGACGGGTCGCGCTGACAAACCCACGAAGACCAAGACGACAACGACTGCAACTCCTCAAGGTGACATCCCATGGTGGCCCGAGAAAATTTCACGTTCAGTGACCTCGAAAACTGGTTCAACGAACGGCGCGTGACCGAGATCGAATGCCTGGTGCCCGACCTCACCGGCGTGGCTCGCGGCAAGATCCTGCCGCGCGAAAAATTCACCGAAGACCGCGGCATGCGCCTGCCCGAGGCGATCGTCGCGATCGGGGTGACCGGCGAATTCCCGGCCGAAGGCCCGTACTACGACGTGATCCACGCGACAGACCGGGACATGCACCTGCGCCCCGACCCGTCCACCGTGCGCATCGTGCCGTGGGCGACCGACCCGACTGCGCAGGTGATCCACGACTGCTACGACCGCGACGGCGTGATGATTCCGTATGCGCCGCGCTCGGTGCTGCGCCGCATCTGCGACCTCTATGACGCCGAGGGCTGGGCGCCGGTGGTGGCGCCCGAGCTCGAGTTCTACCTGATCGAGCGCAACGCCGACCCCAACACGCCGCTGCGTCCGCCGAAAGGCCGCAGCGGCCGCGCCGAAACCTCGCGACAGGCGTACTCGATCGATGCGGTCAATGAGTTCGACCCGCTGTTCGAGGACATCTACGACTACTGCGAGAAGATGGAGCTGAACGTCGACACACTGATCCACGAGGTTGGTGCCGGTCAGATGGAGATCAACTTCTTCCACGACCACCCGCTGGGGCTGGCCGACGAGGTGTTCTTCTTCAAGCGCACGATCCGCGAGGCCGCGCTGCGCCACGAGATGTACGCCACCTTCATGGCCAAGCCGATGTCCAACGAGCCCGGCAGCGCGATGCACGTGCACCAGAGCGTGCTGAACAAGGTCACCGGCAAGAACATCTTCAGCAACCCCGATGGCACGCCGTCGAAGGAGTTCTACTGGTACATCGGCGGCCTGCAGAAGTACACGCCGGCGGCGATGGCGCTGTTCGCGCCCTACGTCAACTCCTACCGCCGCCTCGCGCGCTCGACGGCCGCGCCGATCAACATCCAGTGGGGTACCGACAACCGCACCGTGGGCATCCGTTCGCCGGTGGCCACACCGGCCGCGCGGCGCATCGAGAACCGCGTAATCGGCGCCGACGCGAACCCGTATGTGGCCTTCGCCGCCACGCTGGCCTGCGGCTACCTCGGCATCAAGAACAAGATCGAGCCGGCCAGCGAATGCAAGGGCGATGCGTACCTGTCCGAGTACCAGCTGCCGCGCTCGCTGAGCGAGGCCCTGGGCTGGCTGGCCGACGAGAAGGACCTGCACGACATTCTCGGCAAGCCGTTCATCACGGTGTACTCCGAGATCAAGGAAATCGAGCATGATGAATTCATGAAGGTCATCTCGCCGTGGGAGCGTGAGCACCTGCTGCTTCACGTCTGACGATCGGAATCCGCATGAACGCCGCACTTCAACCCTCAGCGACACGCACCACCGCCGAATGGCAGGCGGCCGACACGGCGCACTACCTGCATCCGTTCACCGACTTCAAGGCGCTTGCGGCCAAGGGCTCGCGCGTCATCACCCGCGCCGACAACATCTACCTCTGGGACAGCGACGGCCACCAGATCCTCGACGCCATGAGCGGGCTGTGGTGCGTCAACGTCGGTTATGGCCAGCAGGCGCTGGTCGACGCGGCAGCGCTGCAGATGAAGGAGCTGCCGTTCTACAACGCCTTCTTCCAGACCGCGACCGTGCCGGCCATCGAGCTGGCCGAACGGCTGGCCGAGCTGACGCCGCCGCAGTTCCAGCATGTGTTCTTCAGCGTCTCGGGCAGCGAGGGCAACGACACCGTGGTGCGCATGGTGCGCCGCTACTGGGATCTGCTCGGTCAGCCGCAGCGCCACGTCATCATCAGCCGCCACAACGCCTATCACGGCAGCACCATGGCCGGTGCTTCGCTGGGCGGCATGAGCGGCATGCACGCCCAGGGCGGTTTGCCGATCCCCGGCATCGTGCACATCGAGCAGCCCTACTGGTGGGCGCACGGCCGGCAGTCATCCAAGAGCCCGGGGCTGACACGCGAAGCCTTCGGGCTGCAGGCGGCGCACTGGCTCGAAGAGAAGATCCTCGAGATCGGCGTCGAGCGCGTGGCGGCCTTCATCGGCGAGCCGATCCAGGGCGCGGGCGGCGTCATCATCCCGCCCAGCACCTACTGGCCCGAGGTGCAGCGCATCTGCGACCGCCACGGCGTGCTGCTGGTCAGCGACGAAGTGATCTGCGGCTTCGGCCGCACCGGCCAGTGGTTCGGCTGCGAGACCTTCGGCTTCCGCCCCGACCTGATGACCTTCGCCAAGGGCGTGACCAGCGGCTACATCCCGCTCGGCGGCGTGATGGTGGGCGAGCGCGTGGCCCGCGTGCTCATCGAGCAGGGCGGCGAGTTCAACCACGGCTACACCTACAGCGGCCACCCGGTGGCCTGCGCCGTGGCGCTGGCCAACCTGGATCTGATCCAGGGGCTGCGGCTCGTCGAGCACGTGCGCGACAACGTCGGCCCCTACCTGGCCGAGGCCTACGCGGCGCTGCTCGACCACCCGCTGGTGGGCGACGCCGAGACCTGCGGCCTGATGGCGGCGCTGCTGCTGGTCAGGGACAAGGCCACTGGCGCCGCCTTCGCCGACGAGGTCGACATCGGCATGGTCTGCCGCGGCCACTGCTTCGCCAACGGCCTCATCATGCGCGCCGTGGGCGCGCGCATGATCATTGCGCCGCCGCTGGTCATCACGCGCGCGCAGATCGACGAGATGATGGCCCTCATCCGCCGCTGCCTGGACCTGACGCTGACCGATGCCCAGCGCCTGGGCTGGCTGGCCTGAAGCGGTACGGTGCGTCCTGCACGCCGGTGCAGGACAGCGCCGGCGAGAGTCCCGACCGCCCCGATGGGACCGAGCGTGGCGCTGTCCAGCGCGCGCTGGCGCCCGCCCCCGCGCCTAGCTCGGCGGCGCCAGCGCTGCCGCCACCTCAGCCAGGGTCTCGTCGTGGCTCATCGCGGCGCCGATGCGCGTCTGCGCCGCCAAGGCCGCGTCGCCCAGCGGCGTGCGTGCGCGCTCGACATCGTCCTGCTGCTCCTGCGCCGAGACCGGATCCGCCGGCATCTGCAACTCCCTTCGCTGCTCGGCGTCGGCTGCCACCCAGCGGACCGCCAGCGCCCAGTGCCCGGCCAACGCGGCCCACGAAGCGGCCAGGCTGATCAGGGCCTGCGTCAGGTAGCGCGATTGCACCGACGTGGCCAGCATCCAGGCCTCGTGCAGATAGGCTCGCGCCGCGTCGGTGCGGCGCAGATTGATCGCCGCGCCGGCGCAGTTCAGCAGCGCCACGCCGAGGCCGAAGCGGTGCGGCTGTTTGCGCCGCAGCGCCAGCAATTCCTCACTGCGCAGCGCGGCCTCGTCGTGCAGCCCGCGGTGTGCCGCCACCGCCGCCAGGCCGGTGAGCGCGTTGCCCAGGCGCCGCTCGTCGCCGCAGCGGCGCGCCGCCGCCACCGCTTCTTGATAAGCGGCTTCGGCGGCGGCCAGCTCGCCGCGGTGGCGCATCAGGTCACCCCTGAGGTAGTAGCCGATCGAGATCTGGGTCTGGTCGCCCAGGCGCTGCGCCAGCACGAGCTGCTGCTCGACATGCTGCAGCGCCTCGTCGTGACGGCCCATCCAGTGCGCCGCCTGGGCGACCGTGGCCAGCACGGCACAGCGCTCGAGATCCAGGCCCTGAGCCGGGGCTCGCGACAGCGCCGCGGCACCGATCTCGTGCCCCAGGCCGAGCAGGCCGCGCGCACCCCAGTAATGGCGCAAGGCGATCACGAATCGCAGTTCCGAGCGCACGTCACCGCTGTGCTGGCACCAGGCCAGCGCGCGCATCAGGTTCTCGCGCTCGGCGTCCAGGCTCTCGATGATCCGGCCCGGCTGCTCGGCCACCAGCAACTCGCGCTCCTGGGTCTCGGCAAAGGCCAGGAAGTGGTCGCGGTGGCGGTCGCGCAGCGCGGCGGCGTCGCCGCCGTCCTGCAGCCGCTCGAGCGCGAACTGCCGGACCGTCTCGAGCAAGGTGTAGCGTGCGGTCTCGTCCTGGGCTGGCATGTCGTGCCTCCTTTGTACTTGCACCATCGATGAGTCGACCAGTCGCGACAGGCGGGCCGTCAGGTCCACCGCGGACACGGCGCGCGCGAGCAGCGCGGTGGCCGCCGCCAGGTCGCAGCCCTCGCTGCACACGGCCAGCGCGGCGAGCAACTGCTGCTCGTCGGCAGTCAGGCGGTCCCAGCTCCACTGCACCACGGCCAGCAGGGTCTGCTGGCGCGGCAGCGCGCGCCGGCCGCCGACGAGGAGCCGAAAGCGCTGCTCGAGCAAGGCCAGGATCTGCGCCAGGCTCAGCACCCGCAGTTGTGCCGCGGCCAGCTCGATGGCCAGCGGAATGCCGTCGACGCGGCGGCAGATCTCGGCCGCCGTGGCCAGTTGATCGCCGGCCAGGCAGACACCGGGCCAGGCCTCGCCGGCACGGTCGATGAAGAGCCGCACCGACTCGGCCGCGACGGTGTCGGCAGGCGCGGCACCGGGTGCCGGCAGGCCGAGCGGGCGCACCGGCATCACGGTCTCGCCGCTCAGGCCCAGCGCTTCGCGGCTGGTGGCCAGCACGCGCACGCCGGCAGAAGCCGACAGCAGCCCCTGCGCCAGATCGGCAGCGGCGTCGAGCAGGTGCTCGCAGTTGTCCAGCACCACGAGCATCGACTTGTCTCTGACCCGCGCTTGAAGCAGCGCGAGCAGGCTGCTGTCGCCGGCCTGCGCCACGGCCAAAGCGCGCGCCAGCGCCAACGCGGCCTGGGTGGCGTCTTCGAGTGGCGCGAGGTCGACGAACCACACGCCGTCGGCCTGGCGGTGCAGTTCGCGCGCCGCCAGTTGCAGCGCCAGCCGCGTCTTGCCACTGCCGCCGATGCCGGTGAAGGTGAGCAGCCGTGTCGCCGCCAGCCGCGCCGCTGCGTCGTCCAGCGCCGCCTCGCGGCCGACGAAACGCGTGCGCTGCGCCGGCAGGTTGTGCGGCGGCGTGCGAGGGGCGGCGCTGTCGATCGGTATCGTGAAGCGGTAGCCCAGCGGCGCCACCGTGGCGATGGCCTGCGCGCCCAGCAGCTTGCGCAAGTGCGATACCTGCACATGCACGTTAGCCTCTTCGACCACCATGCCCGGCCAGGCCCGCTGCAGCAGCTGATCCTTGGTGAGCAGCGCGCCGGCGGCCTCGACGAGCACGATCAGCACATCCAGCGCCCGCGCGCCGACGGCCAGCGCTGCGCCGTCGCGCAGCAGCACGCGCTCTTGGGCGCGCAGCTCGAAGGGGCCGAAACGGGTGATGACCGGCATGGTGCTGTCACTGTAGCCCGGCGCCCTTGAATCGTCGGCAGTGCTTTAGAACGCTTTAGCCCAAGACCGCCGTGCGCTCGGTCAAGACCCGATTCAGCCGCTGAAGCGGGCGGTGCTGAAGGGCGTCAGATCGATCGACGGTGCGCGGCCGGCGGCCAGATCGGCCACCAGCTCGGCCGTGGCGGCCGACTGCGTCAGGCCCAGGTGACCGTGGCCGAAGGCATAGAGCACGCGCGGCACGCCGGACGCAGCGCCGATGATCGGCAGTGAATCGGGCAACGAAGGCCGAAACCCCATCCAAGTGCTGCCGTGCTCGGTCTTGAGGCCGGGCAGGAAGCGCCGGGCCTTGTCGAGCAGCGCGCGGGACCGCGCGTGGTTGGGCTGCGCCTGCAGGCCGCCGAGCTCCACCGCGCCGCCGACGCGCACGCCACCGGCGATCGGGGTGACGACAAAGCCGTGGCCGCCGAAGCTCAGCTGGCGCCGCAAATCGAAAGCTCCCGGCGGCAGCGTGGTGTTGTAGCCGCGCTCGGTTTCGAGCGGGATGCGCTGGCCGAGCGAGCGCGCCAGGAGGTGCGACCAGGCGCCCGCCGCGACGACCACCTGGCGCGCGCGCAGCGACTGCCCGCCCACGGTGACCACGCCCACGCCGCCATCGACCGGCGCCAGGGCCTCGACCTGGGCGCGGCGGACTCGCCCGCCGCGGGCCACGAAAGCCGCGGCGATCTGCTCGCACAGCCGCTGCGGGTCATCGATGCGCTGCCAGCCCGGCACGAAGGTCGCGGCAACGAGCGCCGGCGACAGCCCGGGCTGCCAGCGCGCGATGGCCTGCGGGCCCTGCACGTGCTCGAAGGCGATGCCGTGCTCTGCGCGCACCTGCCAGCCGGTCAACGAGGCCTGCCATTCGGCCTGGCTTTCATAGAGCTGCAGGTTGCCGTCGGTGTGCAGCTGCCCCTGCGCGCCCACCGCCTGCACCAGGCGCGGCATGGCTTGCGCGGCCAGCGTCATCAAAGTCGCCTGCGCGCGCGTGCTGGCCGCCACCTGCGCCGGCCGGCTGGCGCGCCAGAAGCGCCACAGCCAGGGCGCGATGCGCGGCAGGTAGCGCGGCGGGATCGACAGCGGCCCCAGCGGGTCGAGCAGCCAGCGCGGCGCTTGTCGCAGGATGCCCGGCGAGGCCAGCGGCAGGATGTCCGAGTAGGCACAGGCGCCGGCGTTGCCGCGGCTGGCCTCGGCGGCCACGCCGCTGCGGTCGAGCAGCAGCACGTCGTGCCCCTGTTCGCGCAGACGCCAGGCGATCGACACGCCGATGATGCCGGCGCCCACCACCACGCAGTCGGCGCCGGCGTCGTGCGCCGCCAGCGGCGCCAGTCCATCCATCAAGCCAGGCCCCAGGCGAACGGGTCTGCGGGGTCGAACACCACGGTAGCGTCCAGCGTGACGTGGGCGCGGCCGTGGATGAAAGGCCGGATCCCCGGCTGCCCCGCAGCCGCGGGCTCGTAGTGGCCCGCGAAGACGCTGCCGATGATGCTTTCCTGGTGCCAGACCTGGCCGGGCGCCAGGCTGCCGGCGGCGGCCAGGCAGGCCAGCTTGGCGCTGGTGCCGGTGCCGCAGGGTGAGCGGTCGTAGGCGCCGCCCGGGCAGAGCACGAAGCTGCGGCCGCTGAGCCGGGGGTCGCGGGACGGATCCTGTGCCGGGCCGAGCAGCTCGATGTGGTCGATCTCGGCGCCTTGGGCACCGGTGACGCCCTGGGTGCGCAAAGCCTGGCGCACGGCATCGGCGCGGGCCGTCAGTGCCGGGATCTGCGCCGGCAGCAGGTCGAGCCTGTGGTCGTGGCACAGGAAGAACCAGTTGCCGCCCCAGGCCACGTCGCCATGCAGCCGGCCGACGCCGGGCACCTCGACAGCGACATGGTGGGCGTGGCGGTAGGCCGCCACATTGGCCACCGTGACGCTGTGGTCGGCGTGCAGCGTGGCCTGCACCGTGCCCACCGGGGTCTCGATGGCGTGCGTGCCGGCGCCGAGTCGCCCCAGGTGATCCAGCGTGGCCACGAGGCCGATCGTGCCGTGGCCGCACATGCCCAGAAAGCCGGCGTTGTTGAAGAAGATCACGCCGCAGGCACTGCCCGCATCCTGCGGCTCGCACAGCAAGGCACCGACGATGACGTCGTTGCCACGCGGCTCGTTGACGAGCGCGCGGCGCCAGTGGTCGTGCTGGTGGCGAAAGCGCTGCAGACGCTCCTGCATGCTGCCGCGGCCGAGCGCGGGCCCGCCGCTGAGCACGACGCGCGTCGGCTCGCCGGCGGTGTGGGAGTCGATGATGCGGGTCACTGCGCTGACCGAGCGGGTAATGTTCATGATGGCTTGCGTGTGGGTGCAGGAACTGAAGCTGGAGCGGCTGCTGCCGCGCGTG
Organism: Burkholderiales bacterium; assembly: GCA_031380885.1. Lineage (GTDB taxonomy): Bacteria > Pseudomonadota > Gammaproteobacteria > Burkholderiales > Burkholderiaceae_C > PBB1. The sequence goes on along the minus strand of JANMXL010000037.1, from coordinate 7,723 downwards.
CGCTGCGCCGCAGCAGGCGGTGCAGGTCCTGGCGCACCTTCTCGATGTGCGCCACCAGATAGTCGCAGGCCGGCGCCACCTTGCCGTCCTGGCACAGGCGCAGCAGCCGGCGGTGCTCGCTTTCGGCGCGCGTCAGCGCCGGCGCGCGGTTCATCTGCAGCCGCGTGAAGCGGTCGCTGGTCTGCAGCAGCGCCGTCACGATGGCCAGCGTGCGGGGCTGCCGCGCGTGGCGGTACAGCGCCTGGTGGAAGCGCGCGTTGAGCTGGCCCCACTGCGCCACGTCCTGCATTGCGATGGCGGCGGTGAACTCGGCGTCGAGCGCCGAGATCTCGGTGAAGTCTTCCGCCGTCAGCCGCGGCGCCGATGACGCCAGCAGCCGCGGCTCGAGCAGCACGCGCAGGTCGAAGACGTCATCGATCTCTTCGAGCGAAAAGGCCGAGACGATGGCGCCCTTGTGCGGCTCGATCAGTACCAGGCCTTCGGCCTCGAGCTGGAACAGCGCCTCGCGCACGGGGATGCGGCTGACCTGGAAGCTGGCGGCCAGTGCGTCCTGGCGCAGCTGCTCGCCGGCGGCATAGGTGCCGTCGAGGATGTCGCGCCGCAGCTGCTCGACGATGGCGGACGACAGTGTGCGGTGGCCGAGGCGGGGCTTCATGGGCGTGCGGCGGGCGATCGGGGTGCTGGAGGGCTTGACCTGTTGATTGTATAAAATGTACGATATCCAGCCTGGGCTGCCCAGCACTGTATGCGCTGTCTGCACCGTATGGGCCGTCCGCGCCGTCTGCGCCGTCCGCGCCGTCCGCGCCGCCTGCGCCGTCCGCGCCGCCTGCGCCGTGGGCCTGGACTTCATATCGGCCGGACTTCCTTGCGGCAGTCTTCCTCCACCCCACATTTCCGGAGCCTCCCCCCATGAGCGCCAAGGTCCACTGGCAAGGCGTCTTCCCTGCCGTCACGACGCAGTTCCGCGCGGACTACTCGCTCGACATCGACGCCACCGCCAAGGTCATCGACGGCCTCGTGCGCGACGGCGTCTCGGGCCTGGTGGTGTGCGGCACCGTGGGCGAAAACACCTCGCTGTCGCGCTCGGAAAAGCTGCAGATCATCGAAGCCGCCAGGTCGGTGGCCGCCGGCCGCGTGCCGGTGATCTGCGGCGTGGCCGAGTTCACCACGCCCTTCGCCATCGAGACGGCCAAGGAAGCCGCGCGCATCGGCGTCGACGGCATCATGCTCATGCCCGCGCTCGTCTACTCGGCCAAGCCGCACGAGTCGGCGGCGCACTTCCGCGCCGTGTCCAAGGCCACCGACGTGCCGATGATGGTCTACAACAACCCGCCGATCTACAAGAACGACATCACGCCCGACATCCTGGAGCAACTGGCCGACTGCGAGACCATCGTCTGCTTCAAGGACAGCTCGGGCGACACGCGCCGCTTCATCGACATCCGCAACCGCGTCGGCGACCGCTTCGTGCTTTTCGCGGGCCTCGACGACGTGGTGGTGGAAAGCATCGCCGTCGGTGCGGTGGGCTGGGTCTCGGGCATGTCCAATGCCTTCCCGCGCGAAGGCGAGACGCTCTTCCGGCTGGCGCGCGACGGCCGCTTTGCCGAGCTGATGCCGCTGTACGAATGGTTCATGCCGCTCTTGCACCTGGACGCGCGGCCCGACCTCGTGCAGTGCATCAAGCTGTGCGAGCACCTGATGGGCCGTGGCAGCTGGCGCACGCGGCCGCCGCGGCTGGCCTTGCCCGATGCCGACCGGGTGTTCGTCGAGCAGGCGATGGCGCACGCGCTGCGCCACCGGCCTGCGCTGCCGGACGTCGGCCTCGGCCGGCGCTGAAGGCATGCTCGCTGCAGTGACCTACCAAGCCCGGCGCGCGCGCCTGGCTGGCCGCTTGGGTTCGGGCGTGGTGCTGTTGCCGGGCCATGCGCCGAGCCCCATGAACTACCGCGACAACGCGTACCCCTTCCGGCAGGACTCCAGCGTGCTGTACTTCTGCGCCATCGCCCGGCCCGACATGGCGCTGCTGCTGGACTGCGACAGCGGCCAATCCACCTTGCTGCTCGATGAAGCGCATCCCGACGACATCTTCTGGACGGGGCCCGCTGCAAGCCCCCGCGAGCTGGCCGCCAGCGCCGGCATCGAGCACGTCGGTGCGCTGTCCGCGCTGCCCGATTTGCTGCAGGGCTTTCAGGCACAGGGCCGCACGGTTCACCAACTGCCCACGGCCCGCGGTGGCGGCACCCAGGCCGTCAGCCCAAGCCTGGTGCGTGCCGTGATCGACATGCGCGCCGTCAAGTCCGATGAAGAGGTCGCACAGATCGAGCAGGCCCTGCTCACGACGCGCGACATGCACCTGCTGGCGATGCGACAGGCCCGCCGTGGTGTCGTCGAACAAGCCGTCGTCGGCGCCATGGAGGGCCTGGTCTGCGCGCGCGGCTTGCGCATGGCCTACGCGCCGATTTTCAGCAGCCGCGGCGAGATCCTGCACAACCACGACCACAGCCGCACGCTGAAGGATGGCGACATCGTCGTCAACGACTCGGGCGCCGAGTCGCCGCTGGGCTATGCCTCCGACATCACGCGCACGATTCCCGCCAGCGGCCGATTCACGCCGCTGCAGGCCGACATCTACCGCCTGGTGCTCGACGCCCAGCAACAGGCCATCGCGCTGTTGCGCCCCGGCCTACCCTACCGCCAGGCGCACGAGCGGGCCTGCAACGTGCTGGTCGAAGGCATGATCGCGATGGGCTTCATGCGCGGCAGCGCCGCCGAAGCCGTGGCGCGCGGCGCGCAGGCCATCGTTTTCCCCTGCGGCACCGGCCACCTGCTGGGCCTGGACGTGCACGACATGGAAGGCCTGGGCGAGGACGACGTGGGCTACGGCGAGGGCCAGGTCCGCAGCACCCTGCCCGGCCACCGCACCCTGCGCCTGGCGCGGCCGCTGCAGAGCGGCTTCGTGCTTACGGTGGAGCCCGGCATCTACTTCAACCCCTGGCTGGCGCAGCAGTGGCAGGCTCAAGGGCTGCATGCCGACCTCATCGACTACGGCGCGCTGAACCGGCACATGGACTTCGGCGGCTTGCGCATCGAGGACGACGTGCTCGTCACCGACAGCGGCGCGCGCGTGCTCGGCCCGCCCATTGCACGCACGGTGGAGGAAGTGGAAGCCGCCTGCGCCGGGGCGGGCTGAAGCGATGCTGCGCTGGGCTGTGCTGGCACTGGTGCTCGCCCTGGCCGCCTGCAGCAACGACCCTTGGCCGGCGGGCGCGGCAGCGCAGAACACGCTCTTCACTTCCTTCGACCAGCGCTCGCCGCGGCACCTCGACCCGACGTCGTCGTTTGCCGTCAACGAGAACCCCTACACCTACTCGATCCACGAGCCGCTGTACCAGTATCACTACCTGGCGCGGCCCTACCGGCTGGTGCCGCGCGCGGCCGCCGAAGTCGTGCAGCCGCGCTACCTGGACGGCGCCGGCCAGCCGCTGCCGGCCGGCGCACCGGCCGAGCGCATCGCGCAAAGCGTCTACGACATCCCCATCCGCCGCGGCATGCGCTGGGCGCCGCACCCGGCCTTGGCCACCGACACGCAAGGCCGCCACCGCTTCCACCGGCTGAGCCCCGCGCAACTGCGCGGCAAGTTCACGCCCTGGGACTTCGGCGCCACCGGCACGCGCGAGGTCACGGCCGAGGACTTCGTCTATGCCTTCAAGCGCCACGCCAGCCCGCGGCTGGAGACACCGGCGCAGTCGGTGTTCGCCGACGCGGTCGTCGGCCTCAGGGACTACGCGGTGCTGCTCAAGAGCGAAGACCAGGCCCTCACTACAGGCCTCGCCGCCGACGCGCTCGACAAGCCCTTCCTCGACCTGCGCCGCTGGCCACTGGCCGGTGCGCAGGCGCTGGACCGCTACACGCTGCGGTTGCGCATCCACGGTAAGGCGCCGCAGTGGAACTACTGGCTGGCGCTGACCTTTGCCGCCCCCGTGCCCTGGGAGTCCGATGCCTTTTACGCCCAGTCCGGCATGCGCGCCAACGGCCTGTCGGCGACGCGCTGGCCGATCGGCAGCGGCCCCTACTTCATGAGCGAATACGAGACCGACCGCCGCCACGTGATGCGCCGCAACCCTGACTTCCATGGTGAGAGCTACCCCTGCGAGGGTGAGAGCGGCGACGCCGAAGCCGGCCTGCTGCAGGACTGCGGCAAGCCGCTGCCCTTCATCGACACCGTGGTCGCGGTGATGGTCAAGGAGCGCGTGCCGCGCAAGCAGCTCTTCGTGCAAGGCCACCTCGACCTGCCCGAAGTCGAGCGTAGCGATTGGGGTGTCGAGTTCCGCGCCGACATGGAGCGCTCGGAAGAGGTGCGCCGGCAGCACGAGTCGAACGGACTGCGCTTCCCGCAGGTGGCGGGCGGCCTGAGCTGGTACCTCGGCTTCAACTGGCTCGACCCGGTGGTCGGCCGCGGCACCACGCGCGAGCAGCAGGAGCGCAACCGCCGCTTGCGCCAGGCCTTGTCGATCGCCATCGACTGGGAGGAAGGCTACGGCCGCATCTTCGACCACGTCGGCGGCGTCGCCGCGCACGGCCCGGTGCCGCCGGGCAACTTCGGTTCACGCGAAGGCCAGCCGCTGTGGCACAACCCGGTCACCCACCGCATCGAAGCCGGCGCGGTGCAGCGCCGCAGCCTGGCCGAAGCGCAGGCGCTGATGGCGCAGGCCGGCTACCCCGATGGCCGCGACGCCGCCAGCGGCAAGCCGCTGGTGCTGAACTACGACTACGGCAAAGCCGCCACGCCCGAGAAGAAGGCCGAGTTCGACTGGATGGTGCGCCAGTTCGCCAAGCTCGGCGTACAGCTTGAGGTGCGCAGCACCGACTACAACCAGTTCCGCGACAAGATGCGCCGCGGCGCGCAACAGGTCTACTGGTGGGGCTGGACGCCGGACTATCCCGATGCCGAGAACTACCTCTTCCTGCTCACCGGCGCGCAGAGCATGGCGCGCTTCGACGGCAACAACGCCGCCAACTACCAGAACGACGAGTACGACCGCCTTTATGCCGAGCTGCGCACGCTCGACGACGGCGCGCGCAAGCAGCAGCTCATCGACCGCATGGTGGCCATCGTGCAGCAAGACGCACCGTGGGCGATGGGCTACTTCCCCTACGCCTCGCTGGCCTTCCAGCCCTGGGTCCACAACGGCAAGCCGAGCGTCATCATCCCCGACCGCATCAAGTACCTGCGGCTGGACCCGGCGCTGCGCGTCGAACGCGTGGCACAGTGGAACCGGCCCACGTGGTGGCCCCTCGGCCTCGGGCTGCTGGCCTTGATGGCGCTGGCCGGCGCCGCTCGGCACAGCTGGCGCCGGCGTGAAGCGGCCACCGGCCGCCACGGCTGAAACCCTCCAACCTGGAAGCTGCATGAATCCTGAGCTCGCCTCGACCGCCGACAGCGCCTTCGACGCGCTGGTGGAGTCCGAATGGTCCTGGCGCCAGGCGCAATTCCCGCGCCTGGCCACGCAGGCTGGCGACCATCAACACGACCACCGCCTGGAGCGCATGGACGCGGCCAGTCGCGCCGCGCGCGCCCAGCGCTGGCGCAGCACCCGCGACGCGCTGCAGCGCATCGATGCGGCCGCGCTGTCGCCGGCCAAGCGCGTCGACCGAGCCGTCTATGCCAACCAGATCGAGACCCTGCTCGGCGAGCTGGAGCACGGCGGCGCGCTGATGCCGATGGACGGCGACTCGGCCTTTTTCAGCTACCTGCCCGATCTGTGGCGCGACCAGCCGCTGCAGACCGCCGAGCAGCTGCAGTCCTACCTGGGCCGGCTGGGCGCCATCGCCCCGTACTTCGACGATCACATCGAGCTGCTCGATGAGGCACTGCAGCGCGGCCTGGTGCTGCCGGCGGTCGTGATGCAGGGGCGCGACGCCCCCTTGATGCAGATGCTGGCGCTCAAGGACCCGGCGGCTACGCCCTACTTCACGCCCTTCAGGCAGCGGCCCGCGGCGCTGCCAGCGGCCGACTTCGAGCGGCTGGCCGAAGACGCCCGCCGCGTCATCAGCCAGCAGGTGCTGCCCGCCTACGCGCGCCTGGCCGCCACCATGAAGGACCGCTATCTGCCGCGCACGCGCGCCAGCACGGCCGCGCGCGATCTGCCCGGCGGTGAAGCCTTCTATGCCGAGCGCGTGCGCGCCTACACCACGCTGCCGCTCAGCGCAGCGCAAGTGCATGCACAGGGCCTGGCGGAGGTGGCGCGCATCCTCGAAGACATGCACCGCCTGATGCGCCAGTGTGGCTGGCAGGCAGAGCTGACCGACTTCCTGGCCCAGTTGCGCAGCGACCCGCAGCACTACCCGCGCAGCGCCGAAGAACTGCTGGGTCGCGCGTCGTGGATCGCCAAGCGCGTGGACGGCGTGCTGCCGCGCTTCTTCGGCAAGCTGCCGCGCCAGCCCTTCGGCATCGCTCCGGTGCCCGCCGAACTGGCGCCCTACTACACCAGCGGCCGCTATGTGCCGGCAGCGGCCGAGGGCGACCAGGCGGCGCTGTACTGGGTCAACACCTGCAAGCTCGAATCGCGCGCCTGGTACGCGCTGCCCGCGCTGACCCTGCACGAAGCCGTGCCGGGCCACCACCTGCAGATGGCGCTGGCGGCAGAGAACACCGCGCGGCCCGCCTTCCGACGCCTGGAGTCGCTGTCGGCGCACAGCGAAGGCTGGGCCCTGTACGCCGAGTTCCTGGGCAGTGAGATGGGCATCTACCAGACGCCGCTGGAAGAGTTCGGCCGCGCCAGCTACGAGATGTGGCGCGCCTGCCGGCTGGTCGTCGACACCGGTTTGCACGCCTTGGGCTGGAGCCGCGAGCGCGCCCAGACCTACCTGCGCGACCACACGGCGCTGAGCGAGCACGAGGTCGTCACCGAGGTCGACCGCTACATCGGCTGGCCGGGGCAGGCGCTGTCGTACAAGGTCGGTGAGCTCGAGTTTCGCGGCCTGCGTCGGCACGCCGAAGATCGACTGGGCCCGCGCTTCGATCTGCGCGCCTTTCACGATCGGCTGCTGGACCTGGGCTGCGTGCCGCTGCCGGCGCTGCGCCAGGAGGTCGCGATGTGGATCGAAGCGCAGGGCAGCGCCGGGACGCCAGCACCTTAGCGTGGTGCGCCGCCCTGTTCAGTACTTGTCGAGCGATGCGCGCGGGCAAATCCTCTGAGAGCGAGCTGAGGCCCGGGTTGGCGCTCACGGGTGCCGGCTGTCGGGAGCCAGGGCGGACGGCGCTTCACGACCCTGAAGCGACATCCGCCCTCCTAATCTCGCAGCCGCAAAGCTGCCGGTCGGATCCGCGCACGGGCACCCAGCGAAGGCCGCGCGACGTCGAACGGTGGCCGCGGCGCGTCGTCGCCACCGGCGCCCTCGCCGTGGGCCTCGCATGCATCAATCGCGGCTTGATCGGCGTTGGGGAAGTCACGGTAGCCGTCACGCAGCGACGCGAAGGACGAGCTTGCCGCGCATCTGGCTCAACACCAGCGCGCGCATTCCGTCCGCTGCGTCCTCAAGCGGGAAGGTGCGGTCGACCGCGGGAGTCACGCCCGGCTGCTCGAGGATTTCGGCGAGCGCCTGCAGCGGTTCCGGCTTCACGAAGCCCACCAGCATCGCCAGCCGCTGCTTCAGGAACATCGACCATAGCGCCGCGCGCAGCGTCCGCCCCATGCCGCCGAAGAAGCGGTCACCGCCTTCG
>JANMXL010000026.1:0-1995 GCA_031380885.1 Burkholderiales bacterium | reverse complement strand
GTTGTTCAAGAATGAAGTCGAGCAGCACGGCTCGTTCAGTGTCAGCGCCGATGAGTTCGCCCACACCGCCAGCTTCGGCTTCGTCTCAGGCACCAGCACCCATGCCGACCGCCTCGCCACGATCCGCGACACCCACCAGCGCTTCGGTGTGGTCATCGACACCCACACCGCCGACGGCCTGAAGGTGGGCCGCGAGCACCTCGACGCAGGCGTGCCGATGCTGGTGCTGGAGACGGCGCTGCCCGCCAAATTCGCCGAGACCATCGTCGAGGCCATCGGCGTGCAGCCCGATCGCCCCGCCGCGATGCGCGGCATCGAAGACCTGCCCAAGCGCTTCGTCAAGATGGCCGCTGACACGCAGGCGGTGAAGGCCTACCTCAGCGCCAACGTCTGACGGGCATGAGCCAGTCATCCGCCACGCCGACGCCAGTGCGCCCGCCGTTGCTGAGCCTGGACGACGCGCTGGCCAGGCTGACGCAGACGGTGCGGCCCTTCGATGCAGAGCAGGCGCAACGGGTCTCGACCTTCGACGCGCTCGGCCGCGTGCTGGCCGCCGATGTTCGTGCCTTGGTAGATGTGCCCCCGGCCGACAACTCAGCGATGGACGGCTACGCGATGCGCTGCGCCGACGTGCCCGCCGCGGGCACCACGCTGCCGGTCAGCCAGCGCATCCCGGCCAGCGTGGTCGGCGCGCCGCTCACACCCGGCACAGCCGCGCGCATCTTCACCGGCGCTCAGGTGCCGCTGGGTGCTGACGCGGTGGTGATGCAGGAGCAGTGCACCGCTGTGAGCGACACCACCGCGGGTGGCGCTGTCCGCATTGACACCATGCCGCGGCTCGGGCTGTCGATCCGCCGCCGGGGCGAAGACGTGAGCGCGGGCTCAGTCGTGCTGGCGGCCGGCATGCGGCTCACACCGCAGGCGCTGGGCCTGGCCGCCTCGGTCGGGGCCGCGACGCTCGCCGTCGCGCGCCGGCCGCGCGTCGCGCTGTTCTCCACCGGCGATGAACTGGTGATGCCGGGCGAAGTGGCGCCCGAGCAGATGAAGCCGGGCGCGATCTACAACTCGAACCGCTACACCCTGCGCGCACTGATCCAGGCGCTCGGCTGCGAGTGCACCGACCTCGGCATCGTGCCCGACCGCCTCGACGCCACCCGCGACGCCTTGCGCCGCGCTGCGCAGGAGCACGATCTGATCGTCACCAGCGGCGGCGTGTCGGTCGGCGAGGAAGACCACATCAAACCGGCGGTCGAAGCCGAAGGGCGGCTCGATCTGTGGCAGATGTCGATGAAGCCCGGCAAGCCACTCGCGTTCGGCATCGTGCGGCGCGGCACGGAATCGCCCGCGCAAGACCCGGCGTATTTCATCGGCCTGCCCGGCAACCCGGTGGCGAGCTTCGTCACCTTCTTTCTGGTCGTGCGGCCGGTGTTGCTGCATCTGCAGGGTGTCACCGACTGGCAATTGCGCCCGCTGCCGATGCGCGCCGATTTCGACTGGCCGCGCGCCGACAAGCGCCGCGAGTTCCTGCGCGTGCGCCGCAACGCCATCGGCGGCCTCGACCTGTACCCCAACCAGGGCTCCGGCGTGCTGACCTCGGCGGTGTGGGGCGACGGCGTGGTTGACAACCCGCCGGGCACCGCGATCCGCACGGGCGACACGGTGAACTACCTGCCGTTTTCGGAACTGCTGTCGTGAAGGTGCAGGTGCGCTACTTCGCTTCGATCCGCGAGGCGCTGGGGGCGGGGGAAGTCATCGAGGTGTCGGTCGGCGCGACCGTGGGCGAGGTGCGTGATCGGTTGATCGCATCCAGCACTGCGCATGCCGCCGCATTGGCGCGTGGACGGGCGCTGCGGAGCGCTCTGAATCAGTCGTTGTGTGATGAGTCCACCGTCGCCGGCGACGATGCTGAACTCGCGTTCTTCCCGCCAGTGACGGGTGGTTGATCAGCATGACCGTCACGATCCAGACCGCCGACTTCGACCTCAGCACCGAGGT
>JANMXL010000018.1:0-1888 GCA_031380885.1 Burkholderiales bacterium | reverse complement strand
TTCGGCATCCCGGTGCAGTTCGACAAGGCGCACATCGAAGGCATCACGCAGCTGGCCGCGGTCGACATCGCCTATGCCGAGCACCTGGGCTACCGCATCAAGCTGCTGGGCATCACGAAGCGAACGAAAGGATTGCCGAACTCGCCGTCTGGCTCGGATGGCATCGAGCTGCGCGTGCACCCGACGCTGGTACCCGCCACGCGGTTGATCGCCAATGTGGAAGGCGCCATGAACGCCGTGGTGGTGTATGGCGACGCCGTGGGCAGCACGCTGTACTACGGCAAGGGCGCAGGTTCGGAGCCGACCGCCTCGGCGGTGATCGCCGACCTGGTCGACATCACCCGCCTGCACACCGCCGACCCGCACCACCGCGTGCCGCACCTGGCGTTCCAGCACGATGCGCTGAGTGCGACGCCGATCCTCGCGATGGACGCGACCGTCACCGCTTACTACCTGCGCTTGCAGGTGACCGATGAAGTCGGTGTGCTGGCGCGCATCGCCGGCATCCTGGCCGAGCACCGCATCTCGATCGACGCGCTGCTGCAGCGGCCGAACGATGGAGGCGCCGTGGAGAACAGCGAAGCCCGCACCGATGTGATCATCCTGACCCACGACACCGTCGAGGCCGAGATGAACCGCGCCATCGCGCAGATGCAGGCGCTGCCCACCGTGCTGGCGCCCATCGTGCGCATCCGCAAGGAAGAGCTGAGTTGAAGTACCTGAGCACCCGCGGGCACGCCGAACTGCGCGGCTTCTCCGACATCCTGCTCGAAGGCCTGGCGCCCGATGGCGGCCTGTACCTGCCCGAGTCGTACCCGCAGGTCGATGACGCGACGCTCGCCCGCTGGCGCGGCCTGAACTACGCCGACCTCGCGTTCGAGATCCTGTCGCTGTACATCACCGACATCCCGGCCGACGACCTGCGTGCGCTGGTGCGCAAAACCTACACGCCCGCGATCTTCGGCACGCCCGAGATCACGCCGCTGAAACCGCTCGACCGCGCTGCGAACGCGGAGGACGGCACCGACGTGTATCTGCAGGCGTTGTCCAACGGTCCAACGCTGGCCTTCAAGGACATGGCGATGCAACTGCTCGGCAACCTGTTCGAGTACGAACTGGCGCGCCGCGGCGAAACATTGAACATCCTGGGCGCCACCTCGGGCGACACCGGCAGCGCCGCCGAATATGCGATGCGCGGCAAGCAGGGCATCAACGTCTTCATGCTCAGCCCGCAAGGCCGGATGAGCCCGTTCCAGCAGGCGCAGATGTTCAGCCTGCAAGACGCCAACATCCACAACATCGCGATCGACGGCGTGTTCGACGACTGCCAAGACATCGTCAAGGCGGTGTCGAACGACCTGGAGTTCAAACGCCAGCACCGCATCGGCACGGTCAACTCGATCAACTGGGCGCGGCTGCTGGCGCAGGTCGTCTATTACTTCGCCGGGTACTTCCAAGCCACGCGATCGAATGATCAGCAGGTGAGCTTCGCGGTGCCCTCGGGCAACTTCGGCAACATCTGCGCCGGCCATGTCGCGCGGATGATGGGCCTGCCGATCCACCGCCTGGTGCTGGCCACCAACGAGAACAACGTGCTCGACGAGTTCTTCCGCACGGGCACCTACCGCGTGCGCGGCAGCGCCGAGACACTTGAGACGTCGAGTCCGTCGATGGACATCTCAAAGGCCAGCAACTTTGAGCGCTTCGTGTTCGACCTGCTGGGCCGCGATGCCGCGCGCGCGAAGCAGTTGTTCAAGAATGAAGTCGAGCAGCACGGCTCGTTCAGTGTCAGCGCCGATGAGTTCGCCCACACCGCCAGCTTCGGCTTCGTCTCAGGCACCAGCACCCATGCCGACCGCCTCGCCACGATCCGCGACACCCACCAGCG
>JANMXL010000008.1:0-2652 GCA_031380885.1 Burkholderiales bacterium | reverse complement strand
CGCCGGGCTCTGCCGCCAGGCGCGGCTGGGAACGGCACCGCGCACCGCGATGATCGGGTGCACCTCGATGCGCGACTGCAGCCCGGTGCGCCGCTGCACGCCGCCACGCAGCACATAGAACGCATCGCCCAGCGTCCAGGCGACGCCGTCGCTGGCGTACAGCACGGCCGCTTCCTTGGCCGAAAGCCAGGACTGAGGTCGCCCCGACACGTCGAGTTGCAGAACTTCCAAGATCAAACCTCCCGAAACACGAGCCTAACCAATCCGCGTAGCAACCCGCATATTCGCATGCCGCGCCGCGGTGCGCGCTCTGCCCGACGGAAACACCGCGAACGTGCCCTATCGGGCGGCCAGCGCAGCGGTTCGGCGCATCCGACAATACGGTCTTGGCAGTGAACCCGCTGCGCCGGCCGCTGCCCCCGGATTGATCGCCACCAGGAACCCGCATGGCCCATTACACCCCCCCTCTGCGCGACATGCACTTCGTGCTGCACGAGTTGCTGAACGTCACCGACACCCTCAAGACACTGCCCCCGCACGCCGAGATCGATGTCGACACCATCAATGCGGTGCTCGAAGAAGGCGGCAAGTTCGCCAGCGAGGTCATCGCGCCGCTGAACCAGAGCGGCGACGCCGAGGGCTGCTCGCTGAACCGCGACACGCATGAGGTCACCTCGCCCAGTGGCTTCAAGGCCGCGTATGCGAAGTACGTCGAAGGTGGTTGGCCGTCGCTGGGCTGCGATGCGGCCTATGGCGGCCAGGGCCTGCCGGTGACGCTGAACCAATGTCTGTACGAAATGCTCAACAGCGCCAACCAGGCCTGGACGATGTACCCCGGCCTGACCCGCGGCGCCTATGAATGCCTGCACGCCCATGGCACGCCCGAACAGCGGCAGACCTACCTGCCCAAGCTGACCAGTGGCGAATGGACCGGCACGATGTGCCTGACCGAAGCGCACTGCGGCACCGACCTGGGGCTGCTTCGGACCCAGGCCGTGCCCTCTGTGGGCCCGTCAGCCGACGGCAGCTGCCTGATCATCGGCAACAAGATCTTCATCAGCGCGGGCGAGCACGACCTGGCGGCGAACGTCGTGCACCTGGTGCTGGCGCGCCTGCCCGGCGCGCCTGCCGGCAGCAAAGGCATTTCGCTGTTCGTTGTGCCGAAGTTCCTGGTCAATGCCGACGGCTCGCTGGGTGCACGCAACCCGATCACCTGCGGCGCGCTGGAGCACAAGATGGGCATCCACGGCAACGCGACCTGCCAGATGAACCTCGACGGGGCCCGCGGCTGGCTCGTCGGCGAGCCGCACAAAGGGCTGAATGCGATGTTCGTGATGATGAACGCCGCGCGGCTCGGTGTGGGCATGCAGTCGCTGGGGCTGACCGAGGTGGCCTACCAGAACGCGGTGGCCTATGCAAAAGACCGCCTGCAGAGCCGCGCGCTCAGCGGCGCGAAGGCGCCGGACAAGCCAGCCGACCCGATCATCGTGCACCCCGATGTGCGCAGGATGCTGCTGACAGCGCGTGCGTATGCCGAAGGCGGCAGAGCACTGGCGGTCTTCACCGCGCTGCTGATCGACCAGGAATTGTCATCAACCGACGAGACGGTCAAGCAGGACGCTGCCGACCTGGTCGCGCTGCTGACGCCGATCGTCAAGGCCTTCATCACCGACAACGCCTGGATCGCCACCTCGCACTGCATGCAGGTCTTCGGCGGCCATGGCTATGTGCGCGAATGGGGCATGGAGCAGTTCGTCCGCGATGCGCGCATCAACATGATCTACGAGGGCACCAACACCATCCAGTCACTCGACCTGCTGGGGCGCAAGGTGCTGCTGGACAAGGGCAAGAAGCTGCAGAAGCTCATCGTGCTGGTGCAGCAGCTGATTGAAGCCGAAGGCGGTGACGGGGTGATGCTCGAATTCATCAACCCGCTGGCCGACCTGGGCGAGAAGCTCACCAAGCTGACCACCGAACTGGGCCTGAAAGCGTTCAGCAACCCCGACGAGGTCGGTGCTGCAGCGGTCGACTACCTGCGCGTGGTCGGGCACCTGGTGTACGCCTACTTCTGGACGCGGATGGCGCGGCTGGCGCTCGATCACCAAGCCGAAGACGATCCGTTCTACAAGGCCAAGCTGGCCACCGCACGCTTCTATTTCGCCTACCTGCTGCCCGAGACGGCGGCGCTGATCCGCAGCGCCCGCGCGGGTGTGAAGCCGCTGATGGCCATGGATGAGTCGCAGTTCTGACCGCTGTGGTGACGTGGACACCGCCTGCCCGGCGCGGCATTTGCTCAGCGCCTGAATCGAACCTCAACCTCCCGGAGTCGCCATGAAACGATTTACCGTCCGCAAGGTCGCCGTGCTCGGTGCCGGCGTCATGGGCGCCCAGATCGCCGCTCACCTCGCCAATGTGCGCGTGCCGGTGGTGCTGTTCGACCTGCCTGCGAAAGAAGGCCTGAAGAATGGTGTCGTCACCAAGGCGGTCGACGGTCTAAAGAAGCTGAAGCCTGCGCCTTTGGGCATCAACGACGACGCGGTGCTGATCGGCCAGGCCAACTACGAGGAGCACCTCGAACAGCTGCGCGACTGCGACCTGATCATCGAAGCAATCGCCGAGCGCATGGACTGGAAGCTGGCGCTCTACGAAAAA
>JANMXL010000235.1:0-2387 GCA_031380885.1 Burkholderiales bacterium | reverse complement strand
GGTGACGATCACGGCGCCGGTCAGCGGCACCTTCTGCGACAGCGAGAGCTGGATGTCGCCGGTGCCGGGCGGCATGTCGACGATCAGGTAGTCGAGGTCGCCCCAGTTCGTCTGCCGCAGCAGCTGGTCGAGTGCCTGCGTGGCCATCGGCCCGCGCCAGACCATCGGGCTGTCGCCCTCCACGAGGAAGCCGATCGACATCACCTGCACGCCGTGGTTCTCCATCGGCTCCATGCTCTTGCCGTCAGTCGACTCCGGCCGGCCGCTCAGGCCCATCATCATCGGCTGGCTGGGGCCGTAAATGTCGGCGTCGAGGATGCCCACGCGCGCGCCTTCGGCCGCCAGCGCCAGCGCCAGGTTGACGGCAGTGGTGCTCTTGCCCACGCCGCCCTTGCCCGAGGCCACCGCGACGATGTTCTTCACGTTGGGCAGCAGCTGCACACCGCGTTGCACCGCGTGCGGGATGATCTTCGTGGCGAGGTTGACGCTGACGTTCGCAACGCCGGCCACCGATTGGGCCGCAGCGATCAACGCCTGGCGCAGCACCGCAAACTGGCTCTTCGCCGGGTAGCCCAGCTCGACATCGAAGGTCACCGCGCCACCGTTGATGCGGAGATTCTTCAACTGCTTCGTGCTGACGAAGTCGTGCCCGGTGTTCGGGTCGATCACCGTTTTCAGGGCGTCGAGCAAGGCAGATTCAGTGACGGGCATGGCGGTTCCAGACAGAGAGACAAGCCGCGCAGCAGCTGAGTGCCACAGGGGCGGCGGCAGTCTAGCCCAGGGGCCCTGGCCTGGGTTCAGGCCTGATTCGAAGACAGGCCGGCGACCTAGAATTGTCGGCTGCCCGAAGCTGTTGTGCGCCATGACGGCGGGGCTGGCTCACCTGTGCTCCCATGACCCGCAAGCTGTTCGTCACCACCGCCCTGCCCTACGCCAACGCGCCCTTTCACATCGGGCACATGATGGAGTACATCCAGGCTGACATCTGGGTGCGCTTCCAGCGCATGCAGAGCCACGAGGTGCATTTCGTCGGAGCCGACGACGCGCACGGCGCGCCGATCATGATTGCCGCCGAAAAGGCCGGCAAGACGCCGCAGCAGTTCGTGGCCGAGATCGCCGCCGGCCGCCAGCAGTACCTCGACGGCTTTCACATCGCGTTCGATCACTGGCACTCGACCGATTCGCCCGAGAACACCGCGCTGGCGCAGGACATCTACCGGGCCCTGCGCGACCGCGCCGACGGCTCGCTGATCACCACCAAGACGATCGAGCAGTTCTACGACCCGGTGAAAGGCATGTTCCTGCCCGACCGCTACATCAAGGGCGAGTGCCCGAAGTGCGGCGCGAAAGACCAGTACGGCGACAGCTGCGAGGTGTGCAGCGCGGTCTATGCGCCGACCGATCTGAAGAATCCGTACTCGACGCTCAGCGGCGCCACGCCGGTGATGAAGAGCAGCGAGCACTGCTTCTTCAAGCTCAGCGACCCGCGCTGCGTCGAGTTCCTGGAAGCCTGGACCGGTGGCGAGCGGCTGCAAAGCGAGGTCGCCAACAAAATCCGCGAGTGGTTCACCAAGGACGACCAAGGCCAGGGCGGCCTGAGCGACTGGGACATCAGCCGCGACGCGCCGTACTTCGGCATCGAGATCCCGGACGCGCCGGGCAAGTATTTCTATGTGTGGCTCGATGCCCCGGTGGGCTATCTGGCGTCGTTGAAGAACTACTTCGACCAGGGCAAGGCGAAGGCACGTGGCGAGCAGCGCAGCTTCGATGACTTCATCGCCGACCCGGCGGTCGAGCAGATTCACTTCATCGGCAAGGACATCACCTACTTCCACACGCTGTTCTGGCCGGCGATGCTGAAATTTTCGGGCCGCAAGGTGCCCGACCGCGTCTACGCCCACGGCTTCATCACGGTGAGCGGCGAGAAGATGAGCAAGAGCCGCGGCACCGGCATCTCGCCGCTGAAGTACCTCGAACTCGGCATGAACGCCGAGTGGCTGCGCTACTACATCGCGACCAAGCTCAGCAGCAAGGTCGAGGACGTGGACTTCAACCCGGATGACTTCGTTGCGCGGGTGAACAGCGACCTGGTCGGCAAGTACATCAACATCGCCAGCCGGACGGCGGGCTTTCTCAGCAAGCGCTTTGGTGGTCGGCTGTCGGGTGATGTCGGTGTCGAGGGCCGCGTGCTGCTCGACCACCTGCGCAGCGGCCAGGCCGACATCGAACGGCTGTACGACGAGCGGGAGTACGGCAAGGCGCTGCGCGAGATCATGCTGTTGGCCGACCGCGTCAACGAATACGTCGACCAGAACAAGCCTTGGGACCTGGCCAAGAAAGAAGGCCAAGACGCGGTGCTGCAAGATGTGTGCACCGTCTGCATCGAG
>JANMXL010000255.1:0-9476 GCA_031380885.1 Burkholderiales bacterium | reverse complement strand
CAGCGCTCTGTCGTGGCTGACCAGCATCAGTGAGCCTTCGAACTCATTGAGCGCCATCGACAGCGCCTCGCGGGTATCGAGGTCCAAGTGGTTGGTCGGCTCGTCGAGCAGCAAGAGGTTGGGGCGCTGCCACACCAGCATCGCCAGCACCAGGCGTGCCTTCTCGCCGCCACTCAGCGTGCCGACGGGCTGATTGACCATGTCGGAGGCGAAGCGGAACTGGCCTAGGAAGTTGCGCAGCTCCTGCTCGCGCGCCTGCGGGCTGACCTCGCGCGCCAAGCGGATCATGTGGTTCAGCGGCGAATCGCCAGGGCGCAGCACGTCCATCTCCTGCTGCGCGAAGTAGCCGATTGCCAGGCCCTTGCCTTCGGTGATCGTGCCGCCGAGCGCAGCCTGTGCGCGCGCGATGGTCTTCACCACCGTCGACTTGCCCTGGCCGTTGGCACCGAGGATGCCGATGCGCTGGCCGGCCAGTACCGAGCGGCTGATGTTCCTGACGATGACCTTGTCAGGCTCACCTTCTGTGAGCGCGGCGTATCCACACTCCACATCATTCAGCGACAGCATCGGGTTCGGCAGGTTCAGCGGCTCGCGGAACTCAAACGAAAACTCGCGCGAGGTCAATATCGGCGCGAGTTTTTCCATCCGGTCCAGCGCCTTGACGCGGCTCTGCGCCTGCTTGGCCTTGCTGGCCTTGGCCTTGAAGCGGTCGATGAACTTCTGCAGATGGGCCATCTTCTCCTTCTGCTTCTCGAAGCTGGCCTGCTGCAGCACCATCCGCTCGGCGCGCATTTCCTCGAAGGCGGTGTAGTTGCCGCCATAGCGCGTCAGCTTGGTGTCCTCCAGGTGCACCGTGACGTTGGTGATCGCGTCGAGGAACTCGCGGTCATGGCTGATCACCAACATCGTGCCTTCGAAACGCTTCAGCCAGGCTTCCAGCCAGACCAGCGCGTCGAGGTCGAGGTGGTTGGTCGGCTCGTCGAGCAGCAGCAGGTCGGCCGGGCACATCAGCGCGCGCGCGAGCTGCAGGCGCATCCGCCATCCGCCTGAGAAGCTGTTGACCGGCGCGTCGAGCTGTTCGTTCTTGAAGCCCAGGCCCATCAGCAGTGCCTGCGCGCGTGGGCGCGCATCGAAGGCGCCGGCATCGGCGAGTGCCTGGTGGCCATCGGCGATTGCGTGGCCGTCGTCGCCGGCTTCGGCGGCGGCCAGTTGCGCCTGCGCCTCGACCAGCGCCGTGTCGCCCTCAAGCACGAAATCGGTGGCGCCGTCGTCGGTCTCGGGCATGTTCTGCGCGACCTCGCCGACGCGCCAGCGCGGCGGCATGTAGACCTCGCCGCCGTCGGACTGCAGGCGTTCGGTCAGCAGCGCGAACAGGCTGGACTTGCCGGCGCCATTGCGCCCGACCAGGCCGACGTTCTCGCCCGGCTGCAAAGTCACCGTGGCGGCATCGAGCACCAGCTTCGTGCCGCGGCGCAGCGTGACGTCCTTCAGCGTGATCATCGCTTCACGCCCTCCAGGTTTCGCTGCGCTTGGCCCAGCGCAGCAGCGCCTCGCGCGTCACCAGCAGCACGGCGTCGTCGCCAGCGCTGGTGTCCAGCCAGGCCACTTCGAGGCGGCGGAATGCGCGCTCGAAATGCCCGCGCTCGTTGCCGATCTCGAGCACCAGCACGCCGATGTCGGTCAGCTTCGCCGCCGCATCCGCAACGATGCGGCGCACCAGGTCCATGCCGTCCTCGCCACCGGCCAACGCCAGCGCGGGCTCATGCCGGTACTCCTCGGGCAGCGCGGCCATGCTGTCCGCGTTGACGTACGGCGGGTTGCACAAAATCAGGTCGTAGGGGCCGGCCACGCTGTCCAGCAGATCGGATTTCAGCAGCGTGATGCGCTGGGTGAGCTTGTGCTTGTCGACGTTGATCCTCGCCACCGCCAGCGCGTCGCCCGACACATCGCAGGCATCGACCTCGATCTCCGGATACGCCAACGCGGCGATCACCGCCAGGCTGCCGTTGCCGGTGCACAGGTCGAGCACGCGCTGCGTGCGCTCGGAGAGCCAAGCATCGAGCGTGCCTTGTTCTTCGCCATCGACCAGCAGCTCGGCGATGAACGAACGCGGCACGATCGTGCGCTCATCGACATAGAACGGCACGTTCTGCAGCCAGGCTTCGTGCGTCAGGTAGGCGGCGGGCTGGCGGGTCTCGATGCGGCGCGTCACGAGTGCCACCGCCTTCGCCTCCTCGTCGGCCGACAGCTCGCGCTTCGCGTGCAATTCCAGCGCGTCGAGGTCCATGCCCAGGCTCCACAGCACCAGCCAGGCGGCCTCGTCGAAGGCATTGGCGGTGCCATGCCCAAATGAAACGCCCGCCTTTTTGAGGCGGGCGGCTTCGCGCGTGATCAGATCTAGGAGCGTCATCGGAGGAGGGTTTGAAAATTCATGATGGCAGGGCGCGTGGCGGGCCGTTCACAGCCCGATCAGCGGCGCCGATCGGGTGGTCATCGGGTCGGGGCGCACATCGAGCGTGATCTCGGTGAAGCTGGCGCCGTCTTCCGGCTCCTGCTTCTTCGCGGTGATGCGCGACACCGGCGACATGTCGTTCTGCAGGCGCCACATCAGGTTGGTCGGCGAGTCGGCGAAGGCCAGGCCCTCTTCACGCGAGACCGTGCCCTGGGTGATCAGCCGCGCGAGGTCCTGCTCGAAGGTTTGCGAGCCTTCGGCCAGTGACTTTTCCATCGCTTCACGCACGCCACCGAAGTCGCCTGCGTCGATCAGGTCAGACACCAGCTTGGTGTTGAGCATCACCTCGACCGCCGGGATGCGCCCGCCGGCCGTGGCGCGCACCAGCCGCTGCGACACGATGGCGCGCAGGCCGGCCGACAAATCGGACAGCAGCGCGGGCCGTGCCTCGGGCGTGTAGAACGACAGGATGCGGCCGAGCGCGTGGTAGCTGTTGTTCGCATGCAGCGTCGACAGCACCAGGTGGCCCGATAGCGCATACGAGATCGCCGCGGTCATTGTTTCGCGGTCACGAATTTCGCCGATCAAGATGCAGTCCGGCGCCTGCCGCAGTGCATTTTTGAGCCCAATTTGCAGCGATGTGGTATCTCGCCCGACCTCGCGCTGGTTGACCACCGACTTCTTGTTGTTGAACAAGAATTCGATCGGGTCTTCGATCGTCAGGATGTGGCCGGCCATCTGCTGGTTGCGCTGCTCCAGCATCGCCGCCAGCGTGGTGCTCTTGCCCGCACCCGTCGAGCCGACCATCAGGATCAGACCGCGTTTTTCCATCACCAGCGAGTTCAGCACCGGCGGCACCAGCAGGCTTTCCAGCGTCGGGATATTGAACGGGATGCAGCGGAACACCGCCGCCACCGTGCCGCGTTGCTTGAAGCCGCTGAGTCGGAAACTGCCGACGCCCGGCAGGCCGACACCGACGTTCAATTCGCCGGTGTCATCAAGCTCTTCCATCTGCCGGGGCGTCAGCACCTCGGCCAGCAGCTGCCGCGGCTGCGCCGGGGTCAGCGGCTGATCGCTCAGCTGGATCAGCTGCCCGTTGATCTTGATGAGGATCGGCGTGTTGGCTGACAGGTAGACATCGGAGGCGTTCTTCTCCGACATCAACTTCAGCACCCGCTCCATGTTTCCGCTCATGACAGCCCCCAAGGTCGCTGCGCGCCCGCCCCCCCGAGGGGGAGCCCGCTGGGCTCGGGGCGGCCCAGCGCCTCGCGGTTGCTTGATCGGTCGCTTCGCTGCGCTTGCTCTTGATGCGGGGCCGGTCGAGTCATGAGTGCTCCACTGAAAGTTCAGTCGATCAAGCGCGCAGCAGGTCGTTGAGGCTGGTCTTGGCGCGGGTCTGCGCGTCGACCTTCTTGACGATCACTGCGCAGTACAGGCTGTGGCTGCCGTCGGCACTCGGCAGGTTGCCGCTGACCACCACCGAGCCGGCCGGCACGCGGCCATAGCTGACCTCGCCCGTGGCGCGGTCGTAGATCTTGGTGCTCTGGCCGATGTACACGCCCATGCTGATCACCGAGTTTTCCTCGACGATCACGCCTTCGACGATCTCCGAGCGCGCACCGATGAAGCAGTTGTCCTCGATGATGGTCGGGCTGGCCTGCAGCGGCTCGAGCACGCCGCCGATGCCGACGCCGCCGCTCAGGTGCACGTTCTTGCCGATCTGCGCGCAGGAGCCGACGGTGGCCCAGGCGTCGACCATCGAGTTTTCGTCGACATAGGCGCCGATGTTGACGAAGCTGGGCATCAGCACCACGTTCTTCGCCAAGTAGCTGCCGTGCCGCGCCACCGCCGGCGGCACGATGCGCACGCCCGAGGCGCGCACTGCGGCTTCGTCAATGTGCGAGAACTTCGTCTTGACCTTGTCGAAGAAGGTCAGGTCGCCGGCATGCATCAACTCGTTGTCGTTCAGGCGGAACGACAGCAGCACCGCCTTCTTGATCCACTGGTTCACCGTCCACTGGCCGACGCCCTGGCGCTCGGCCACGCGCAAGCGGCCCTTGTTCAAGTCGGAGATCACCGACTCGACTGCCGCGTTGACCTCCGGGTGGCTGGTGGCGGTGAGGTTGGCGCGGTTGTCCCACGCGGCTTCGATGATGCTCTGGAGGTTGGCGGTCATGGGCGGTTCAGAAGGGTTCAAACAAGGCGTCGCGAGACGGCGTGTGGGTCAGCGGCTGCGCAGCGATTGGGCGCAGGCCACGATGCGTTCAGCGGCTTCGAGGCAATCGCTTGCTTCAGACACCAGCGCCAAACGGATGCGCCCGGCGCCCGGATTGATCCCATCGACCTCGCGGGCCAACAGGCTGCCTGGCAGCACCGCCACATTGTATTGAGCGAGCAGCGCGAGCGCGAACGCCACGTCATCGCCGCCCGGCGCGAGCCGAGACACGTCGGCCCACAGGTAGAAACCTGCGTCGGGCAGCGACACATCCATCACCGTCGAAAGCAGCGGCGTGACCTGCGCGAACTTTTGCCGGTACTGCTCGCGGTTGGCGACCACATGCGCCTCGTCGTTCCAGGCCGCGATGCTGGCCGCTTGCACCGTCGGGCTCATCGCGCTGCCGTGGTACGTGCGGTACAGCAAGAAGGCTTTCAGGATGTCGGCATCGCCCGCGACGAAGCCGCTGCGCATGCCGGGCACGTTCGAGCGTTTCGACAGGCTGGTGAATGCGACGAGCCGGCGGAAATCGCTGCGGCCCAGGTGCACCGCGGCTTCCAGCGAGCCCAGCGGTGGCACGTCGCGGAAATAGATCTCCGAATAGCACTCGTCCGAGGCAATGACGAAGCCATGCCGGTCGCTCAGCTCGAACAGCGTTTTCCATTCGGCGAGCGGCATCACCGCGCCGGTCGGGTTGCCGGGCGAGCAGACGTAGAGCAATTGCGTGCGTGCCCAGGTGGCCTCGGGCACCGACGCCCAGTCGGCCGCGAACTGGCGCGTTGGGTCGCTGTTGACGAACGCCACGCGGGCACCGGCCAGCAAGGCGGCGCCTTCGTAGATTTGATAGAACGGGTTCGGGCAGACCACGGTGGCGTCGTCTCGTGTCGGGTCGATCACCGTCTGCGCCAGCGCGAACAGCGCCTCGCGCGATCCGTTGACCGGCAGCACCTGGCGCGTCTCGTCGACGATGACACCGTAGCGGCGGGTGATCCATTGCGCGATCGCGGTGCGCAACACCGGTTCACCGGCGGTGGCCGGGTAGCTGGCCAGGCCCTTCAGGTTGGCGATCAGGGCGTCGGTGACCACGGCCGGCGTCGGGTGCTTCGGCTCGCCGATGCCCAGGCTGATCGGCTTGAAGGCCGCGTTCGGCGTGATCTGTCGGGTGAGTGCCCTCAGGCGCTCGAACGGGTAGGGCTGCAGCGATGCGAGCAAGGGATTCATCGCGGAATTATCAGCGGGCTGCTGAGGCCAACGCTGGTGGTCGCCGCGCTCGTGACCGGCGGTAACGCGCCTTGTGAGCGGGAATTTCTCACAGCTGCGATGCTATGATCCCCCGCTGTAAACGGCCCGGTATCTCCGGGTTTTATTCAATAAAATCAACGACTTACGTGCTCTATCGGCTGATGGGGCGCGCTGGAATCCGCTCTCGTCCATGCGCCTGAATTCCATCAAGCTCTCCGGCTTCAAGTCGTTTGCCGATCCCACCCATTTCCAACTGCCGGGTCAGCTGGTCGGCGTGGTCGGGCCCAATGGCTGTGGCAAGTCCAACATCATGGACGCGGTGCGCTGGGTGCTCGGCGAAAGCAAGGCCAGCGAGCTGCGCGGCGAGTCGATGCAGGACGTGATCTTCAACGGCTCGGGCCAGCGCAAGCCGGCCAGCCGCGCCAGCGTCGAGCTGGTGTTCAGCAACGAAGACGCGCGTGCCGGCGGGCAGTGGAACCAGTTCGCCGAGATCGCTGTCAAGCGCATCCTGACGCGCGACGGCAGCAGCAGCTACCACATCAACAACCAGCCGGTGCGCCGCCGCGACGTGCAGGATGTGTTCCTCGGCACCGGCCTCGGGCCGCGCGCCTACGCGATCATCGGCCAGGGCACGATCAGCCGGATCATCGAGAGCAAGCCGGAAGAGCTGCGGATGTTCCTGGAAGAGGCCGCCGGTGTCTCGAAGTACAAGGAGCGCCGCCGCGAGACCGAGAACCGGCTGCGCGACACCCGCGACAACCTGACCCGCGTCGACGACATCCTGCGCGAGCTGAACGGCAACCTCGACAAGCTGGAAAAGCAGGCCGAAGTCGCCGGCCGCTACCGCAGCCTGCAAGACGACGGCACGCTGAAGCTGCACCAGCTGTGGTTCCTGCGCCATCGCGACGCGGCCGGTGAGCAGCAGCGCATCGAGAAAGACGTCACCGCCGCGGTGCTGGCGCTGGAATCGAAGACGGCCGAGTTGCGGCAAGGCGAGGCCGAACTCGAAACCATCCGTCAGGCGCATTACGCCGCGAGTGACGAACTGCACGCGTCGCAAGGCCGACTGGCCGAGGCGTCGCTCGAAGTCAGCCGGCTCGAAGAGCGCATCCGCTACGTGGTCGAAGGCCGCCAGCGTGCCGAGCAGCGGCTCGCCGAGCTGGTGCTGCAGACCGCGCAGTGGGCCGACCGCCGTGCGCAGGCCGAGGCCGAACTGGAGCAGTTGGCTGAACAGGTTGCCAGCGCCGACGAGCACAGCGAGGTGCTGGCTGCGCAGGCCGAGGAGCAGGCTGACCGTTTGCCCGGCCTCGAAGACGCGGTGCGCGCTGCCCAATCGGCCGCCAGCGCGCAGCGCACGCTGGTGGCCGGCGTGCAGCAGCAGATTCAGGTGCTGGCGAGCGACAGCCGCAACATCGAAGACCAGAGCCGCCAGATCGGCACGCGCCGCGACAGGCTGGCCGCAGAAAAGCGCCAGCTCGCTGCGCCCGATGCCGAGCGCATCGCGCAGCTGCAGCAGCAGTTCGGCAGCGCCGAAGCCGCCCGCGAAGTCGCCGACGCGCGGCTGGCCGAGTTGGGCGAGCAGGTGCCGTCGCTCGACGACGCGCGGCGCGCGCGCCAGGCCGACCTCACCGCCGAAGCCGGCCGGCAAACCGATTTCAGCGCCCGCCTCGACGCTCTGCGTGCGCTGCAGGACAAGGTACAGACCGAGGGCAAGCTGCGGCCGTGGCTGGCCAAGCACGGTCTCGATGGCCTGGCCGGCCTGTGGACGCGCATCCACATCGAGCCCGGCTGGGAAACCGCGCTGGAAGCGGCGCTGCGCGAACGCATCAATGCGCTGGAAGTCGGCCGCGTCGAGACGGTGCGCGCCTTCGCCGCCGATGCGCCGCCGGCCAAGTTGGTGTTCTACACGCCGGGGGTCGTCGGCACGCCACAGGGCGTCATGAAAACAGGGGCGAATGCCACGCTGTCGCGGCTGAGCGACCTGCTGCGCGTGGGCGATGCGGGTCTGAAGGCGCTGCTGACCGACTGGCTCGAAGGCGTTTACACCGCGGCCAGCCTCGACGACGCGCTGGCTGCGCGCACACGCCTGCAGCACGGCGAGGTGCTGATGACGCGCGAAGGCCATGCCGCCAGCGCGCACGCGGTGTCGTTCTATGCGCCCGACTCCGAGCAGGCCGGCCTGCTGGCGCGTGCGCAGGAGATCGAAAACCTGGATCGCCAGCTGCGCGCGCAGACGCTGATCGCCGAGGAAGCGCGCAGTGCGCTGATCCGCGCCGAGGCGGCGTACAGCCACGCGGCGGAGCACCTGGCCACCGCGCGCCGCGAGTCGGCCGAAGCGCAAAGCCGCGCGCACCAGTGGCAGGTCGAGCTGCTGCGGTTGACGCAGCAGGCCGAGCAGACGCAATCGCGGTCGGCGCAGCTCGACGATGAACTGGCCGAGATCGACGCGCAGCAGGAAGAACTGAACGAGCGCCGGGCCACCGGCGAAGCGCGTTTCGAAGGCCTCGACATCGAGCTCGCGGCCACGCAGGAGCGCCATGCGGAGCTCGACGATGCGGTGATCCAGGCCGAGCGCACGCTGGCCGCAGGGCGCGAGCAGCTGCGCATGCTGGAGCGCCAGGCGCAGGAGTCGCAGTTCGCCGCGCGCTCGCTGGCCGCGCGGCGCAGCGAGTTGCAGCGCGGCATCGAGACCGCGGTGCAGCAGGTGGCCACCAACGCGCTGGCCGAGGCGCAACTCAACGAGGAGCTGGTGCGCTTCACCGACGCGTCGGCCCAGGCCGGCCTGCAGGACGCGCTGGCGCTGAAGCTGGACCGCGAAGCAGCACTTGCCGCCCAGCGCAGCCAGTACGACGACCTGACGCTGCGCCTGCGCCGCGCCGACGAGCAGCGGATGCAGCACGAGCACAGCCTGCAGCCGATGCGCGATCGCATCACGAAACTGCAGCTCGAAGCGCAGGCCGCGCAGCTCGGTGGCGCGCAGTACCTGGAGCAGTTGGTCGCGGCCAACGTCGATTTCGAGGTGCTGGCACAAGGCATCGAAAGCCAGGGCGTGCGGCTGCACGGCCTGCAGACCGAGATCGACCGCATCAACCGCGAGATCACCGCGCTGGGTGCGGTGAACCTCGCCGCGCTCGACGAGCTGAGCACATCGCGCGAGCGCAAGACCTTCCTCGACGCGCAGAACGCCGACCTGATGGACGCGATCGGTACGCTCGAAGGCGCGATCCACAAGATCGACCTCGAAACCCGCGACCTGCTGGGCACCACCTTCAACCAGGTCAACGAGCATTTCGGCCGGATGTTCCCGACGCTGTTCGGCGGCGGTCAGGCGAAATTGGTGATGACCGGCGACGAGATCCTCGACGCGGGTGTGCAGGTGCTGGCGCAGCCACCGGGCAAGAAGAACAGCACGATTCATTTGCTGTCGGGCGGTGAGAAGGCGCTGACCGCGATCGCGCTGGTGTTCGCGATCTTCCAGTTGAACCCCGCGCCGTTCTGCCTGCTCGACGAGGTCGATGCGCCGCTCGACGACGCCAACACCGAGCGCTACGCCAAGCTGGTCAAGGA
>JANMXL010000230.1:0-1953 GCA_031380885.1 Burkholderiales bacterium | reverse complement strand
CGTGACCGCTTCGGCATCGTGGCCCGGCTGGAGTTCTACACGCCGGAAGAACTGGCGCGCATCGTCAACCGCTCGGCGGGGCTGCTGAAGGTGCCCACCGATGCTGAAGGCGCTTTCGAGATTGCCAGGCGCTCGCGCGGCACGCCGCGCGTCGCGAACCGTCTTTTGCGGCGGGTTCGAGATTACGCCGACGTGAAGGGCGACGGCCGCATCACCAAGGCGCTGGCCGATCTGGCCTTGAAGATGCTCGACGTCGACCCGCACGGCCTCGACGTGATGGACCGCAAGCTGCTCGAAGCGGTGATCCACCGTTTCGACGGCGGCCCGGTCGGCCTCGACAACGTGGCTGCCGCCATCGGCGAGGAGCGCGACACGATCGAAGACGTGATCGAGCCCTACCTGATCCAGCAGGGCTACCTGCAACGCACGCCGCGCGGTCGCATCGCGACGCTGGCGGCGTTCAAACACCTCGGCGTGACACCACCGAAAAACAGCGCCGCCGCCGACCTGTTCGGCGAGTGAGGCCCGGCGGTTCGATCAGGACGGCGACGCACCGGCCGCATCCCCCGACTCGTCCAGCGCCACGCCCTCGAGGTGACGCGTGTCACCCCAGCCGATCAGCGTGAGCCCTTCGCCGGTGTGCAGCAGCCGGTTGATGCTGGCATTGGTCAGCGGCCACGAGCGCTTGGCCTGCAGGCCCTGCTGAGTGGCCGCGCGGTACAGGCAGTCCAGCACACCGCCGTGGGCCACCAGCGCGATGGTCTGGCCGGCATGGGCCTCGGCCAGCGTCTGCACCGCGTCGATGCAACGGGCGCAGACCTCGCGCAGTGACTCGCCCCCTTCGGGCGTGAAGTCCGGTTCGCGCTGCGTCCAGCGGCGGGCCTCGGCCGGCCAGCGCGCCTCGATCTCGGCAAAGGTGTGCGCCTCGAAGACGCCGAAGGCACGCTCACGCAGCCGGGTGTCGGTGACCACGGGCAGCGACAGCGCGTTGCCCAGGGCCTCGGCGGTCTGCAGCGCACGCAGCAGGTCGCTGGAATAGACCGCAGAGATGCCCTCCTCGATCAGCGCGCCCGCGGTGCGCTGCGCCTGCCAGCGGCCGGTCGCGTTGAGTGGGATGTCGAGATGCCCCTGCAGGCGGCTGTCGACGTTCCAGGCGGTTTCGCCGTGACGGATCGCGACGATGCGGGTCACGTGCTGCATCGCCTCAGACGCCCCAGACGATGACCGCGCCTTCTGCATGGCAGCGCTTGAGCATTTCGACCAGCGGCCAGGCGCGTTGCTTGAGGCCGATGCGGTCGGCCGAGGCGCTCTTGCGGTCTGCTGCGGCGTCGCCCTGCGGACCCGACGCTTCCTCAGCCGCCACCGCCTGCTCGATCGCAGCGATCGCAGCCGGCATGTCGGCCACCTCGAAGATGCCCTGGGCCGTGGGCGCCTTGCCGACGATGCGCAGCATCTGATCGCCCTGCGGCGCGAGCATGATGACGTCGCCCGCCGCCTTGGATTTGAATTTGTAGATCATCGTGCGCCCGACCCACGCTGGAATCAGCGCTCAGCGGCGCATTGTGCGCGGGCTCAGGCCGGCGGGGTCGCGTCGGGGGCTGGCGGCACCAGCTCGGTGGCCAGTCGGCGGTGATCGAGCATCGCCTGGAACGACACCACATCGATGGCCGGCGAGGTCAGGAAGCCCTGGTACTGCTCGCAGCCGACTTGCAGCATGAACTCGCGCTGCGCCTCGGTTTCCACACCTTCGGCGACCAACTCCAGCCGCAGCGCGCGTGCCATGTTGGCGATCGCCGTCACGATGCCCACATCGCTTTCATCGCCGGGCAGCCCCTGGATGAAGCTGCGGTCGATCTTCAGCCGCCCGATCGGGAAGCGTTTGAGGTAGGCCAGGCTCGAATAGCCGGTGCCGAAATCATCGATCGCCAGCTTGACGCCCAGCGCGGCCAGCGC
>JANMXL010000206.1:0-32940 GCA_031380885.1 Burkholderiales bacterium | reverse complement strand
CACCGGCTACGGGATGATCAACGGCCGCCTGGTGTTCGTTTACAGCCAGGACTTCACCGTCTTCGGCGGTGCGCTCAGCGAAGCGCATGCCGAAAAAATTTGCAAGGTGATGGACCAGGCGATGAAGGTCGGCGCGCCGGTCATCGGCCTGAACGATTCGGGCGGTGCGCGCATCCAGGAAGGCGTGGCCTCGCTCGGCGGTTATGCCGAGGTGTTCCAGCGCAATGTGATGGCATCAGGCGTGGTGCCGCAGATCAGCATGATCATGGGCCCGTGTGCAGGAGGAGCCGTTTATTCCCCGGCGATGACCGACTTCATCTTCATGGTGAAGGACAGCAGCTACATGTTCGTCACCGGCCCCGAGGTCGTGAAGACGGTGACGCACGAGGAAGTGTCCGCCGAAGACCTGGGCGGTGCCACCACCCACACCACCAAGAGCGGTGTCGCCGACCTGTCTTTCGACAACGATGTCGAAGCGCTGCTGATGCTGCGTCGCTTCTTCAACTACATCCCGACCAACAACCGCGAGAAAGCCCCGGCGCGGCCCAGCAATGACCCGGCGGACCGGCTCGATTGGTCGCTGGACACATTGGTGCCCGAGAACCCGAACCAGCCCTACGACATGAAGGAGCTGATCACCAAGACCGCCGACGACGGCGAGTTCTTCGAGCTGCAGCCCGACTACGCGAAGAACATCATCATTGGCTTCGTGCGCATGGAAGGCCAGACCGTGGGTGTGGTGGCCAACCAGCCGCTGGTGCTGGCCGGCTGCCTCGACATCAAGAGCAGCATCAAGGCCGCGCGCTTCGTGCGCTTTTGCGATGCGTTCAACATCCCGGTGCTGACCTTCGTCGATGTGCCCGGCTTCATGCCCGGCACCAGCCAGGAGTACGGCGGCATCATCAAGCACGGCGCAAAGCTGCTGTATGCCTACGCCGAATGCACGGTGCCGAAGATCACCGTGATCACCCGCAAGGCCTACGGCGGCGCCTACGACGTGATGAGCTCCAAGCACCTGCGCGGCGACGTCAACTTCGCGTGGCCGAACGCCGAGATTGCGGTGATGGGCGCGAAGGGCGCGGTCGAGATCATCTTCCGCGAAGACAAGGGCGACCCGGAGAAGCTCGCCGCGAAAGAGGCCGAGTACAAGGCCCGTTTCGCCAACCCCTTCGTCGCCGGCGCGCGCGGCTTCATCGACGACGTGATCCAGCCGCACGAAACGCGCAAGCGCATCTGCCGTTCTTTGGTGATGCTGCGAGACAAGAAGCTCGAGAACCCGTGGCGCAAGCACGGGAACATTCCGCTGTGAATGCCGTTGGTTTGCGCGGGATCAGGCCAGTGGGGCGCTCCGCTCCGCGAATGTCCTCCGGCCTGCGGCCTCCCCCTTTATTTCGCTGCGCAGAGCGCCACACCGGCCTGATCTGCACCGGTGAGTGCGCGGCAAGCCTGGCACGCATCAGTTCTGTCGTGGCTGGCGGGTGGGCGATGGAGCGAAGTCAAGGAGGAGGGGCTGGCGCAGCCAGACCCGGGGGACATGAGCGGAATTGCCCGCCCGCCAGCCACGGCAAGCGACACGCTCCGAACCGCATCACTGCGTTCACAGCATCCGATTTCAAAGTCCCAGATAAGCAAAAAACGAGGTCATCGTGTTCACAAAAATACTGATCGCCAACCGTGGTGAGATCGCCTGCCGGGTGATCAAGACCGCGAAGAAGATGGGCATCCGGACGGTTGCCGTTTATTCCGATGCCGACCGCGACGCCCGCCATGTGGCGCTGGCCGACGAGGCCGTGCACATCGGCCCGGCGCCGTCGCGCGAGTCTTATCTGGTGATGGACAAGATCATCGCCGCCTGCAAGCAGACCGGCGCGCAGGCGGTGCACCCGGGCTATGGCTTCCTCAGCGAGAACACCGAGTTCGCGCGCCGCGTCGAGGAAGAAGGCATCGTGTTTATCGGTCCGAAGCACGCGTCGATCGCGGCGATGGGCGACAAGATTGCGTCGAAGAAGCTCGCCATTGAGGCGCGGGTCAACACCATCCCCGGCTACAACGCCGCGATCGACACCGCAGAGCAGGCGGTCGAGATCGCCAAGGGCATCGGCTACCCGGTGATGATCAAGGCCTCGGCCGGCGGCGGTGGCAAGGGTCTGCGGGTGGCCTATGACGACAAGCAGGCCTTCGAGGGCTTCACCTCCTGCCGCAACGAGGCGCGCAACAGCTTCGGCGACGACCGCGTGTTCATCGAGAAGTTCGTCGAGGAGCCGCGCCACATCGAGATCCAGGTGCTGGGCGATTCGCACGGCAACATCGTCTACCTGTGGGAGCGCGAGTGCTCGATCCAGCGCCGCCACCAGAAGGTGATCGAAGAAGCGCCATCACCCTTCATCAGCGAGGCCACACGCCGTGCGATGGGCGAGCAAGCGGTGCAACTGGCACGCGCCGTCAAGTACCAATCGGCTGGCACGGTCGAGTTCGTGGTCGGCAAGGACCAGAGCTTCTATTTCCTGGAAATGAACACCCGGCTGCAGGTCGAGCACCCGGTGACCGAAGGCATCACCGGGCTCGATCTGGTCGAGCAGATGATTCGCGTTGCGGCGGGCGAGCGGCTCTACTTCACCCAGGAAGACATCAAGCGCGACGGCTGGGCGATGGAGTGCCGCATCAATGCCGAAGACCCGTTCCGTGGCTTTTTGCCTTCGACCGGCCGGCTGGTGAAATTCGCGCCACCGGTCGAGACCTGGACGGCGAGCGGCGAGGTGCCTGAGGACGGCGGCGTGCGCGTCGACACCGGTGTGATCGACGGCGGCGAGATCCCGATGTACTACGACTCGATGATCGCCAAGCTGGTGGTCAAGGGCCGCGACCGGAACGACGCAATCGCCAAGATGCGCGAGGCCTTGAACGCCTTCGCGATCCGCGGCATCAGCTCGAACATCCCGTTCCAGGCAGCGCTGCTGGCGCACCCGAAGTTCGTTGCCGGCGACTTCAACACCGGCTTCATCGCCGAGCAGTACCCGAACGGCTTCTCGGCCGCTGCCGCTCTTGCAACAGAGCCCGCACAGACCGACCCGGTGCTGCTGCACGCGCTGGCCGCGGTGGCCCACCGCCTGCACCTCGACCGCTCAGCGCGCATCACCGGGCAACTGCCGGGGCATGAGTTCGTGATCAAGCCGGACTCCGTCGTGATCACCACCGATGGCCAGGGGCAGTCGGAGTACCTGCCGGTGACGGTGGTGCCTGACAAC
Organism: Burkholderiales bacterium; assembly: GCA_031380885.1. Taxonomy (GTDB): domain Bacteria; phylum Pseudomonadota; class Gammaproteobacteria; order Burkholderiales; family Burkholderiaceae_C; genus PBB1. Next base: position 29,695 of record JANMXL010000206.1, on the reverse strand, counting down.
GGCGGTTTCAATGTCGAGTTGGGTGGTGCCCGCTACCGCATCGAGTTCGACACGCCGCTGCGCGAGGTGGTGATCCACGGCCGCATCGACGGTCAGCCGTTCTGTGCGCAGATCGAGCGCCTCGGCCTGGCCTACCGCGTGATCCACAACGGCACCCAGGTTGATGCCAAGGTGGTGTCGCCGCTGGCCGCGCAGATGCACACCTTGATGCCGTTCAAGGCGCCACCCGATCTGTCGCGCTTCCTGCTGTCGCCGATGCCCGGGCTGCTGGTCGATGTGACGGTGAAGCCCGGCCAGAAGGTGCTGGCGGGCGAGAAGCTGGCGGTGATCGAGGCGATGAAGATGGAGAACATCCTGCTGGCGACGCAGGACGCGGTGGTGGCCGAGGTCAAGGCCGTGAAGGGCGAGAGCCTCGCCGTCGATCAGATCATCATCCGCTTTGAATAGGGCCCCCCAGTCGCTGCGCTCCTGCCCCCGAGGGGCGCCGCCTGGCGGCCCGGCCAAGCCGGTTCCGCGGGCGTGGCTTGATGGGGCGCATCGCTTCGCTTGCGCATAGAGGAATGTTTGATGAGTACACGTCCGTTCAAGGTTTTGGGTATTCAACAGGTCGCCATCGGCGGGCCGAGCAAGGAACGGCTGCGCACGCTGTGGGTCGACAAGCTGGGCCTCGAAGTCACCGGCAACTTCGTCAGCGAGCGCGAGAACGTCGACGAAGACATCTGCGCGATGGGCTCGGGTGCGAATCGGGTCGAGGTCGATCTGATGCAGCCGATCGATCCCGACAAGAAGCCGGCGGTTCACACCACGCCGCTGAACCACATCGGCCTGTGGATCGATGACTTGCCCGCGGCCGTGAGCTGGCTCAGCGCGAACGGCGTGCGCTTCGCACCGGGCGGCATCCGCAAGGGCGCGGCGGGCCACGACATCACCTTCATCCACCCGAAGCACAACGACGAATTTCCGGTGGCGGGCGAAGGCGTGCTGATCGAGCTGGTGCAGGCGCCGCCTGAAATCATCGTGGCCTTGGGAGGCGCCCAACCGCACCGCGGCTGACGCCCCCGGGCGGCCCGCTATCCTTGCCGCCATGTACGCGGATTACTTCGGCCTCAAGCAGGCCCCGTTCTCGATCGCCCCCGATCCGCGCTACCTCTTCATGAGCGAGCGCCACCGCGAGGCGCTGGCTCACCTGCTGTACGGGCTGGGCGGCGGTGGCGGTTTCGTGCTGCTGACCGGCGAGATCGGTGCTGGCAAGACCACGGTGTGCCGCTGCTTCCTCGAGCAGATCCCGAAGCGCTGCAACGTCGCCTACATCTTCAACCCGAAGCTCACCGTCATCGAGCTGGTGAAGTCGGTGTGCGGCGAGTTCCGCATTCCGTACCCGCAGCGTGAGCCCGGCACGGCGACCGTCACCGACTACCTCGACCCGCTGAATGCGTTTCTGCTCAGCACCCATGCGGTCGGGCAGAACAACGTGCTGATCATCGACGAGGCGCAAAACCTGTCGGCCGATGTGCTGGAGCAGCTGCGGCTGATGACCAACCTGGAAACCAGCGAGCGCAAGCTGCTGCAGATCGTGCTGATCGGCCAGCCCGAACTTCGCGAGATGCTGGCGCAGCCGGGCCTGCAGCAACTGGCGCAACGGGTCATCGCGCGCTTCCACCTCGACGCGCTGAGCGAGGCCGAAACGGCGCACTACATCCGGCACCGGCTCGCGGTGGCCGGCCTGACGGGGCCGATCCCGTTCGCGGCCGACACCTTGCGGCGCATCCACCGCCTCTGCCGCGGCGTGCCGCGCCGCATCAACCTGCTGTGCGACCGGGCGCTGCTCGGTGCCTACGCCAGCAACAAGGTGATCGTCGATCGCCGCGTGATCGACAAGGCCGCGGGCGAGGTGTTCGGCGACGCCGCTGGCGAGAGCGCGTCACGCCATTCACCGCGACGCGGCGCGCTGTGGGGGGCGTTGGTCGCGGGGCTGGCGCTGGGCGCCGTGGCTTATGGCGCGGCGGGCTGGTGGGCGGCTCGACCGACCGACCGTTCGGTGATGGCGACAAAAGCGTCTAGTGCCGCCGCGACCGGCCGGGCCCCTGTGGCGCCGGCATCGGCTGCCGTGCCCGCGGCGCCTGCATCCACGCCTGTCGTGGTGGCGACGGTCGCCCAGGTCGCCGCAGCATCGGCCGTGGCCGCCTCAGCCATCGCGTTCGACCCCGCTGCGGCCTTCGAGCGCCTGCCACGGCGTGAGGATGAGGCCTGGAAGGCGCTGGCCCAGCGCTGGAAGGCCACGCTCGGCGACGGCGACCCGTGTGCCACGGCGCAGGCGCAGCAGCTGGCGTGCGCCCGGATGACGACGACGCTCGCGGTGATTCGCCAGCTTGACCGGCCCGGCATCGTCACGCTGCGAGACGCCAATGGCCGGTCGGCCTATGCGCTGCTCACCGCCCTCGGCACCGACAGCGCCAGCTTGAAGGTCGGTGCGCAGCCGATGAGCGTGTCGCTCGGCGTGCTGGCGGCGATGTGGGGTGGTGAGTTCGCGACGCTGTGGCGTGCACCTGCTGATTACCGCACGCCGCTCGGCGACGGCGGCGCCGGGCCGGTGGTCGATGCACTCGCCGCTCAGCTGGCCGTCTGGGCTGGTGAGCCGGCGCCTGGGGCCGGGCGTGTCGTCGATGCCGCATTGAAGGCGCGTGTGTCGGCGTTCCAGCGCGCGCAGGGACTGAAGCCTGATGGCATTGCCGGGCCCACCACCTTCATGCAGCTGAACCGGGTTTCCGGCGTGGACGAGCCGCGCTTGTCGACCTTGAACCCGGTGCGCTGAGGCTGCCCATGTCGTACATCCTCGATGCACTGAAGCGCGCGGAATCCGAACGCAGCCGCGGCGCGATCCCGAACCTCCACGCGCAGCCGGGGCTGGTGGGCGACGGCGATGCCAGCGGACCGATTCCCCGTCAACGCGCCGCGCTGCTCGCGGCCGTGGCGGTTTTGCCGGTTGCGGCGGCGGTGGGGTGGTGGGTGTTCACCGACGGCGCACCGCCGACTGCTGTGGTGGGCGATGCAACCCCATCTGCGACCCCATCGGCGGCGCCGCCGGCCATTCCGCCCGCCGCTGCGCCGGTTGCGACCGCATCGATGCCGACCCCCGCACTGGCCGCGCGGCCAGCGCCCTCACCGGTTTTGCCGGTGCCGAATGCGCCCGCGAAGCCGATCGCGTTGCCGTGGTTCGCACAGAAGGCGCCGCTGCGGCCGCCGCCACCCTCGCCGGTACGCGCCAACAAGGCCGAGCCTGCCGTGCCCGAGCCGCCGAGCCCCGCCGCGTCTGCCGGCGAACGCATCTACGCGCTGAAGGAACTCCCCGACAACATCCGCAGCAGCCTGCCGGTGTTGACGGTGGGTGGCGCGACCTATTCAGAAAACGCGGCCAGCCGGATGCTGATCGTCAATGGCAACCTGTTCCACGAAGGCGACAAGCTGACGCCCGAGGTGACTCTGCACCAGATCAAGCTGCGTGCCGCGGTGCTGAGCTTTCGCGGCTACCGCTACAGCATCAGCTACTGATGAAGGCGCGGTCGCTCAGACCGCAACCGGCGCCTTGATCGTCGGATGTGGCTCGTAGCCGCGCACTTCGAAGTCGTCGAACGCGTAGTCGAAGATCGATGCCGGCCGGCGCTTGATGTGCAAGGTGGGTGCGGGCCGTGCCTCGCGCGACAGTTGCAGGTCGACCTGTTCGGCATGGTTGCTGTACAGATGGCAGTCGCCGCCGGTCCAGACGAAATCGCCGACCTGCAGATCGCACTGCTGAGCGACCATGTGGGTCAGCAGCGCATAGCTGGCGATGTTGAACGGCACGCCGAGGAAGATGTCGGCGCTGCGCTGGTACAGCTGGCAGCTGAGCTTGCCGGGCTCGCCGGCCACCGCCGAGGGCGCCACGTAGAACTGGAACAGCGCATGGCAGGGCATCAGCGCCATCTTGCTCAGTTCAGCCACGTTCCACGCGCTGACGATGATGCGGCGCGAATCGGGGTTGGTCTTCAGCGTCTTGATCACCTCGGCGATCTGGTCGATGTGCCCGCCCTCCGGCGTCGGCCAGCTGCGCCATTGCACGCCATAGACCGGGCCCAGGTCGCCATCGGGTTGGGCCCATTCGTCCCAGATCGACACGCCGCGCTCCTGCAGCCAGCGCGCATTGCCGTCGCCGCGCAGGAACCACAGCAATTCGAGGATCACCGACTTCAGGTGCACCTTCTTCGTCGTGATCAGCGGGAAGCCGGAGCTGAGGTCGAAACGCATCTGGTGGCCGAAGATGCTCGTCGTGCCGGTGCCGGTGCGGTCGGCCTTGAACACGCCGTGGTCGCGCACCTGGCGCATCAGGTCTTCGTAGGGGCTGGTCATGTCGAAAATTTTAAGCGGCGCGTTCGCGCAGGAAGATCTCGGTGCGTCGGCGCTCAAAAACCGGCAAACAGGAAATCGAGGGCGCCGTCGATCACCATGCGCTCGTGTCTGAGAGACGCAACGGGTCGCCGCAGCAGGGACAGAGGAAAGGTGGCGATGTTCGCCACATCCGCATAGACCAACGTGCCGTCGATATCGAATTCAGGATTCAGTCGCGTCTTCAACGGGCGCTTTGGTGTAACGCGGCACAGCGGCACGATCACCCGTGTAGCCAGTGCCTGCAAGTGATCGGCCTGCACATCCAACCAGAACGGGGTGTGCCTGCGCTCGTCAACGATCGGATTGGCGTACACATCGAAGCGCGCCATCAGCGTGGCACCACGTCATTCGGGCTCGCCTCCTCGGCCAGATGCTTGCGAATCCGCTGCGACAGCGTGCCTTCCCGCTCGATGCGCGCGTTGTAGTGGGCGATGGCCTCGGCGTTTTCGATGTTCCAGCGCTCGAAGTAACGCTTGCGCACCTCCTCGGCGAGGAGTGCATCGACGGTTTGCGACAGGTTCATGCCCAGTTCTCGTGCCATCTCCAGTACCTTGGCGTTCAGGCTCAGGTTGGTCGGGCGTTTGGCGGTGTCTTCAAATCGAAGCATGATGCCCCTCCATTCGATGTGCGCATGAATCATGCGCAACCGGTGCAACCAATTCTATGCATCGAACTGCAATTTCGCCAGCCGCGCATACAGGCCACCGGCGGCGCTGAGCGTGGCGTGGGTGCCGCTCTCGACGATGCGCCCGCCGTCCATCACGATGATGCGGTCGGCGCGCTGCACGGTGGACAACCGGTGTGCGATGACGAGCGTGGTGCGGTCCTTCATCGCCGACTCGAGCGCGGCCTGCACCATGCGCTCGCTCTCGGCGTCGAGCGCGCTGGTGGCTTCGTCGAGCAGCAGCAGCGGCGGGTTCTTCAGCATCGCCCGCGCGATGCTGATGCGCTGGCGCTGTCCGCCCGACACCCGCACGCCGCGCTCGCCGAGGAAGGTCTGGTAACCGTCAGGCAGCGCCATGATGAAGTCGTGCGCGAACGCGGCCTGGGCGGCTGCCATCACCTCGGCATCGCTGGCCTCGGGGCGGCCGTAGCGGATGTTTTCCATCGCGTTGGCCGAGAAGATCACGCTGTCCTGCGGCACGATGCCGATGCGGCCGCGCAGATCGGCCAGCGCGAGGTCTCGCACCGGCACGCCGTCCAGCCGCACCGTGCCTTCGGCCACGTCGTAGAAGCGCAGCAGCAACTGAAACACCGTGCTCTTGCCCGCGCCGCTCGGGCCGACCAGCGCCACCGTCTCGCCGGGGGCGACCTGCAGGTTGAAGTCGGCCAGTGCTGCCTGCTTGGGCCGCGATGGGTAGCGAAAAGTCACCGCTGCCAGCGACAGCGCCGCGCCACGCTGCATGCCCGCAGGCACAGCGGGCAGCGCACGCGGCTGCGCCGGCGAGCGGATCGGCGATTCGGTGGCCAGCAGCTCCATCAGCCGCTCGGTGGCACCGGCTGCGCGCAGCAGGTCGCCATAAACCTCAGACAGCACCGCGACGCCGCTGACCAGAATGATCACGTAGACCACCGTTTGCCCGAGGTGGCCCGCGGTGATGTCGCCGCGCACCACCGCCTGCGTGCCCTGATACAAGCCCCAGAGCAGCGCGCCGAAGGTGGCCGTGATGATGAAGCCGACCAGGATCGAGCGCATCCGCGTGCGGCTCACGGCGGTGGCGAAGGCGCGCTCCGTCGATGCATCGAAACGCTGCGCCTCGCGAGCTTCTTGCGTATAGCTTTGCACCACCGGAATCGCGTTCAGCACCTCGGCGGCAATCGCGCTCGAATCGGCCACGCGGTCCTGGCTGGCGCGGCTGAGCTTGCGGATGCGTCGACCAAAGTACACCGACGGCAACACCACCAACACCAGGATGCCCAGCACCTGCGCCATCACCACCGGGTTGGTGACGATCAACATCACCATTGCGCCGACGCACATCACCGCGTTGCGCAGGCCCATGCTCAGCGATGAGCCCACCACGGTTTGCACCAGCGTCGTGTCGGTGGTCAGCCGGGACAGCACTTCGCCGGTCTGCGTGGTCTCGAAGAACTCCGGGCTTTGCTTGACCACGTGCGCGTACACGGCATTGCGCAGGTCGGCGGTGACCCGTTCGCCCAGCCAGGTGACGACGTAAAAGCGCAGCGCCGAGAACAGCCCGAGTGCCGCACCGACGCCGAACAGCGCGAAGAAATGTCCGCGCAATGCCAGCACCCGATCGCCGGGATCGGCCGCCACGATGCCCTGGTCGATCAGCGATTTCAGCGCGACCGGGAACACCAACGTGCTGCCTGCTGCCAGCACGAGAAACACCACGGCCAGCGCGATGCGGTTGCGGTAGGGCCGCAGGAACGGCAGCAGACCGCTCAGCGAGCGGACGTTCTTGGCCGGGGCGGGTGGGGCGGGGGTGCGGAGCGCGGCGGCTGAGGTCGCCGCGGAAGCCGTAGGGATGGAAGACATCGGGTAAGTCTACTGAGCCCGCATGTCGGCCGCCGAGCAAGGAGCCGCGATGCTCCCATCGCTACAACGACAAGCGTGCGGCATAGCCCGTCATTTCCAGGTAGCCGTGGCCGATGCGGCGACCCGCCTCGTCGTGCAACTCGCTCAACCCTTCCCAGTAGATCGCGCCGGTGCTGGTGCGGCTGTCGAGTTCCTGCGCGTCGAGCAGCGTCTTGACCCGATAGCGGCCAACCGGTGTGGCGATGGCCCACTCGACCGGGTACCGCGCGCGCGACAGGGGGCTGATCCAGACGCGGCCGGGCACGAAGCGCACCTCGTCAGCAGTGAAGTTGCGCGTCGCGCCACCGGGCGCGCGGAAGCTGCCACCGGCGTAGACGGTGCCACCATCGGCGCGGCGCAGCCGGAACGCGGTCAGCGCGCTGCCGTCGACCAGGTTCATGCCGATCCAGTCCCAGCCCACCGCGTTGGGGTCCAGCAGCGAGTCGCTCCATTCATGGTCCAGCCAGGCCGTGCCGCGCACCGGCTGCGCCACGCCGTCGCGTTTCAAGGTGCCCGCAACGGCCAACTGCGGCTGGCTGTAGTAGTGGCTGGCCTGTTCGGGCTGCGGCCCCTTGCGCGAATACCCCGCGTCGCCTTGCAGCACCAGCAGCTGTGTGGTGGCGAAGCTGAAGTCGAACCCGAAGCCGGCGCTGTCGCTGACGACGCGGGCGCGATAGCGGCTGCCGCCGTCGCGCTCTTCGCGGATCAAGCCCCAATCGCGCAGCGACAACGCGGTGTCGCGGGTCGCGGCCTCGGCGATGCCGAAGCCGCTGCGGGCGATGCGCTGGTCGTGTTGCAGGCGGCCGCGCTTCAGGTCGGTCAGCGCCGCATGGGCGAACAGCAGCTGCCGCGCGGCAAAGCGGCTCGGCTGATCTGCCGCGACATGGGTGCGCGAACGGAAGAAGGTGACCTGGAAGCCGCAGCGGTCTGCCAATGCATCGCCTTCATCCGGCACCGAAGCGGCCGCGGTCACCGTGCCGGTCACGTACCACCATTCGATGCGCGTCTCGGGGTGGGCGCCGTGGTCGGCTGGAAACACCAGCGGGCGCGGGTGGATGCCGGATCCAGCAGCGCTCACCGCGTCAGCGCCGTCTGCCGCGCCAGCCGACCACGGCAGCACGGCCAGCCCGTGCAGGAATCGGCGCCGGTGCAGCGGCTGTGCGTCGATCGTCGTGGCGCACGAGAGCGTGGGATGAGAAATCACGCCGTTGAGGATCGCACAGCCGCCCCAAGTGGCCGGGCCTGACCGACAATACCCGGTTGCCCGCCAGAGTCCGCTGTCCGATGTCCGAGTTTTCACTGCCCACCGATTTCGACCTCAGCGATCACTTCGATCACGCCACCTTGATGCGGGCCATCGGACTGCAGCCAGAGCAGGCGCTGCTGTCCCAGCACGAAGACAGCGACCGCCTGCACACCCGTCTGCGTGGCAGCGGCACCGCGGTCTACGAGCAGACGATCAGTTTCTTCATCGACCCGCGCACCGGCCTGCACCTGCGCGGGCTGTGCACCTGCCCGATCGGCTTCAACTGCAAGCACGTCGCCGCGGCGTTGATGGCGCACGAGGCGGCCCTGGTCCGTGCGCGGCGGCTCGGAACGACCGGTGCCGACATCGGTGCGGGCGCGCCTGCAGCGGCTGACGCGGCGGCCTTGTCGACCCGCCGCGCCAGCCGACGGGCCGAGCCGCTGCCGCGCTCGCCAAGTGCGCGTGTGCCGCCCCACGGCTTTGCCGATGCGGCCGGCTTGCCGCACTCGCTCGAAACCTGGCTCGACAAAGCGAGCCACGCCTTCGTGCCGTCGCGTTCGGCCGATGACCCGATGCCGTCCGATTTGCCGCGGGTGGCGCCGACCAAGCGCCTGATGTACGTGCTCGGCAGCGAGGACTCGCGCCTGATGTTGGCGCTGCGCCTGGGCAGCACCCGGCGCAGCGGCGAGATCAGCCGCCACCACCCGCATGCGCCCAGCATGGCCGACATGCTGCGCACCCGGCCGTCGTATGTCGGCGCCGAGGACGAGTTTCTGCTCGCAGCGTTGCTGCCCTTCACGCTGAACCGGTTGGGCGCCCAGGTGCCGCTCGCCGGACCCACCGCGGCCGCCACTGTGCAGCAGATGGTGCGCGCTGGCGCCTGTTGGTTCGTCGGCACGCCGGACGAGCTGCCCGACACGCCACCCGGCCCGCCGCTGACGTGGCTCGATGAGCCGCTGCGGCTGCGTCTGCAGTGGCATGCCGATGACAGCGGGCAGTGGTCCACGCATTGGGAAGTCGATTCGGCCTCCGAGGGCGATGGGACCGATGCGCAGGCACTGGGTTCCGACATCTCTGGGTTCGAGGTGGAAGGCCTCGTGCTGCTGCCGCAGCCGCATGTGGTGGTCAGCGACGCCAGTGGGCTGATGAGCATGCGCCCGGCCGACGTGTCCGCCAGCGGCCTGGCTGCTTCCACCATCCGCTGGCTGGCCGGCATGCCGCCGGTACCGAACACTGCCTTGCCTGCGCTGGTGGGCCGGCTGCGTTCGCTGGGTCTGACGCACCAGGTCGCGCTGCCGCTGCCCGAGCCGCATGCGCAGCCGGTGCAGGAGCTCGGTGAGCTGACACTGCAACCGGTGCTGCGCCTGCTGACCTGCCCCAACGTGCCGTCCGAGAGCTGGCTCGAAGGCCACCAGCGCCCGCCGCCGGCCGGCCAGCCGCTGCGCCAGGCCGCGGTGCAATTGCTGCTGCGCTACGAATTGGCCCGGCCGGACGGCCGACGCGCCAGTGCGGCCATCGACTTCAACTTTCCGGCGGGCGCTTCCGATGTCGCCTTCCTGGAGCAGCCCGACCCACAGCGTCCGGGCCAGATGCAGCTGACGCGTTTTCGTCGCAACGCGCTGGCCGAGGCACAGGCCATGCAGCACCTGTTCGAGCAGCTGGATCTGCGCCCATGGAGCCGGGTGGCCGCGTTTGCACTCGACCGCATGGCTGCGCTGAAGGCGGGTCGGTTGCAGGCCGGCGCGCTGCCCCCGGCGCTGGAAGAGGGGCTGCTGATCCTGGTGCCGACCACCCGCGATGCGTGGCCCACGCTGCTCAGCCACCAGGTGCCGGCCTTGCAGGCAGACGGCTGGCGCATCGAGCGCGCCGACGACTTCCCGTTCGAGGTCTACGAGGCGGATGAGTTCGAGTTGAGCCTCGACGAGGCGAATGACGGTGGCACCGACTGGTTCCGCATCGGGCTGAAGGTCAGCGTCGGTGGCACGCCGGTCGATCTGGTGCCGCTGCTGGTGGGTCTTGTGCAGGCCGGCTGGCTCAAGCTGGAGGCGTCTCTGAACAACGCCGACGGCGATGTGTTGCTGCCCTGGCCCGACGACAGCGGGCCGCCGCTGGCCGCGTCGGCACCGAATGCCCGGGCGCTGAAGCGCGAGCGGCTGCTGCGGCTGCCGGTGGCCCGCATCGCGCCCTTGGTCGCCTGGCTGCGTGGTGTCTTTGGCACCACCGGTTTCGCGTCGGGCGAGGCGCGGGTGTCGCGCTTCGAGCTGGGGGCGATCGAGACGCTGTCGGCTGGCCTGGCCCTGCGCGCGCCGCCCGCCCTCGATCAGCTGCTGGCCCAGCTGCGTCAGCTGCGCACCGGCGAGGGCCTGCCCGCGGTGGCGGTATCTCCGAATGTGCAGGCGCAGCTGCGGCCTTACCAGCTCGACGGCCTGGCGTGGATGGATTTCCTGCGCCGCGCCGGTTTCGGCGGCGTGCTGGCCGACGACATGGGCCTCGGCAAGACGCTGCAGACACTGGCCTTGCTGCAGGCCGAGCTGGATGCCGGGCGGCTCGACCGACCCAGCCTGGTCGTGGTGCCGACCAGTCTGTTGGAAAACTGGCTGGCCGAAGCGAGCCGCTTCACGCCGCAGCTGCGCATGCTGGTGCTGCATGGCAAGCAGCGCGCGCAGCAGTTCAAGGGCATCGCCCGTGCGCATGTCGTCGTCACCAGCTATCCGCTCGCGGTGCGCGACATGGCGGTGCTGGCCAGCCATGCCTGGCATTACCTGGTGCTCGATGAAGCTCAGCGCATCAAGAACAGCCGCAGCCAGGCCACGCTGTCGCTGAAGGCACTGAACGCGCGCCACCGGTTGGGCCTGTCGGGCACGCCACTCGAAAACCACTTGGGCGAGTTATGGAGCCTGATGGACTTCGTCAGCCCCGGCCTGCTCGGCAACGAGGCACAGTTTCGCGAGCACTACCGCAACCCGATCGAGAAGCGCCAGGAAACATTGCAGGCCGAGCACTTGGCGCGGCGCGTGCGGCCGTTCATCCTGCGGCGCACCAAGCTGCAGGTGGCACAGGACCTGCCGGAGAAGACCGAGACGCTGCTGCGCGTCGAACTCGACGGCATGCAGCGCGACCTGTACGAAACCGTGCGCGCGACGATGGACAGCAAGCTGCGCGAAGCGATCGCCAAGCAGGGCCTGGCGCGCAGCCAGATCGTCGTGCTCGATGCGCTGCTGAAGCTGCGACAGGTGTGTTGCGACCCGCGATTGTTGAAAGTGCGCACGGCAGCGCCACAGGACGACGATGACGCGTTGGCTGACGCGGCCTTTGGCGCCGCCGTCATCGACAAGCCTGTCACCCGCCATCACGCCACCACCGTCGCGCCGTCGGCCAAGCTCGAACTGCTGCGCGACCTGCTGCCGACGCTGGTCGAGGACGGTCGCCGCATCCTGGTGTTCTCACAGTTCACCGAGATGCTGGCGCTGATCGAGCCGGAGTTGACGCGACTCAACCTGAATTACATCAAGTTGACCGGCGACACCGTCAACCGAGGCGAAGTGGTCAAGGCGTTCCAGGAGGGCGATGCGCCGATTTTCCTGATCAGCCTGAAGGCGGGCGGCGTGGGGCTCAACCTCACGGCGGCCGACACAGTGATCCTCTATGACCCGTGGTGGAACCCTGCTGTCGAGCAGCAGGCGATCGACCGCGCCTACCGCATCGGGCAGGGCAAGCCGGTGTTCGTCTACAAGCTGGTGGCCAGCGGCACGGTCGAGGAAAAGATGCTGGAGCTGCAGGCCCGCAAGGCAGGCCTGGCCGATTCGCTGCTGTCGGGGGTGGCCGGCACGGCCGCGCTGACGGCGCAGGATTTCGACGAGCTGTTCAAGCCGCTCGGCGGCGGTTAACGAGGCCGCGCCGCATCAGCGCCGCCGCCCGAGGCCCATTACTTCTTTTTCTTCGGATCGATCTGGTTGCCGATGACGCCACCCACGGCCGCGCCACCGAGGGTGCCCAGTGTTCCGCCGCCGGTGATGATCGCGCCTGCGGCTGCGCCCACACCGGCTCCGACCGCGGTGTTCTTGTCACGCTGGCTCATGTTGCTGCAGCCGGTGGCGGCCGCCGCAAGCAGCACGGCTGCAATCACAGCGCCGTGGCGTGAAGAGGTGAAGGGGTTGTGCATTTGAATCTCCAAGGTCGAGCCGGTTGCCCGTGAGATTGAAGAATGCGCGCCGATGTTGCCTTCCACCATCGTCACCGGCCGTGTTGGCGTGTCAGCCGGGGCCTACGTGAAGGCGATACCAGCAGCCGCTGGTGGCGATCAGGTCGACTCAGCGGCCTCGGCGGCGTCGCGCCGACATTGCGCTTGCAGCGCCTGCCAACCCGCAGGCCCGAGCGATTCCATCGTGCGCAGATTGACCTCGTAGATCGCTTCGGCGTCGGGGAAGGCCTGCACTGCGCGGTCGATGCTGGCCTCGCGCAGCAGGTGCAGTGTGGGGTAGGGCGATCGGTTGGTCGCGTTGGTCACGTCGTTCGGCTCGGTGCCCTCGAACTGGTAGTCGGGGTGGAAGCTGGCCAGTTGCAGTTCGCCGTCGCAACCCATCTCGGCCAGCGCTGCTTCGGCCACATCCAGGAAATCGTTGTAGTCGGCGAAATCGCGCAGCACGTGCGGATGCACCAGCAGCGCCGTGTCGCACAGCGACGGGTCGGTGTCGCGCAGCCGCTGGGCTTCGTCGCACAGTGTTCGCAGCAGTGTTTCGGTGTCGGTGGCGTCGCTCGCCACGCAGCGAATCTGTCCCTTCACGCGCGCCGCACGGGCGAACGGGCAGAGGTTGAGGCCGATCACCGCCCGGTCGACCCAGGCCAGCGTCTCGGCTGCCGCCGAACCCGCGGTGTTCAGATGAGCGCTCGCCACCACCGGCTAATCCAGCACGGTTTCGCGGGGCGAGGGGCCGGTATCCGCGTCCAATGCGAGCGCCCAGCGGCCATCGACCAGGTGTTCGTTCGGTCGGAACTTGGATTTGTAGGCCATCTTGTTGGTGGCGCTGATCCAGTAGCCGAGGTACAGGCAGGGCAGCTTCAACAGCAGCGTCTGTTCGATCTGCCACAGGATGTTGTAGGTGCCGTAGCTGGTGTTGTCTTCCGGCTCGTAGAAGGTGTAGACCGCTGACAGCCCGTCGTTCAGGATGTCGAGAATCGACACCATCTTCAGCACACCGAGCTGCCCCGGCGCAGCGCCTGCCACCGGCTCGCGGAATTCCACCAGCCGTGAATTGACGCGGCTTTGCAGCAGGAACTGGGTGTACTGGTCGACGCTGTCGTTGTCCATGCCACCACCGGTGTGGCGCTGCGACTGGTAGCGCAGGTAGAGCTGGTAATGCTCCTGCACGAAGCCCAGCTTGAGCACGCGTGCCTGCAGCGAGCCGTGCAGCTTCCAGGCGCGGCGCTGGCTGCGTGTGGGCTCGAACGTGGCCACCGGCACGCGCAGTGGAACGCAGGCTTGGCAGTTGTCGCAATGTGGGCGGTAGGTGAACATGCCGCTGCGCCGAAAACCGTTGCTGACCAGGCCCGAGTAGACATCCGACTGAATGATGTGGCCGGGCGTCGCGACCTGCGAGCGGGCCATCCTGCCCGGCAGGTAGCTGCACGCGTAGGGCGCCGTCGAATAGAACTGCAAGGACGCGAGCGGAAGCTCTTTCGGGTGGGTCACGGACGGCCTTCGTCAGGGGAAGCCTCAACGTTCGTGGGCAGCGACGCCAGACGCGCCCACAGCCGTTGATGATAATTCCACGTCGTCACGGGGCTCGCCTGCACACGCTCGGAGATTGCGGCTTCAAACACGTGGCGCGGCAGTTCGCGACCCCCCATCGAACCGAGGTGGCCGGTGCGCTGCTGGCAGTCGATCAGGTCGATGCCGTTTTCGCGGGCGAAGCACACCAACGCGGCCAGCGCGATCTTCGACGCGTCGGTGCGCCGAGAGAACATGGATTCGCCGAAGAACATCCGGCCGATGCCGACGCCGTACAGGCCGCCTGCCAGTTCGCCGTCGATCCAGGTCTCGACGCTGTGCACCGCACCCAGGGTGTGCCAGCGGCTGTAGGCGGCCACCATGTCGGGCACGATCCAGGTGCCGTCCTGTCCCTCGCGCGGGCTGGCGGCGCAGGCCGCAATCACCTGCTCGAAGGCGCTGTCGATGCGCACCTCGCAGCCGGGCGAGCGGGTGAACTTGGCGATCGTTTTGCGCAGCGAACGGCTGAGCTTGAATTCGGGCGTCCACAGCACCATGCGCGGATCGGGCGACCACCACAGCACCGGTTGGCCGTCGCTGTACCAGGGGAACACGCCCTTCGAATAAGCCTCGGTGAGCCGTGCGGGGCTCAGTTCACCGCCTGCCGCGAGCAGCCCCGGCGCGTCGGAGCCGGGTGGCAGCGCCCACCGCGTGTCCGGCAGCGGCTCGCTTTCGTTGCGCAGCCAGTGGATCAAGCGCGACTCGCTTCGATACCGCCGCCGGAAACCGCGCTCGCTTGCCTGTCCTGAGTTGCCACCGTACTGCGCCTCTTGCGTTTGCGATGAAATCATCGTAACCGCCGGGGCGTGAGCGTCAGCGTGCGCAGATCCGCTCAGTCGCAGGCCTTGCAGAACTGCTGTCAGGCAAGCCCAGATTGCGTCGCAGCCGGTGCGCTGAACTCTCGGAATTCGCTGGCGCTATCGCGTCGAAGGGAACAAGATCGGTGCAGCAAGGAGACTGCCCATGACCCCCGACAACACCCCCGACGACACTGAAGGAGGCCCGTTCGCCAAGCTGGTGGACGAACAACTCGAACTCGCCGCGGCCCGGCTTCCAGCCTTGAAGCCGGCCTTGCTGCATCCCTCGCCGGTCGACCACGAGGAGCAGCGCGAGGCACACGCCACCTTCGAGGACGTGCTGCTCGGCAAGGCGCAGCCCACGCCAGAGATGCTGGAGGAGCTCGCCGCACTGGAAGCCGCACCTGCACTCAGCGATGAAGAGCTGGCGCGCCAGGCGCTGTCGGACGGCGGTGCCGACGGCGATCCCTTGACACCGGAGTAGCGGCGGACCTGTGCATGGCGGACCTGTGCAGACGCCCTGCATAGAATCCGCGCTCACGCAGAGGAACGTCGAGGAACTCCGGACATGGGCGCGCAGTGGAAAGCCAAGCACAAAGACCTTGCCGCCAACGCCCGCGGGCAGTTGTTCGGCAAGCTGGCCAAGGACATCATGATCGCCGCGCGCCAGGGCCCTGATCCGGCGGCGAATTCGCGCTTGCGGCTGGTGGTCGAGCAGGCGCGCAAGGTGTCGATGCCGAAAGAGACGCTGGAACGCGCAATCAAGAAGGGCGCGGGCCTGACCGGCGAGGCGGTGCATTTCGAGCACGCGCTGTACGAGGGTTTCGCGCCGCACCGCGTGCCGGTGATGGTCGAATGCCTGACCGACAACGTGAACCGCGCGGCCTCCGAAATGCGCGTGCTGTTCCGCAAGGGGCAGCTCGGCGCCTCGGGCTCGGTGGCGTGGGACTTCGACCACCTGGGCATGATCGAGGCCGAGCCGACCGCCGCCGGTGCCGACCCAGAGCTGGCCGCCATCGAAGCGGGCGCGCAGGATTTCGAGGCCGCCGATGAGGGCGTCACGCTGTTTCTCACCGACCCGACCGACCTCGATCTGGTCAGCCGCGCGCTGCCGGCGCAAGGCTTCACTGTGCTGTCGGCCAAGCTGGGCTACAAGCCGAAGAATCCCGTCGCGCCCGCCAGTCTGAGCGCCGAACAGCTGGAAGAGGTCGAAGCCTTTCTGGTCGCACTCGATGGCAACGAAGACGTGCAGAACGTCTACGCCGGCCTGCAGGGCTGAGCCCCACTCAACACATCGCCATGAACGACACCGTCACCAAACCCCCGCTGCCCGACCACCTGTCCATCGACGCCCGCAGCCCGCACCACGTGGCGGCGGTGTTTCAACACGATGTCGGCATCCGCTTCAATGGCGTCGACCGCACCGATGTCGAGGAGTACTGCCTCAGCGAAGCCTGGATCAAGGTGCCCGCCGGCAAGGCTGTGGACCGCAAGGGGCAGCCGCTGTTGATCAAGCTGAAGGGCCGGGTTGAGGCGTTCTACCGCTGAGTGGTCGCGAGCGTTGTGCAGTCGGCTTGACCAGCTGGACAGGATGTTGGGGAAGTCCTTTTCGTTGCTGAATCCCAGCATGCGGCGGAACTGATCCGACCACCAAAAGGGGTTGTCGGGGTTCGACGGGTCGTCGTGGTTGATCTCCATGTCCCACAGTCCGTCGGACGTGGCCAGGCGCACCAGGTCGAAGCGCGTCTGCAGCGAATCGACCTGCTCGCCCAGATCGGCCAGCTGCTGCGCCAACGCCTGCTCGCTGGCGCGTGCCTCGTTGAGCTGAGCCAGCGTGATGTGCTGCTCGCCGGACGAGCCGAAGGTGGGATCACCAGCGGCACGGACTTCGAGGCGACCCAGTTGGGGCGTGTTGCTGGTGCCGCCGAGGGCATGGGGAAACCGGCTCCGCTCATGCCTAGGCGCTCTGTCCTCAGGCATGAACGCAACACAGTGCCCCGGCACAGCGCTCACACGCTCATCTTGAAGTGTTCTGCTTCAACGCCAGAGCAGCCTCAGTCACCAACTCTGGTCCCTTGTAGATGAAGCCGGTGTAGATCTGCACCAGGTCAGCGCCGGCCGCCACCTTGGCGACCGCATCGGCACCGCTCATCACGCCGCCAACGCCAATGATCGGATAGCCTGAACCCAGCTCGGCGCGAAGCTGGCGGATCACCGCGTTGCTGGCCTCGAAGACCGGGGCGCCCGACAGGCCGCCGGTTTCCTCGGCGTGCGGCAGATGTTTCACGGCTTCCCGCGAGGTCGTCGTGTTGGTCGCGATCACGCCGCTGATGCAGTGGTGCTTCAATGTCGCGGCGATCACTCGAATCTGATTTTCGACGAGGTCGGGCGCGATTTTCACGAACATCGGCACCTGGCGGCCGTGGCGCTGGGCCAGTGTGGCGTCGCGTTCCGACAGCGCACCGAGCAGTGTATTGAGCGCGTCGTCGCTTTGCAGCACGCGCAGGTTCTGGGTGTTCGGTGAAGAGATGTTGACTGTCACGTAATCGGCATGCGGGTACACGCCGTCGAGGCCTGTGAGGTAGTCATCGACCGCGCGCTCGATCGGTGTGGCCGCGTTCTTGCCGATGTTCAGGCCGAGGATGCCGCCTTGTTGCCGGAACGTTGCACGCTGCACGTTGGCGACGAAGGCCGCGAGTCCGCCGTTGTTGAAGCCGAGGCGATTGATCAGTGCATTCGCTTCGGTCAGGCGCCACATGCGTGGTTTCGGGTTGCCGGGTTGCGCCAGTGGCGTCACTGTGCCGACCTCGATGAAACCGAAGCCCAGCGCGCCAAAGCCGTCGATGCAGCGGCCATTCTTGTCGAGGCCGGCCGCCAGGCCGATGCGGTTCGGGAAGCGCAGGCCGGCCACCGTCACCGGGTCGTCGATGCGCGTCTGGCGGATCGCGCACATCAGCGGTGTGTGCTGGAGGCGCGCGAGGGTGTCCAGCGTCAGGTCATGCGCCTGTTCCGGGTCGAGGCCGAACAGGAACCGGCGGGTCAGTGCGTAGGGGAGGAGGGCCATGAATTCAGAGCGAGATAATTTGCAATTGTCTCAAAGGCATTTCCATGACCCAGGATGAACTGAAAGCGATGGTCGGCCGCTCCGCGCTGGCGCAGGTGGTGCCGGGCAGCGTCGTGGGCGTGGGCACCGGCTCCACGGTCAACTGCTTCATCGATGCGCTGGCGACGATGCGTGACCAGATCGCTGGCGCGGTGTCGAGCAGCGAGAAAAGCAGCGAGCGGCTGCGTGCCCATGGCATCGCGGTGCTCGACAGCAATGCGATCGAGCGCATCCCGGTCTACATCGACGGTGCCGACGAGATCGTCCCTCGCGGCCACATGATCAAGGGCGGCGGCGCAGCGCTGACGCGCGAGAAGATCGTGGCCGACCTGGCCGACCGCTTCGTCTGCATCGCCGATGTGTCGAAGCGGGTCGCGGTGCTGGGCCGCTTTCCACTGCCGGTCGAGGTGATCCCGATGGCCGCGGCACAGATCGCGCGGCACTTTGTGGCGCTGGGCGGCCGCCCGGTGCTGCGCGCCGGTGTGGTCACCGACAACGGCGGCCACCTGATCGATGTGCATGGGCTGCACATCACCGACCCACTGGCGATGGAGTGCGAGATCAACCAGTGGCCCGGCGTGGTCAGCGTGGGCATCTTTGCGCGACACCGGGCCAGCCTGTGCCTATTTGGCGGCCCCGAGGGTGTTGAGCCGGTGACGTACGCGGCTGCGCCCTGACGCCGCGGGAACGCGCTGAAAACAGCGTAATCTCGCGGCCTTATTCATTGAAGCGGATGCATGCCCATGGCCAAGCCCAACTATTCGTTCGAAAAACGCCAGCGCGAGCTGGCCAAGAAGAAGAAGAAGGAAGAGAAAGTGAAGGAAAAGGCGGGTCGCAAAATCGGCGCTGACGGCGAACCCGAAGCCGCAGCCGATGAGGCAGGCGCCTCGGCTCCCGCGGCAGGCGCAGGCCCGACAGCGGCCTGAGCCGACGCTTTGCGGGGCGTCTGAGAAGAAGCCTGATGGGCCGCCCGAGCTGAAGCTCTGCGGGTCGCCTGAGAAGAGGCCCGATGGGCTTCTAGCGACCGCGTCTCGATCGTCGTGCGGCCCGGAGAACCACGAAGCGGGCAGCGTCCACTCTGTTCAGCAGACCTGACTCGATGGGCATCGGGGCGCCGGTGATCGATGCGGCCACCACCTGCGCCGCCAACGCCGCCCAAGTGATGCCGCGCGAACCGAAGCCGGTGCACGCGTAAAGCCCCGGCAGCTTCGGCACCTGCGCGGGCTGTTCAAGGCGATGCATGCCGAGAGCCGCGGTGATGTCGGGCACCGCACCCAGCACCGGCAGCCGGTCGTCGGTGGTCCAGCGCCAACCGGTGCGGCCAGCCAACCGAGTCGAATCGATCTGAACCACGGTGCCGGTTAAGCGACACAGCTGCGCCAGGTTGTGGTGATGATCGCGGTCGCGCACCGAGGGGTCGTCGTCGCCGGGCTGTGAGGTGGCACCAAAGATCGCCAGCCCGTCGATGGGCGGCAGCAGGTAGCCCGCGCCGGTGATCGGCACCCGCGGCAGCGTCAGCTCGCCGATGTCGCCGAGCCGCGCCATGCTGATCTGACCGCGCAGCTTCAGCAACGGCCAGGCGTCTGGCTGTGACGGTGGCATGGATGGCGGCATAGACGGTCGCAGCAACCGCAGCGCATCACCCGCATTGGCCAGCACCACAGTGTCCGCAGTGGCCAGGGCGTGGCCATCGGCATCGCGCAGCACCCATCTGTTGGATTCGCGCGTCAGCGACTCGACGTCGCAGTTGACCCTCAGCGTGGCATGCCGCCCGGCGCGCTCGATGAACGACCGCGCCAGCCCAGCCGGTTGAACCCAGCCTCCGCCCGGATACCACCAGGCCAGCTGGCGCAAGGTCAAGCCGCTGCGATCTGAGGCCTCTCGCGCCGACAGCGCCTGCACATAGTCCGGCGGCAGGGCCAGCCGCCGCAGCGTGGCCCACATCGCGGGCAGTGCACCGTCGCCGTCATGCGCCTTCTCCGTCTCCTTCTCTGTCTCCAAACGCAACAGGCCTTGCGCGCTGCCCTGGACGCCGTGCTGTGCCAGCGCAACCGAGACGGCGCGCTGTGCCTCCAGCGCTGCTGCGCGGTTGAAGCGCGCATGGGCACCGTCCTGCGGATTGACGATGCCGTGGAACAGGCCGGCCGCGTTGCCCGAGGCCTCCATCGCCAGTGCGCCATGGCGCTCGAACACGATGCTGTCGCGCCCTTGCTCGGCCAGTGCCCAGGCCATCGCGCAGCCGGCCAGGCCTGCGCCGATTACCAGCACCGGCGTGTTCTCGCGTGCGCTCTCGACGGAGCGCGATGGCGCACGCCTGGGGGTGAATGACGGGTCATAACGCCAGCACTTGGCGGCATCGTTCCGCGGCGTGAAGCCGGCAGAACGCATCGCATCGGGATCTGTCATGGTCGTTGCCTCGAACCATGTCAGGCTGCCCACATTGGACAGCCGCGCCAGCGCCTTGGCCTGTTGTCGCGACGCGGCGGCATCGTTCTCGGAACGGGTACGCAGCGCAAACGCATCGACAGGGAACGTCAGTTCCCGCAGCCCTTCTCGCAGGGTCATCGGCATCAGCAGCCACTGCACTTGTCCCTCGTCGAAGGCCAGTCGGTGCACATTGGGTGTGATCGGCGGCCAGCTGCTGCCGAGCTCATCGGCGAGAGCGAACGCCGTGCAACCCTCGGCGAGGTTGCTGGACACGGTGATCACATGCAGTTGCGCGCAGCGGTGCGGATCGGCACGCCAGGCTTGCAGGCACTGCAGGAAGCGGCGACCACCATCGAAGCGGTCGTCCAGCACGACGAAGCGCGGACGGTCTTTCCACTCAGCAGACAGGGCGGCAGCGAAGGCGCTGGCCGTGTCTGGCGAGTCGCCTGCCTCAGCGACGCTCATCCGACGCGGCCTGTCTCAGCGGTTGCACTTCGACGTGGATCGTGAACACCGCCTTCTGCTGGGCAGTCAGCGGGAGCAAGGTCTGTCGCTCGGTGTGCCACAAGGCCAGCGCCGTCCGCTGCTCGGCATCGACATCCGCGGGCCCGCTGTCCGTCCTGCCGATAGACGCTTACCCTTACACGCGCTTGCGGTACTCGTGCGTGCGGGTGTCGATTTCGACCTTGTCGCCGGTCTGCACGAACAGCGGCACCGAGATCTCGAAACCGGTGGCCAGCTTCGCGTTCTTCAGCACCTTGCCCGAGGTGTCGCCCTTGACGGCCGGCTCGGTCTCGACGATCTCGCGCACCAGGCTGGTCGGCAGTTCGACCGAAATCGCCTTGCCGTCGTAGAACACCACTTCGACCGGCATCGCGTCTTCCAGATACTGGAGCGCATCGCCCATGTTCTCGCTCTCGACCTCGAACTGGTTGTATTCGGCGTCCATGAAGGCGTACATCGGGTCGGCGAAGTAGGAGTAGGTGCACTCCTTCTTGTCGAGGATGACCTGGTCCATCTTGTCGTCGGCCTTGAAGACGACTTCGGTGCCGGAGCTGCTCAGCAGGCTCTTGAGCTTCATGCGCACGGTGGCCGAATTGCGGCCGCCGCGGCTGTATTCGGTCTTCAGCACGACCATCGGGTCCTTGCCGTGCATGATGACGTTGCCGGCTCGAATTTCCTGTGCGATTTTCATGACGCTGTCCGTTGAGATCCGTGGAGTTGGCTTTTCGTGTTTCGTGGATCGTGAAACAAAAAGCCTCAGATTTTAGCCTGCGGAAGGCTCGATTTGGCGTCGGCGAACGCCATCAGCTGGGTGGCGAGGTCGGGCAGGGCCCGCAGTTCTGTGCCCCAGGCTGCGCACAGCTCGCCCCAGGCTGACATCGATGACGGTGAATTCAGCAGGCTCCAGGCGTCGCCATCTGTCGCCGTGGGCAGGCTGTTCCAGCGCCATGCCGCCCGCTGGATCGCCTCAGCCAGAGCGGGGTCGGCGGCCTGCGACGCCTGGGCCAGAAATGCCGCGAGCTTGGCTGCATGCGCGCCGTCGTGCTGCGGGTAGATCTGCCAGAGGAAGGGGCGCCCGGCCCAGATCGCGCGCACCAGCGAATCCTCGCCGCGCACGAAGTTCAGGTCGCACGACCACAGCAGGTGGTCGTAATCGGTCTGCGTCAGCCAGGGCAGGGCGTGGATGCGCACGTTGTGCGGCGTGCCGGTGCTGGCGAACGCCTGCGCCACCTGCTCGGTCGCGTGGCCCGGTGTCGTCAGCAGCAGCGTGGGGCGAGCGGAAAGGGCGTGCAGCAGCGCCGGCAGATTCGGGTTCGCGTAGCAGAACAGGCTGACCAGGCGCTCTCCAGGCTGCGGCGTGATGCCGTGATCAGCCATCCAGGATTCGCGGCTGAACGCGGCTTGCCGTTGTATCAGATCGGCCTCCCGCAGCAGACCGCCGGTGCCCGCGGTGAACCCGGGGTAGAAGTACCAGTTGGTGAGGCCGCGGGCAGGGCCGCTGCCTTGCCACGACGGCAGCCGGTGGTTGCGCTCGACATACGGCTCGGCGCTCAGGTACTCGAGGTTGATCCAGAGCGGCGCGGCCGAGCGCTGGTGCGCATCGGCCATTCGGCGCAGACAAGGTTCGGGCAGACCACCGCCGAAGGCCTCGATCACCACCGTGGCGGCTTCTGCGGCCACGGTGGCGAGCGCCTCGTCGCTCACAGGCCAGGGCCGCACCTCGACGCCAGCACGACCCTCGGGCGCCATCCAGGCCAGCGCCCGCGCATCGTCGATCCACAAGCGCACTGTGATGCCGCGCGAGGCCAGATCGGCCGCCAGCCGCCAGCACACGCCCGCATCGCCGTGGTTGTCGACGACACGGCAGACCACATCCCAGATGGCGCGGCGAGGGTGCGCGAGTGGCGCGTTCAAGGGCATCGGCGAATTATCCGAGCGTCGGCACAATCGCGGGCGATGTCCGACACCCCTGAACCCGACGCGGCGCCAGCCACCGAAGCCGATCTCCTGCGCCAGCAGCTGCTCGCCGACGTGGCGGCGCTGCCCGGCCTGCCGGGTGTCTATCGCTACTTCGATGCGCAGGGCGGTGTGCTCTACGTTGGCAAGGCGCGCGACCTGAAGAAGCGGGTGTCCAGCTACTTCCAGAAGCAGCACGGCGGCACGCGCATCGGCCACATGATCACGAAGATCGTGCGGATGGAGACGACGGTGGTGCGCTCGGAAGCCGAGGCGCTGCTGCTCGAAAACAACCTGATCAAGACGCTGAACCCGCGCTACAACATCCTGTTCCGCGACGACAAAAGCTACCCCTATCTGAAGATCACGGGCACGGCCGCTTCAAGCTCACCCTCGGGGGGGCGGACGCCGCAAAGCGGTGGCCTTGGGGGCGCTGATTACCCTCGGATGGCCTATTACCGCGGCCCAGTCGATCAACGGCACCGCTACTTCGGCCCCTACCCCAGCGCCTGGGCGGTCAAGGAGTCGATCCAGCTGCTGCAAAAGGTGTTCCGGCTGCGCACCTGCGAAGACACGGTATTCAACCACCGCAGCCGCCCCTGCCTGCTGCACCAGATCAAGCGCTGCTCCGGGCCGTGCGTTGCGCTGATCTCGGCGGACGACTATGCCCGCGACGTGGCCAACGCCGAGCGCTTCCTGCAAGGCGAACAGCAGCAGGTGATGGACGCGCTGCAGGCGCAGATGATGGCGCACGCCGATGCGTTGCAGTTCGAACAGGCGGCCGAAATCCGCAACCAGCTCGGTGCGCTGTCGCGGGTGCTGCACCAGCAAGCTGTCGAAGACAACACCGGCGGCGCGACGCGCGACGCCGACATCCTCGCCGTGAAGGTGCAAGGCGGTCGCGCGTGCGTCAACCTGGCGATGGTGCGCGGCGGCAGGCACCTGGGCGACCGGCCGTTCTTTCCGGTGCATGTCGATGACGCGACCACGCTGGGCGCCGAAACGGCCACCGACGACAGTGGCAAGCCTTCAGCCTCGCCCGAAGCGCTGGTGCTCGAAGCCTTCATCGCGCAGCACTACCTGGGGGGCAGTGTGCCGCCGCTGCTGGTGCTGAGCCACCCGGTGGACAAGGCGCTGATCGACGCATTGACCCTGCATGCTGGCGTCAAGGTGACGGCGCAGCACCAGCCACGCGATGCCCGTCGGGCCTGGCTGGACATGTGCATCACGGGCGCCGATCTGCGGCTGGCGCAGCTGCTGGCCGAAGAGGGCTCGCAGCAAGCGCGCACGCGCGCTCTGGTCGATGTGCTGGAGATCGACGCCACCGCCCTGGCTACGTTTCGCATCGAGTGTTTCGACATCAGCCACACCGCGGGTGAAGCGACCCAGGCATCTTGCGTGGTGTTCGAGAACCACAAGATGCAGAGTGCCCAGTACCGCCGCTACAACATCGAGGGCATCACTGGCGGCGACGATTACGCGGCGATGCGCCAGGTGCTGACGCGCCGCTACGGCAAGCTGGCCGCGCAGGTGGCCAAGCGCGCCGAGGCGATCGATGTCGGCGGCGGCGCATCGCAAGATGCACCCGATGACGACGAGGTGATCGCCAAGCCCGAGCTGCGAATGCCCGACCTGGTGCTGGTCGACGGCGGGCGTGGCCAGGTCAGCATGGCGCGCGAGGTGTTCGAGGAGCTCGGCATCGACCTCGGGCTGATCGTCGGCGTCGAGAAAGGCGAGGGGCGCAAGGTGGGACTCGAAGAGCTTGTGTTCGCCGACGGACGCGCCAAGGTCGCGCTCGGCAAGGATTCCGCCGCGCTGATGCTGGTGGCGCAGATCCGCGATGAAGCGCACCGCTTCGCGATCACCGGCATGCGCGCCAAGCGCGCCAGCGTGCGCACCGGCGGCAGCAAGCTGGAAGACATCGCCGGTGTCGGGCCGAAGAAGCGCGCGAAGCTGCTGCAGCGTTTCGGCGGTGTGCGCGGTGTGGCGAGCGCCAGCGTCGATGACCTGCTGAGCGTGGAGGGCATCTCGAAGGACCTGGCCGAGGCCATCTACCGTGCGCTGCATTGAGCGGCTCGCCGTGACGACACCGCGCGCTGGCGGGCGGGCAACGCTTCCGTTTCTCCCGTCTTTTGTCCTGGTGCTGTTCGCGGGTTGTGCATCCCTGCTGCCCGCCGCGCCGTTTGGCGATGTGTCCAGCCTGCCACGACCGTGGCGGATCACAGAAACGTTTCTATTCAGCGACGATCGTCGTTTCAAGCGCCGCACACTTGACGCCCGTGAGCGTCGGCATCGAGCAACGCGGCACAATCATCGGCATGTTTTTCAATTTGCCGACGCTCCTCACCTGGGCCCGCATCGTTGCGATTCCCTTGGTGGTCGGTGTGTTCTATCTGGATCTGCAAGACGCCACGCGCAACACCGTGGCCACCGTGCTGTTCATCGTCGTCGCGCTGACCGACTGGGCCGATGGCTTCCTGGCGCGCAGGCTGAAACAAACTTCGTCGTTCGGCGCCTTCCTCGACCCGGTGGCTGACAAGTTCCTGGTCTGCGCCGCGCTGCTGGTGCTGGTGCACCTGCACCGGCTGCACGCGCTGGTGGCGCTGGTGATCATCGGGCGCGAGATCGCGATTTCTGCCCTGCGTGAATGGATGGCGCAGATCGGTGCCTCGCGCAGTGTCGCGGTGCACATGCTGGGCAAGGTGAAGACCGTCGTGCAGATGATCGCCATACCGTTCCTGCTGTTCGACGGCAGGCTGTTCAACGTCATCGACACCCACGCCTGGGGCACGGTGCTGATCGGCCTGTCTGCGGTGTTGACAGTCTGGTCGATGGTGTACTACCTGCAGAAAGCGCTGCCCGAGATCCGTGCCAAAGCGCGGTAGCGGCACGTTGACCAGCGGCACGGTGACAGCCCTCGCGGAGTCGCGCAGCCACCGGGCATTGCTTGCCATGCCGGCGGTGTTCGTGCTGATCTGGAGCACCGGCTTCATCGTCGCGCGCGTCGCGATGCTGCAGGCGCCGACCTTCACCTTCCTGTGCTGGCGCTATGCGCTGTCGGTGATGTGCTTCGGTGTCTGGATCGCGTGGGCACGAGCGCCCTGGCCGGTCGGCCGGGCGCAATGGTTGCACCTGGTTGTCACGGGCGTGTTGATGCATGCCGCCTATCTGGGTGGGGTGTGGGCGGCCGTGAAGGCCGGCATCGGCGCGGGCACCGTCGCTTTGCTGGTGGGGCTGCAGCCGGTGTTGACCGCGCTGTGGCTGTCGGCGCTTGCTCCTTCGAACCGTGCGCCTGTGGTCAGCGGGCGTCAGTGGGCCGGGCTGGGCCTCGGCTTGAGCGGGCTGACGCTGGTGGTCTGGCGCAAGCTCGGTGTCGGTGAGATCACGCCTTGGAACCTGGGTCTGGCATTCATCGCGCTGATTGGTATCACCGTCGGCACGCTGTACCAGAAGCGCTTCGTGACGCGCTGCGATGTGCGCACCGCCAACACGGTCCAGCTGCTGGCGGCGCTGCTGGTCAGCCTGCCTTTGGCCTGGGCCGAGTCGGAGGCGGTGCGATGGAATTCGACCTTGGTGTCTGCACTGCTCTGGTCGGTGTTCGGCCTCACGCTTGGTGGCAGTTCACTGTTGTACCTGCTGATCCAGCGCGGCGCGGCGACCCGCGTCACCAGCTTGCTGTACCTGGTGCCACCGACCACAGCGCTGATGGCCTGGGCTCTGTTCGACGAGGTGCTCACCGTGCCGATGTTGTTGGGCATGGCGTTGACTGCAGCCGGGGTCGCGCTGGTGGTCGCGGCGCCGCCACGGCAGCGCGTACCGTGACAGTGCCGGGGCGCCGTCTTCGTCTCGATAGAATCTGGTTGCGCGCTTGACACCCACCAACGGCACGGCTGTAATGCCTCGATGGTTGTGGCTTGTGAGGCGCACAGTCACCGCCGACTCCAACCACACGCATCCATTCCGAGGGGGACACTTTGTGAACAAGTCAGAACTGATCGAACACATCGCCAAGCAAGCGGACATTTCCAAAGCGGCCGCAGGTCGCGCCCTCGAGGCGCTCATCGGCGGCGTGAAGTCAACGCTCAAGAAGAACAACAGCGTGACGCTCGTCGGTTTTGGCACGTTCAGCGTGACCAAGCGCGCCGCGCGCAGCGGCCGCAACCCGCGCACCGGTGCGGCCATCAAGATCAAGGCGGCCAAGGTGCCGAAGTTCCGGCCGGGCAAGGCCTTGAAGGATGCGCTGAAGTAAGGCGATTACCAAGCACTGTGGGTGCTTAGCTCAGTTGGTAGAGCGGCGCCCTTACAAGGCGTAGGTCGGGGGTTCGAGCCCCTCAGCACCCACCAGACGCAGTGCCTCTGCATCGACGTTCCCGGAGCCGGGGCTGCAGATAAAATCGGTCACAGTCACCAAGCAAAGGCGAACCGTGGGTCGCCTTTTTCGCGTTCGGGATGCACGGTTTTCCGACGCCTGATTTCTTGACGTGCCGTAACCCGCGCGCGTGTCCATCCGAGGTCAACGATGTTCGATTTCTTCCGCAAGCACATGCGCTTGCTCCAATTTGCGCTGGTGGTGCTGATCGTGCCGTCCTTCGTGTTCCTCGGGGTGCAGGGCTACAGCGGCTTCAGCGAGGGCGCCAAGCAGTCGGTGGCCAAGGTGGCCGGGCAGTCGATCACCCAGGCCGAGTGGGACGAGTCGCACCGTGAGCAGGTCGAGCGGGTGCGGCGACAGAACCCCACCATCGACCCCAAGCTGTTGGACAGCGCCGAGGCCAGGCAGCAGACGCTTGACGTGCTGATTCGTCAGCGTGTGATGCGGGTCACCGCCGACCAGTTGCATCTGGGCACGACCGACGACCGCCTGCAGCGCCTGTTCTCCACCGACCCGCAGTTCGCGGCGATCCGCAACCCGGACGGCAGCGTCAACAAGGACTTGATCGCTGCGCAGGGCATGTCCAGCGACATGTTTGCCCGCCGGCTGCGCCAGGACCTGTCGGTGAACCAGGTGCTGCTCGGCGTGTCGGGGACCGGCTTCGTCTCGACCGGCGCCGCCGACCAGGCACTGGATGCGTACTTCCAGCAGCGCGAGGTCGTGTTGCAGCGCTTCGACGCCGCCGGCTATGCGGCCCGCGTCCAGCCGACCGATGCCGATCTGCAGGCCTATCACAAGGACCCGGCCCACGCCGCGCAATTCCAGGCGCCGGAGCGGGCGAGCATTGAATATGTGGTGCTCGACCTCGACGCGATGGGCCAGCAGGTGGCGGTCAACGAAGAAGACCTCGCCCGCTACTACACCGAGAATGCAGCGCGCTACAGCACACCGGAAGAGCGACGTGCCAGCCACATCCTGATCGCCGCCGACAAGGCGCTGCCTGCCGCCGAACGCGCCAACGCGAAAGCCAAGGCCGAAGCGCTGCTGGCTGAGATCACCAAGCATCCGGAAAACTTTGCCGAACTGGCCAAGGCGAATTCGCAAGATCCCGGCTCGGCAGTCCAGGGCGGCGACCTCGATTTCTTCGGCCGCGGCGCGATGGTCAAGCCCTTCGAGGACGAGGCCTATGGCTTGAAGGTCGGTGAAACCAGCGGCGTGGTCGAGACCGACTTCGGTTTTCACATCATCCGCGTGACCGACAAGCGCGGCGGCGACAAACGCAGCTTCGAGAGCGTGCGCCCCGAGATCGAGGCCGAAGTGCGCCGGCAACTGGCGCAAAAGAGATTCTCTGAAGCCGCTGCCGACTTCACCAACCTCGTCTACGAACAGTCCGACAGCTTGAAGCCGGCGATCGACAAGTACAGGCTGGTGCTGAAGACCGCGCAGGGCGTGACGCGCCGACCGGCGCCAGGCGCGACCGGCCCGCTGGCGTCGCCGAAGTTTCTCGACGCGCTGTTCGCCAACGATGCCTTGCGCAACAAGCGCAACACCGATGCGGTGGAAACGACCGCCAACCAGCTCGTGTCTGGTCGCGTCGTTCAGTACGAAGCGGCGCATGCCTTGCCGCTGGCTGAGGTGAAAGAACAGGTGCGCGCCCGTGTGGTCAGCGCGCAGGCCGCCGCACTCGCACAAGCCGAAGGCAAGGCGCGTCTGGCTGCGTTGCAGCAGGCGCCCCAAACCGACATGAGAATCGAGTCACGGCGGATCTCGCGTCTGCAGATCCAGGAGCTGGGCAAGGCCACCACGCAGGCGGTGCTGGGCGCCGATCCGAAGAAGCTGCCGGCGTTCGTCGGCATCGACCTGGGCCCGGATGGCTACGTCGTGGCGAAGGTTCAGAAGGTCATCGGTCGCGATCCCGTCGTGGCGGACACAGCGCAGGCCAGGAACCAGTACGAGCAGGCTTGGGGCGATGCCGAGACCCAGGCCTACTTCGGCGCGCTGAAGGTTCGCCTGAAGGTCCAGGTTGACGCGAAGGCAACTGCGAAAGCCAGCGCCAGCGAACCCGTCGACGGCCGCTGAGCGTGGCGTTCAGCGGTGATGTGCCGGGCATCGCCGCACCAGGCATCGCCTATACTTCTCCGCTACGGTGGCTGTAGCTCAGTTGGTAGAGTCCAGGATTGTGATTCCTGTTGTCGTGGGTTCGAGCCCCATCAGCCACCCCATATAAATCAAGCACTTAGCCTCACTCACCAGGTGAGGCTTTGTTGTTTCTGGGGCTCATGTAGCCACCATGTAGCCACCGGTACGTGGTTTCGGTACGGATGCCGAGGCATCGCCGCCTGTCGCTCGCTGCGCCTGTGATTTGATTTGCCGAATTCAAATGGGGACTTTTTTGTCCAAATGAGGAACTGTGTGGTTACCGGGCGCGAACGTCTCCACGGTTTGACTGCCCCCCTCGTGCGCGCACCGCATGCGCACAACAGCCGTGATCGCCAGGCTCTTGTGCTCGTAGCGCTCGGCGATCAGCTCGAACAGCACCGAGGTCTCGGCCTGGTCGCGCCGCAC